>JAJYTW010000008.1 GCA_021792855.1 Actinomycetes bacterium
TCACGGCGAGGCAGTGGTGACGGCGCGGACGTCGCCGGGTGCCGCGCGGATCCCGGCAGCCGCCCCGCCGATGACCGGGACGACTCCCGGCCAGGCAGCGGCCGCGGCTGGCCGGCCAGCGGCAGCCGCCGCGGCGCGGGCCGCCCTGGATCGCGCCACCGGCCACCTGCTCAGCCTCCAGCACCCGGCCGGCTGGTGGCAGGGCGAACTGGAGACCAACGTCACCATGGACGCCGAGGACCTGCTGCTCCGCGAGTTCCTCGGGGTGCGGACGGCGGGGCAGACCGCCGCCGCGGCCCGGTGGATCCGGTCCTGCCAGCGCGCCGACGGGACCTGGGCCAACTTCCGCGGCGGCGACGCCGACCTGTCCACCACGGTCGAGGCCTACGTGGCGCTCCGCCTGGCCGGCGACCCGGCCGACGCCGAGCACATGCGCCGGGCCGCCGGGTGGATCAGGCGGGCCGGCGGCATCGAGGCGACCCGGGTGTTCACGAGGATCTGGCTGGCCCTGTTCGGCCTATGGTCCTGGGATGACCTGCCGGTGATGCCGCCGGAGATCATCTACCTGCCGTCCTGGTTCCCGCTGAACGTCTACGACTGGGCCTGCTGGGCACGGCAGACGATCGTGCCGCTGACCGTGGTCAACTCGTTCCGGCCGGTCCATCCGCTGCCGTTCGGCCTGCCTGAGCTGCACGTTCCGACGACCGGTCCGTACGGGCGCCGGGACCGGGGCGACCTGAACGATCCGTGGTCCCGGGCGTTCCGCGGCCTGGACAAGGCACTGCACCGCTACGAGCGCCGGCTGCGGCCGTCGCTGCCCGCAACCGCGATGCGCACGGCGGCGCTGCGCCGGTGCGCCGAGTGGATCATCGCCCGGCAGGAGCGGGACGGCTGCTGGGGCGGCATCCAGCCGCCGTGGGTCTACTCGCTGATGGCCCTGCACCTGCTCGGCTACGGCCTCGACCACCCGATCATCAAGCGCGGCCTGGAGGGCCTGGACCGGTTCACGATCTGGGCGGACACACCGGACGGCCCGGTCCGGCGGCTTGAAGCCTGCCAGTCGCCGGTCTGGGACACGGTCCTGGCCATGATCGCCCTGTCCGACGCCGGCCTGCCGCCCGAGCACGAGGCGCTCCGCTCGGCGGCGGCCTGGGTGCTCGGCGAGGAGATCCGCGGGCCGGGTGACTGGCAGGTCCGCCGGCGTGATCTGCAGCCGAGCGGGTGGGCGTTCGAGTTCGACAACGACAACTACCCCGACATCGACGACACCGCCGAGGCGATCCTGGCGCTGCGCCGGGTCAACCTGCCCGATGGTGCCAGCGCCGGGGCCGCTGGCACCGCCGGGGCCGCCGCCGCAGCCATGGAGCGCGCGCTGCGCTGGCTGAACGGCATGCAATCCGGGGACGGCGGCTGGGCGGCGTTCGACGCCGACAACACCGGCACCCTGGTCACCAAGCTGCCGTTCTGCGACTTCGGCGAGGTGATCGACCCGCCGTCGGCGGACGTGACCGCGCACACCATCGAGGCGCTCGCGGCCGAGGGCAGGGCCGGGACGCTGCCGGTGCGGCGCGGGGTGGTCTGGCTGCTGCGGAACCAGGAGCCGGACGGCTCCTGGTTCGGCCGGTGGGGGGCCAACTACATCTACGGCACCGGCGCCGTCGTCCCGGCCCTGATCGCGGCCGGCGTGCAGCCGGGCAAGCCGGCCATCCGGCGGGCGGTGCGCTGGCTGATCGAGCACCAGAACGCCGATGGCGGCTGGGGCGAGGACCTGAGGTCCTACACCGACCCGTCCTGGGCCGGCCGGGGCGAATCCACCGCCTCGCAGACCGCCTGGGCGCTGCTCGCCCTGATCGCCGCCGGTGACCCGGAGGCGATGCGCGCCGCCGATCGCGGCGTCGCCTGGCTGGCCGACACCCAGCGCGAGGACGGCGGCTGGGACGAGCCGGTCTTCACCGGCACCGGCTTCCCCGGCGACTTCTACATCAACTACCACCTGTACCGGATCGTGTTCCCGGTCAGCGCGCTGGGCAGGTACCTGGGCAGCCGCCGATGAGCGGACTTGTGGTCTGCGCGCCGCTCCGGGTCGAGGCCCGGGCGCTCCGGCGCGGCCTGGGCGGGCACGGCCAGGTCGTGTGCACCGGGTACGGCCCGGGCCGGTCCGCCGCCGCCCGGGACTACCTGTCCAGGCTGGCGCCGGACTCGATCGCCGTGGGCGGGGTCGGCGGCGGCCTGGTCCGCGACCTCGGGGTGGGCGATCTGGTGGTCGCGTCCCGGGTGACCGGCACCGGGCCGGTCCTGGACTGCCCGTCCGCGCCGCTGCTGGCCGGCGAGCTTCGGCGGTCCGGCCTGCGGGCCAGGGTCGGGCCAATCGCCAGCGTGGACCGACTGGTCCGGCGCGGCGGGCACGACGCCGTGGCGGCGACCGGTGCGATCGCGGCCGACCTGGAGTCCGCTCCGCTGCTCGCCGCGGCCCCCGGACTGCCGTCGGTGGTGCTCCGAGCGATCTCCGACCAGCCCGGCCGGCCGCTGATCGATCCGCGCACGGTCACCGGCGGACTGGCGGCGCTGCGCGCGCTGCGGCTGTCCGGGCCCGCCCTGGCCAGGTGGGCGGCGGCGGCAGGCACCCGGCAGCTGTTGCTGGCCGGGCCGCGGTCGTTCTGCGCGGGCGTGGAGCGGGCCATCGACATCGTGGAGCGGGCGCTGCGCCGGTACGGGGCCCCGGTCTACGTGCGCAAGCAGATCGTGCACAACGCCCGGGTGGTCGCCGAGCTTGAGCGGGCCGGGGCGATCTTCGTGGACGAGCTTGACGAGGTGCCCGACGGGGCGCGGGTGGTCTTCTCCGCCCACGGCGTCTCGCCCGAGGTCCGCCGCGAGGCCGCCCGACGTGACCTGGTCACGGTCGACGCGACCTGCCCGCTGGTCGCCAAGGTGCACGCCGAGGCCCGGCGGTTCGCGGCCGAGGGTTACCAGGTCGCCCTGATCGGGCACGCTGGTCACGACGAGGTCGAGGGCACGCTCGGCGAGGTACCGGAGGCGATGGTCCTGGTGGAACGGCCCAGCGACGTGGACCGGCTGCGCCCGCCGGACGACGGCAAGGTCGCCTACCTGACCCAGACCACGCTGTCGGCCGCCGACGCGGACGAGATGGTCGAGGCGATCAAGGACCGCTTCCCGCAGGCCCGCGGGCCGGGCAGCGACGACATCTGCTACGCCAGCACCAACCGGCAGCGCGCCGTCCAGGCGGTAGCCGCCACGTCGGACCTGGTCATCGTGGCGGGCTCGGCGAACTCATCCAACTCGCGACGGCTGGTGGAGACCGCGGAACGGGCGGGCACGCCCGCCTACCTGGTCGACGGCCCCGAGGACATCCGGCTGGACTGGCTCGCCGGGACCTCGACCGTGGGCATCACCGCCGGCGCCTCTGCCCCGCCCGCCGTGGTGGAGCAGATCGTCACCGCACTGTCCGGGCTCGGGCCGGTCCAGACCGAGGAGGTCGTCGTGGCCACCGAGTCCATCCAGTTCGGCCTTCCCAAGGAGCTGAGGCACTAATGGCTATGCCACTGCGGCAGAGCGTGCGGATCGGAACCTACCTGCTGCGCCAGAAGCTAGCGCGCAACGACAAGTTCCCGCTGCTCGTCGAGCTAGAGCCGCTGTTCGCCTGCAACCTGAAGTGCGCGGGCTGCGGCAAGATCCAGCACCCGGCGTCGGTCCTTAAGCAGCGGATGCCGGTCGAGCAGGCCATCGCGGCGATCGAGGAATCCGGCGCGCCGATGGTGTCGATCGCCGGCGGCGAGCCGCTGATGCACCCGCAGATCGACGAGATCGTCCGGCAGCTGATCGCGCGCAAGAAGTTCGTCTTCCTGTGCACCAACGCGATGCTGGTCGCCAAGAAGATCGACAAGCTGGACATTAAGCCGTCGCCGTACTTCTCCTGGGTCGTGCACATCGATGGCCTGCGCGAGCGGCACGACGAGGCGGTCAGCAAGCAGGGCGTGTTCGACGAGGCCGTCAAGGCCATCGCCGACCTCAAGCGCCGGGGCTTCAAGGTCAGCACCAACACGACCTTCTTCAACACCGACACCCCGCAGACCATCATCGACGTGCTCAACTTCCTCAACGACGACCTGGGCGTGGACGAGATGCAGATCTCCCCCGCGTACGCCTATGAGAAGGCACCGGACCAGGATCACTTCCTCGGCGTGAACGAGACCAGGGAACTGTTCCGCAAGGCCTTCGACGGCGGCAACCGTAAGCGCTGGCGGCTGAACCACTCGCCGCTGTTCCTGGACTTCCTTGAGGGCAAGCGGGACTTCAGCTGCACTGCCTGGGGGATCCCGTCCTATTCGCTGCTCGGCTGGCAGCGGCCGTGCTACCTGATGGCGGACGGCTACGCGAAGACCTACTCCGAGCTGATCGAGACCACCGACTGGGACGCCTACGGCCGCGGCAAGGACCCCAGGTGCGCGAACTGCATGGCGCACTGCGGCTACGAGCCGTCCGCGGTGATCGCGACGACCTCCTCGCTGCGCGAGTCGATCCGGGCGGTCCGGGGCAGCTAGCCCGGCCGCTCTCACAGCGCAAGGTGCAGCCGGAGCGCGTTGTCCAGAGCGGCGAGGAGGTCCGGGGTCAGGTGCCCGATTCGGGCGCCCACCCGGTCAACCGATACCGAGCGGACCTGCTCGGCCTGCGCCTTGGAGTCATGCCGCAGGCCGGTCACCGCCGACGGAAGCAGCACCTGGAAGGGGTAGACCCGGTCGATACTGGTGGTCACCGGGACCACCGTGACGACGCCACGGCCAAGCCGGGCTGCCGTGGCGTTCGCCGCGTCGTTGCTGACGACCACCGCCGGGCGGGTCTTGGCGGCCTCCGATCCGAGTACCGGATCTAGGCTCACGACGACGATCTCACCGCGCCGCATTCAGCGGTCCAGTCCGTCCCCGGCGGCCGCGTCCCACGCCGCCCCATCGGACTCGGCCCAGGCCGCCCAGGCATCCTCGTAGGCGTCGCCAAGCTGCGCCGCGCGGAGTGCGCCGACCGCGCTGTGCAGTGCCGCGGACCGGGACGGCAGGCCGTGCTCGTGGGCGTAGCCGTCCAGGAACTCCAGATCAGCCTGAGGGAGGCTGATACTCACCTTCATACTAGCCATACTACTATTGGTACTACCCGACGAGCCTGCGGGCAAGCTACCGCGCAGGCCCGTCCGACGCCAGGGAGGCGCTGCGGTGAGCACAGGTAACCTCCGGCCGGTCCGGCTGCTGACCCGGTCCGAGGTCCGGGACCTGCTCGACTGGCCCGGGCTGATCGAGGCGGTCGCGGCCGCGCTGGCGGCCACGGCGGGCGACAGCCGGGCGGTGGCGGACTCGGCGCAGCTTCGCGTTCCCGGCGCTGCGCTGCACCTGAAGTCCGGGGCGATCTTCGATCCCGCGCTGCTGTCCGTCAAGGCCAACATCAGGCCCGACGCCGGCAGCGCGGACGGGCTGATCGTGGCGTTCGACCCGGTCGGCTTCGCGGTCCGGGCGGTGCTGGACTCGGCGGCGCTGACCGGGATGCGGACGGCCGCGGTCGCCGCCGTCGCCGCCCGCGCACTGGCCGCGCCCGGCCCGAACGAGGTAGCGGTCATCGGCACCGGCCCGGTCGGCCGGAACGCCATCACCGCACTGGCGCAGACGATCGAGGTGTCCGGACTCCGGCTGTGGAGCCGGGGCGCCGGGGCGGCCGAGGACGCCGCCGCGCACGCCGCCGGCCTGGGCATCCCGGCGACGGTCTGCGGAACGCCCGGCGAGGCCGCGGCGGGCGCGCCGGTGGTGCTGACCGCGACCCCGGCCAGGGCGCCCGTGCTGGCCGCCGGGAGCGTCCGCGACGACGCGGTCATCCTGGCGATGGGCGCCGACACGGCGGGGAAGCGGGAACTGGGCCCTGGCCTGCTGGACGACGCCGATCTGGTCGCGGATTCGCCGTCCGACGCCCGGACCGTTGGCGAGCTTGGCTACCTGCCCGCGGGCCGCGACCCAGCGGAGATCGTCCCGCTCGGGCGGATCCTGTCCGGCCAGCGACCCGCCGGCCGCGGCCGGCGGGTCGTGTTCGACTCGGTGGGCTCGGCGGTCGTGGACGCCGCCTGCGTCGCGCTGGTGCTCATCGCCGCGGCCGAGCGCGGCATCGGAGAGTTCTTCGACTTCGGCCGCTAACTCCGCCGCGCCGGGACCGCGCTCCGTCACAGGCTGTGCCGGAGCGCGTCCACCCTGATCCGCTCGATGATCTGCCCGTCGGCCAGGCCGTACACCTCGGCCTGCAGGTCGGACCAGACGCACGCGTGGATCGGCAGGATCCGGACCCGGTCCCCCACCGCGAGCGCGGGCCGGTCCGGCACGGCAAGCACGCCGTGCTCCTCCGAGACCCTGGTGAACCTGGCGTCGGGCCGGCCGAGCAGATAGCCGCTGCCGTAGGCCGGGTCCTGACTGGCGGTCAGGGTCTTGCTGCCCGCGTCGACGGTCACCCGGCTGCCGTCCGCGCTGACCACGGTGGCCAGCATGGTCACCGCGATCTGGTCGGCGGTGCACGACCAGCAGGCCAGCGTGCGCAGGTCGTTGTAGACGTAGGTGCCCGGGCGGATCTCGGTGATGCCGTCCGCCGCCGTCAGGTACCTGGCGGTCAGCGTGGAACCCGCGGAGACCACGGCGACCTCGTGCCCGGCCCGTTCCAATGCGGCCCGCACGTCGCCCATGATGGCGGCCTCGGCCCGGGCGACCCGCTCGATGCCCGGCTGGTCGACCGCATCGTGCGCCTGGCCGGCGTGCGTGAGGATGCCGCCGAAGCGCAGACCGGGCGACCGGGCGATGGTCCCGGCAAGCTCGGTCACCCGGTCCGGCGAGATCCCGACCCGGTGCATGCCGGTGTCCACCTCGACCAGCACGGTCAGCGTCCGCCCCGCGCCCCCGGCCGCCCGCTGATAGCCGTCGGCGACGGCGGCCGAGTCGGCGACCAGGGTGACGTCGGCGTCCCGGCAGATCCGCTCGAGGCGGGCGAGCTTGCGCTCGCCGACCACGGGATAGGCCAGCGTCAGGTCGGTGAGCCCGGCCGCGGCCAGCACCTCCGCCTCGGTGACGGTCGCCACGCACAAGCCGGCCGCGCCCGCCGCCACCTGGCGGCGGGCCATCGCGACGCTCTTGTGCGTCTTGGCGTGCGGGCGCAGCGCCACCCCCGCGCGCCTGGCATAGCCTGCCATCGCCGCGATGTTGGCCTCGGCGACCGCGAGGTCGACCAGCATCGCCGGGGTGTCCAGGGCCGGATCGTCCAGGCCGACCGGAAGTTCCGCAGCCGGGTCCAGCGGGATCGGCAGGCTCGCCGTGATCGCCGCCGTCATGACGCGATGATGGCGGTCTTGACCTGCGCGAAGCCCCGCAGGCCCTCGGCCCCCTTCTCCCGGCCGTAGCCGGACTGCTTGAAGCCGCCGAACGGAAGCTCCACGCCACCGGACGCGCCGTAGGTGTTGACGAACACCTGCCCGGCCTTGATGTCGCGGATCATCCGCTGCGCGGTGCTGACGTTGGTGGTCCACACCCCGGTGACCAGCCCGTAATCGGTGCCGTTGGCAAGCTCGACGGCCTCGTCGTGGGTGGCGAAGGTGGTGACCGCGAGCACCGGGCCGAACACCTCCTCGTGGAAGATCCGCTGGTCCGGGGTGACGTTGTCGATCAGGGTCGGGGCATAGAAGTAGCCGTTGCCGTAGCCGCCGCCGGTCAGCGGCTCACCACCGGTCAGCAGGTCGCCGCCGCGGCCGGACTCGGAGACGAAGGAGACCACCCGGTCGCGCTGCGGCCCGGAGATCAGCGGGCCGAGGTCGGGGTCGCCAAGCGCCGGGCCGACCCGCACCCCCCGGAAGTGCTCGGCGATCCGCGCGACCAGGTCGTCGTGGATGGACTCGTGCACCAGCAGGCGGGATCCGGCTGAGCAGGTCTGGCCGCCGTTCTGCAGGATCGAGTTCACGATCACCGGCACGGCACGGTCCAGGTCGGCGTCGGCGAAGACCAGGTTCGGCGACTTGCCGCCGAGTTCCATGATGACCGGCACCAGCAGGTCGGCGGCCGCGTGGCTGATGATCTTGCCTACCTCAACCGAGCCGGTGAAGGAGATGTGGCCGATCCCCGGGTGCGCCGTGAGCGCCGCCCCGGCCGACTCCCCGTAGCCGGGGACCACGTTGAAGGCGCCGGGCGGGAAGCCCGCCTCCAGCGCAAGCTCGGCCAGCTTCAGCGCGGTCAGCGGTGCCTCCTCGGCGGGCTTGAGCACGACGCAGTTGCCCATGGCCAGGGACGGGGCGACCGAGCGGCCGAGGATCTGCATCGGGTAGTTCCACGGGATGATGTGCGCGGTCACCCCGTGCGGCTCCCACATCGTCTGGACCGAGGTGGTGTCGTTGAGCGGGAACGAGTTGCCGTAGAAGGTCTCCACCGCGCTCGCGTAGAAGTCGAAGTAGCGGACCGTGATCTCGGCGTCCCGCAGGCCCTGGCGCAGCGGCTTGCCGGTCTGCTGTGCCTCCAGGCGGCCGAGGCTGTCCAGGTCGCGCTCGATCAGCGCCGACATCCGGCGCAGCAGCCTGGCCCGGTCGGCGACCGCCGTCCGGCGCCACGACGCGGCAGCGGTCTGCGCGGCGGTCACCGCGAGGTCGATCTCGCCGGGCCCGCAGTCCGCGGTCACCGCCATCACCTCGCCGGTGGACGGGTCCTCGACCGGCACCTCGGCCGTGGTCTCCACCGGCTTGCCATCGATCAGCGCGGGCAACTGCTTCATCGGGGGTCAACTCCTCATTCTCGGGATTCGGATCCGTCTGCGGGCGGTGGCCGACCGCCGCCAGCCCGCGTCGTGCTGCTAGGCGCGGGCAAGCTGCCGGTGCAGCCAGCCCTCCACGAATGTTCCGGCCGTCAGCACGGCCCCGGTCACCACGGCCTGCTCGCCGAGGACGCTCCGCGCCACCTTCAGGTCCGCGTCCAGCGGCAGGCCGCTCGCCATGGCCGGTTCCAGCAGGTCGTAGGCGCGGGCCATGCCGCCGCCGATCACGACGGCTTCGGGGTCGCAGAGCTGGAACAGCCTGGTCACCACGTCGCCGATCTGCTCGCCGGCCCAGCCGAAGACTTCTCGCGCCCGCTCATCACCCCGTCGGGCGACGCTGGCCAGTCCGGCGCCGTCGGTCACCTCCCGGGACCCGCCGGCCTCCCGGTACTGGGCCACCAGGCCGCTGGTCACCAGGAATTCCCCGAGGGTGCCCGGCTGGCCGGCCAGGCTCAGCACGGGCCAGCCGGCGATCCGGCCGAACCGGTGCCTGCTGCCGGGCACCGGCACGCCATCGATCGTGAGGCCGACGCCGATGCCCCGGCCGATCTCCAGCACGAGCACCGACGCGGCGCCCGGGACCGTGCCCTGGTCGCTGCTCTCGGCGATCGGCGACAGATGGTCGTCCTGCGCGACCAGAACGTCGCATCCGAGCCGGTCGGCGAGCAGGTCACGGAGCGGCAGGCCGTTCCACTGCTTATGCAGCGGAGGATCGCGCAGGATGCCGCCGCCGTCGACGGCCGACGCGATGCCCGCGCCGGCGCCGGCCAGTTCCCTGACCGGCCCCGGCGTGCTGGCGAGCAGTTCGGTGACCTTCCCGGCCAGCGCCCCGGCGAGATCGGTCCCGATGCTCTCGGTGGTCATCGCCTGGGAGGCGATGACCCGGCCGGACAGCGCGGTCACCGCGATCCTGGTGGTCTCGTTGCCGACATCCATGCCGACCAGGACCGCCGCGTCGTCGCGGAACCGGTACACCACGGGTGGCCGCCCGAGCCTGGTGCCGTCGGCCGGTACGCTCTCCTCGCCGACCAGGTCCAGGCCGGCCAGATCCGAGACCAGCCGGTGGGCGGTGGGCAGCGACACGCCTACCCGCCTGGCCACCTCGGAACGGGACAGCGCGCCCGCCTCGCGCAGTTCGTGCACGATCCGCACGAGGTTGGCCAGCCGCACGTCGGCGGGCACGTAGGTGGTCCTGGGCACCGGGTTCGTCATGGCGCGCCGGTCACCGCGCCGTGAATCCGCCATCAAGCACCAGGCAGCTGCCCACCGCGAACGAACTTGCGTCGCTGGCGAGGAACAGCGCGCCCTGGGCGATCTCGGCCGGGTCGGCGACCCGCAGGATCGGCGCCCATGCGGCCTGCTCCGCGGCGGTCTTCGCCGGGTCGATGCTGTTGTCCACCTCAGCCTGGAGCAGCGGCGTCCTGGTGATGCCGGGGCACAGCGCGTTGACCCTGATGTTGTGCTTGATCAGGTCGATCGCGATGGACTTGGTGAACATGATGACCGCGCCCTTGCTCGCGTTGTAGGCGGGCGATTCGGGCACCGCGACGATGCCCATCTCCGAGCCGAGCGTCACGATGGTGCCGCCACCACCCTCGATCATTTCCGGGACGGCGCTCTTGACCAGCGTGAACATGCCCTTCACATTGGTGCCGAGCACGGCATCCCACTCGTCCTCGGACAACTGCTGGATCGGCATCACGCTGGTGATCCCGGCGTTGCAGACGAGCGTGTCGATGCCGCCGAACTGGCTGACGGTCTCGGCGACCATCCGGCTCGCGTCAGCCATCGAGCGGACGTCGCCGGCCACCCCGGCCACGGTGCCGTATTCGGACAGCTCGGCGACGGCCTTCGCCAGCCCCTCGTCGTTGATGTCCGAGATCAGCACGCTCGCGCCCTCGGTCAGGAAGAGCTGCGCGATCGCCTTGCCGATCCCGGACGCGCCCCCGCTCACCAGCGCCTTCCGGCCGGTCAGCTTGCCCATGACGCACCTTTCCGCCCGCTCGGGGGCATCTTCTCGTGCCCGCGCCGGGCACATCTGTTACAGCCAGGTAGTTTCTTCTCAGAAGGATAACAAGTACGCCAGCGAGCATCGGCCAGGCGGCCCGCTGGCACCCGGTCGGCCCCGGGACTGTGCACCGGGGCCGACCGGGATGTTCGCTAGCCCTGGGCCGCCTCCATGCCGTCCGGGCTCATCGCGCTGCCGGGCAGTGCCGGGCCGGACTCAGCGTCCTCGCCGGCGGCGCCGTCACCCTGGATGAACAGCACCTCGCCAAGCTTGGCCAGCATCGGCGAGCGGCGCCGGCGCAGCACCACGGCCGCGATCACCGATCCGACCATGAAGACCGCCAGCAGCCACGGGAAGATGTTCGTCGGGGCCGTGGTCGGATAGGGGTGAATGCTCAGCCAGATCGCGATCAGGAAGATCAGGCTGGACAGCGCCGGGAAGATCGCGTGCACCAGGACCGAGAACTCGCTGCGGTAACGCCGGTAGATGAAGAACGGAAGGGCCACGTTCGCGCCGATGTACACCGGCAGGATCGCCAGCGACGAGAGGTAGCCGATGTCGCCGAAGGCGGGCAGCGGACCCCAGGCGACCCCCGCGACCAGGCCGATCACCAGCGTGAAGATTGAGTAGGCGATGATCGAGATGTGCGGCGTCTTGTGCTTGTGGTGGGTCCGCCCGAGCGGCCTGGGCAGCACGCCATCGCGGCCAAGCGCGTAGATCACCCGGAAGTTGGCGGTGTGGATCGCCAGCAGCACGGCGATGATGGCCGAGACCGCCGCCAGGTCCACCAGGTTGCCATACCAGCCGCCGATGTAGCGGACCGCCAGGTCGTGCAACGGCGCGGTCGCACTGGCGATCTGCCCGACGTGCGCTGACCCGTAGCCGACGATGATCGAGTACATCGCGAAGCTGAACCACAGGCCGGTCAGCACGACCGAGCCGATCAGCGCGATCGGCAGGTTCCGGCGCGGGTTCTTGACCTCCTCGGCGACCGTGGTGGACGACTCGAAACCGAAGAACGCGAGCACGATGAAGACGAACGCCTCGCCGAGGCCGCCGAAGCCGGAGGCCGAGTGCGTCGGCAGGAACGATGAGGGCACCTGACCCGCCGCTCCGCCCTTGAAGATGATCAGCAGCAGCAAGATCCCGGTGACGCTCACCTCAGCGATCACAAAGGCCAGGTCAAAACGCATCGAGGTGTGAACGGAGTACCAGGCGAGGGCACCGATCGCCACCACGATGAAGATCATCAGCACCCACCAGGCAATGTGGATGCCGAAGTCCGCCGCCAGCGTCTGGCTGACGAAACCGCCGAAGAGGTTGGTGTTCAGCGGGCTCTGCAGCGTGTAGGACAGCAGCAGCACCATTCCGGCCACGAACGCCGTCGAGGTCCCGAACGACTGGCAGATGAACTTGTAGAAGGTGCCAGCCGAGGTGACCCGCTTAGTGAACTGCGCCAGCGTCGACGCCATCAGCGCGATGCCGAGCGTGCCGACCAGGAAGATGAACGGCGATGCCAGCCCGGCCTTTCCGGCGATCAGCGACGAGATGAAGATGACGCCGATGGTCGGAGAGATGAACGCCAGCGACATCGCCAGCGCGCTGGGCAGGCCGAGCACGTTCCGCTTCAACTGGTTGTCACTTGCTGGCGGGCTGCCTGCGTGTGTGGTCATGGCACCTCCAAGAACTTTTTTACGAACCATAAACAAAGAAGTTTTGGGAGTCAATGACCTAGCCTGTGCCATCTGCGGGAGTCATGCCGAAGAGTGCGGAAGAGTCTTGAGCCGTGCGGAAGAGTCCCGTCCTCGACGCTGCGCGGGCGGCCTTTATCGCTACTGTCTATGTCATGAGCGCCAGTGTCGTCAGCCCGGTGCTTGTCGGTCGGCAGCGGGAACTCGCGGCGCTCAGCGCGCTGATCGGGCGGGCCGCCGAGAGCGGTCCGGCGTTCGCGATTGTCGGAGGCGAGGCGGGAGTCGGCAAGACCAGGCTGGTCGGCGAGCTCACCGCGCGGGCCGCGGCCGACGGCTACCTGGTGCTGCTCGGCCAGTGCGTGGAGCTTGGCGCCGAGGGCCTGCCGCTCGCCCCGCTCGTCGATGCGCTGCGGACGCTCGCCAGGACCACGCCACCCGCCGATCTCGCGGATATTCTGGGACCGGCCGGCAGCGGCCTCGCTGCCCTGGTGCCGGAACTCGCCGCCAGCCCGACGGTCGGGCCGCGCGGCGCCGACCTGCAACCCGCGCAGTTGCTCGAGCTGGTACTCGGCCTGCTGACCAGGCTGAGCGCCATCCGGCCGGTGGCGTTCGTGATCGAGGACCTGCACTGGGCGGACCGGGCGACGCTGGACCTGGTGGCCCTGCTAGTCCGCTCGCTGCGGGACTGCCGGGTGCTCCTGATCGCCACCTACCGGTCCGATGAGCTGCACCGCCGGCACCCGCTCCGAACCCTGCTCACCAGCTGGGACCGGGTCCGGTCGGTGGACCGGATCGATCTCGCCAGGTTCACCAGGACGGAGGTCGAGGCACAGCTAGCGGCCATCCTGGGCGACGAGTTTCAGGCCGGCGTGGCGGACGTGGTGTTCGATCGGTCCGGCGGCAACGCCTACCTGGTCGAGGAACTCGCCGAGGTGATCCGCAGAGACGGCGATCCGGCGGATCTCCCGCCCTCGCTGCGAGACCTGCTGGTGAGCCGGGTGGACGCGGTCAGCCCGGCAGCGCAGCTTGTGCTGCGCACCGCTGCGGTGGCCGGCCGCACGGTGCCCGACCGACTGCTGGCGCAGGTGACCGACGCCGAGGAGGCCGACCTGTACGCGGCGCTGCGGGAACTGGTGGAGAACCATCTGCTCGTGGTGGACCCGGGTGGCTACGGCTACGCGTTCCGGCACGCGCTCACCAGAGACGCCGTGTATGAGGACATGCTGCCCGGCGAGCGGGTGCGCCTGCATGCCGCTTACGGCGCTGCCCTGACCAGCGGCAGCGGCCTGATCGACGCGACCGCGCTGCCCGCCGCTCTCGCCCATCACTGGTTTGCCGCCCTCGATTTGCCCAGGGCGCTGACGTCCGCGATCAACGCCGCCAGCCACGCGATGACCTCCTACGCCCCGGCGGAGGCGATGGCGCACCTGGAGCGGGCCCTGGAGATCTGGCCCCAGGTGCCGGACGCGCCGCAGCAGACCGGACTGGACCGGGTGGAGGTCACCAGGCTGGCGGCCGAGGCGGCCTGCCGCTGCGGCGCGATGGACCGCTCCCGGGTGCTGCTCGCCAATGCCCTCGCCGACGTGCCGCCGGATGCGGACCCGGTCCGGCGGGTCCTGCTGCTGGAGCGCTACGCGGAGGCGCAGCGGGACTGCGGGCGGGCCGACGAGGCGGCCGCGTCGCTGGAGCAGGCACTGGCGCTGCTGCCCGCCGATCAGACCGTCCGGGCGCACGCCGTGGTGCAGGCCGCGCTGGCGACACTGGCGACGCGGGACTCGGACATGGCGGCCGCCGCCGTAGCGGCCGGCCGGGCAGCCACGGCCGCCCGGGTTGCCGGTGCGCGAGACGTAGAGGCCGACGCCACCATCACGCTCGGCTCGGCCAGGTCCTACCTCGGCCCGGCGGAGGCCGGCCTTGAGCCGCTCCGGTCCGGCCTGCGGCTGGCACTCGACCTGGACATCCCGGTCACGGCCCTGCGCGGCTACATCAACCTGTCGGACGTGCTCGAGATGCTCGGCAGGCACGAGGAAGCGGCCCGCGTCGCCGCCGAGGGCCGGGTGCTGGCGGCCAAGTCGGGCCTGGCCCGCACCCTCGGCTGCTATCTGGCGGGCAACCAGGCCGAGCCACTGCTCCGGCTGGGCCGGTGGGCCGAGGCCGAGCAACTGACCGCCGATGCGCTGGCCACGGCGCCCGAGGGAGTGTTCGGCGCCACCCTGCTGCAACTGCGGGCCGAGACCGCCGCGATGCGCGGCCGCTACGACGAGGCGGCGGCCGAACTGGATAGCGCCCAGCAAGCGCTGGGAGACACCGCCGGCGCCCAGTTCGTGCAGCCCATGCGTTACGTCGAGGCCATGATCGCGCTCGGCCGGGGCGAGTTGGCTGCCGGCCGCACCGCGGTGGCGGCCGGCCTGGCCGGGCAGGCGACGGTCCTTGGCGGCCGGTACACCTGGCCGCTGCTGTGGCTGGGACTGCGGATCGAGGCCGACCAGGCGGTGGCCTCCCGCGACCGGCGGCAGAAGATCCCGGCCCGGTCCGGGCAGCGGCGCTCCGAGATCAACAAGATCGCGGTCGACCTGGACACCCCGGTGCCGTCCGCGCTCGGGTACCGGGCGCTGCTGCTGGCCGAGGAGGCGCGGGCCGCCGGCGCGGGCGAGCCGGAAGCCTGGTCGGCCGCCGTCACCGCCTGGCAGGACGCCGGCGAGCCCTACCCACTGGCGTACGCGCTGCTGCGGCTGGCCGAGGCCCGCAGCACCATGGGCGACCGGCAGTCGGCTGCCGAGGTGGTCGCGCGCGCTCAGGAGATCGCGGAGCGGATCGGCGCCGAGCCGATGATGGCCGAGGCAGCCGCCCTGCGCCGCCGGGCACGCCTTGCCCATCCCGCCAGACCCCTGGCCGACGGTGCCCCCGAATCTGACGGGGAGCAGGCGCCGGCGGACGAACTCGCCCGGTTCGGGCTCACCGAGCGCGAGCGCGAGGTCCTCGCGCTGCTGTCGGCTGGGCGGTCCAATCCCGAGATCGCCCAGGCGCTCTTTATCAGCGCCAAGACCGCCAGCGTGCACGTCTCCAACATTCTGGCCAAGCTGGGCGTCGCCAGCCGGGTCGAGGCCGCGGCCGTGGCGCACCGTCTCGCACCGGACGCCAGTCCGCTGCCGGACTCGGTCGCCCGCGCGATCGTTCCGCCCGCCGGCTAAGGCAGCCAGGACGCCCGCGGGGCGTCCCCGCGATGGCCACGCCGGCCGCCGGATCGCCTGCGGCTAAGGGCCAGTCGGACGGATCTGAGGGCCGGCCGGAACTCAGCTAGGGCAGCCGGACGATGTGCCGGGCCGCTCCTTAGCGCGACTGTAGAGATGGCCGCCCGGCACGGCGGCCATGAACCCCCGAGAAGCATCCCGCGGCGCGAACCGGCGCCACCGGGCGCCGGCCCACGGCCGGCCAGGAAGGAGAGACAGTCATGTTCGCACAGTCGGCAGACGGCCACCGGGCGCGGTGGATCGCCACGACCGGAACCGGCCTCGCGGCCGCCGCGGTCGCCCTGCTCGGCATCGGCGGTGTCGCCAACGCCAGCAGCATCACCCCCGCGGCCGCCGCGGCCAAGATCAAGGCCTGCTACAAGCCGGCCAAGTCCCCGTCCGCGCTGCTCATCCCCAGGACGTCCAGTTGCCCGCGCGGCTACCGGGCGCTGGTGTGGAACACGCTCGGCCCGCGCGGCCCGCAGGGCCCCCGCGGCCCGCAGGGACTCCAGGGACTCCAGGGACCGGCAGGACCGGCGGGGACCCAGGGTCCGGCCGGACCGCAGGGTAAGCAGGGACCGGCAGGACCGGCAGGGACCCCGGGCCCGGCCGGACCGCAGGGAAAGCAGGGACCGGCTGGCCCGCCCGGAACGTTCGGCTCGGTCACGGTCGTCACGCAGGCCCAGAGCGTCCCGAACGGCACCCTGACCCAGGACGGCGCGTTCTGCCCCCTCGGCGACATCGCCGTCGGCGGCGGCGCCTCGTGGGGGGCGGGCGGCGGCAGCGGCATCGGCCAGGTCACCATCCAGACCACCCGGCCGTCCCCGGCCACCGGAACCCCCACCGGCTGGACAGCCATCGGCGACAACGAGAGCGGTGGCACCCAGCAGTTCACCATCTACGCGGTCTGCGCGGCGCCCTAGCCGCGCCACGGCAGTCGGCTCCGGCCGGCGTCCGCCACCGCCCCGCCCGGGCGCGGTGCCGGACGCCGGCCGCTCGCGTTACCAGGCGCCGGCACCGCCAACCGCTCGCGTTACCAGGCGCCGGCACCGCCAACCGCCGGGCCAGGTACTCAGGAACCGGCTGGCCACCAGGATGGATCGCGCAGGTCGGCGAGCGCGCGCCCGGACTTCAGGCCCGATCCGCTGATGATCACGACCGGGGACTCACCGAGCAGCGCCGAGGTGCCGTCCTTGCCGCGCAGGGCCCGCAGGCCCGCGTAGCCGACCGCGCCGGTCGGCTCGGCGTAGAACCCGCTGGCGGCCAGCGCCAGCGCGGCGTCGGTGATCTCCCGATCGGTCACCGTGATCGCCGCGCCATCGCTGGCCCGGATCGCGGCCAGCACCTGCGCGCCCCGGACCGGCAGCTCGCAGGCGATTCCCTCGGCGATCGTGCCGGCCCCGGCCGAGAGCCGTTCCGGCTGGTCAAGACCGCGGGCCAGCGCATCGGCCACCGAGCCGAACGCCGCGGACTGGACGGCGACCAGGCGCGGCAGTCGCTCGATCAGGCCGCCGCGCAGCAGCGCGTCGAACCCGGTCGCCAGGCCGAGCACGATGCCGCCGTTGCCGCACGGAGCGAGCACGGCGCTCGGTGCCCGCCCGCCAAGCTGCTCCCAGATCTCCAGGGCCAGCGTCGCCAGCCCGGCGCCGAAGTCCGGCGACCAGTTGTGGCTGGCGTAGAAGCTGTCCGCCGCCGCCTCCCTGGCCGCCTCCGTGGCGGCCCGGCGCGGACCGGGCACCGGTCGCAGCCGGGCGCCGAGCGCCACGCTCTGGGCCAGCTTCATCGGCGAGTTGCCCGCCGGGACGAAGACGGTCGCGGCGATCCCGGCGGCCGCGCAGTAGGTCGACATCGCGGCACCGGCGTTGCCGGAGGAGTCCAGCACGATCTCCCGGACGCCCAGCCCGCTCAGCCGGGACGCCAGCACCGCCGCGCCGCGGTCCTTGTAGCTGCCGCTGGGCATCAGGTGATCCAGCTTCAGCAGGACGCCGAGCCGCTCGCTGAGCACCAGTGGCGTGGCGTGCTCGCCGATGCTAATCCGGGCGGCGACCGCGGCCCGCGGCAGCAGGCTCGCGTACCGCCACACGCCGGACGCGGCCGGGCGGAAGTCAGCTACCCGCGCGGCCGGCATCCGGAAATCCAGGATCCCCCCGCAGTCGCACCGCCAGCGCAGATCCGCATCACCATAACCAGCCCCGCAGGACTGGCAGACGTACGGCATCGGCCCGGATCCGCCGTCGGCGGCATCCGGCCCGGCGCCCGGCTGCCCGGGCAGGTCGGCAAATCCAGCGTTGGTCATGGTCAGCTCCCCGTCGCGGTGGCAGTGATCGGGCCGTCGGCCCGGCAGGCCTGGTCGAAGTAGTACGCCAGCCGGTCCCTGTCGATTCCGGCCATCAGCAGCAGGCGGAGCAGCACCGCCGCGTGCGCGGGGTCCAGTCCGCCAGCCGGGATCAGCCCCCGTCGGAGCAGGTCGGATTCCGATCCGGCAAACCCGTAGGTGCCGGTCAGCACGTCTCCCGCCCCGGTGCGGGACGCCAGCACGACCGGGATCTGCCGGGCGGCCGACTCCAGCGCCGGCACGATCCGGCTGGGCACGTGACCGGCGCCGAGCGCAGCGAGCACCATCCCGGCATAGCCGAGCGACGGCGCGGCCGTGACCAGGCCGCCGTCATCGCCCAGGTGGGTCAGCACGATCGCCACCGGCGCGTCCGGCGCGTCGTCGGGCACCGCGACGCGCAGCCGGCCGGGCGGCCGCAGCAGGATCACGACCCGGTCCTCGATCACGTACCCGACCGGCCCGGCCAGCGGCGACCCGAACGTGCCCGGCGAGGTCGCGTGCCGCTTGCGCACGAACCGGGCGGCGTGAATCTCGTCGCCGAACGCCACGAGGACCCCGAGTCCGCGCGCGGCCGGACTGGCCGCGACCCGGATCGCTGCCAGCAGGTTCGCCGGGCCGTCGGCGCCGGGCAGGCTCGCGTTGCGCATCGCCCCGGTGCAGACGATCGGCGCGTCAGTGCCGCAGATCAGGTCCAGCGCGTAACTGGTCTCCTCCAGCGTGTCGGTGCCCTGGCTGACCACGACGCCGACCGCACCGTCGGCCAGGGCCTGCTCGATCAGCGAGCGCAGCCGGATCAGGTCGCCGATCGACAGGTCGCCGGAGGGAACCATGGTCACCGAGTGCGCCTCGATCCGCGCCACCTGCCCGGCCTGCGGGATGGCGGCGACCAGGTCCGCCCCGGACAGCCGGACCAGCGCCCCGCCACCGGAATCCGAGGCGCTCGCGATCGTGCCGCCCAGCGCGAACACCGCGACCACGGGCAGCGCGCTCACCGGTTGTGCTCCCACGTGTGACGCTCCGATCCGCTCACTCATCCGACGAGACGTGCTCCATGGTGCCCGATCACCCCGGCCCGGGTCAGCGCCCGGGGGTCGGTGGCGCCCACACGTTCCTGGCCGGAACCCTTGCGGCGGGCCGGATCTGGGTAGAAGACCTCTGGGGGTATCTACCGCCGCCTGGCACTGGATTCACGGGCGATGCGATCACCAGCGAAACGGGGGGCTGTGATCATGCGGCGAAAGACATTCGATGTGCTTGTCAGTTCGGTCGGCCTGCTGCTCACGGTGGTTCTGATCGTGGCTGGCGCCCTGCTGATGTGGGGCTACACATTTACTAACGACCAGGTGAACCAGCAGCTATCGGCGCAGAAGATCACGTTCCCGCCGGCGAACAGCCCGGCGGTAACGTCGTTGCCGGCGGCCGACGCCACGGCGATGAAGAAGTACGCCGGGCAGTCGATGACCAGCGGGGCGCAGGCCGAGACCTACGCGAACCACTTCATTGCCGTGCACCTGTCAGAGGTGGCCGGCGGCCAGACCTATGCGCAGGTGAGCAGCAAGCTCCAGCCGCCGGCCGTGAACTCGCTGTCCCCGCTCCAGGTCATCAAGCTCAAGGCGCAGGCTGCCGAGTTGTTCCAGGGCACCACGCTGCGCGGGATGCTGCTGAACGCCTACGCGTTCTGGCAGATCGGGCAGATCGCCCTGATCGCGGCGATCGTCTCGTTCATCGCGGCAGCGATCATGCTGGTCCTGTCGGTGCTCGGCTTCTGGCACGTCCGGCGGACCCCGTCCGAGGCCGAGATCTGAGCTTGGGGCGGATGTCATCGGGCGGCGGGCAGCCGTCGCCCGGCAAACCGCCCAGAACCTTGCTGACAGGCCGCTTACGGGCTGGGTAGGCTAACTGACAGCGGGCGGTGGGACCCGCCGGTAACCGCGGCCGAGCCGCCAATGGTCCCTACCTAGCAGGGTAGGAGGCCGCATGTCCGCCACAGCAGCATCCACCGACGCGCTCACGGCCGCGCTGGGCGAGCTCGCCACGCTCGGCACCGACCCGGACCGCGCGGCCATCACCGACCTGACCGGCCGGGTGGCCGGCCAGCGGCTGCGGATCCTGGTCGCCGGCGAGGCCAAGCGCGGCAAGAGCACTTTGGTTAACGCACTGCTCGGGCGGCCCGTGCTGCCCGTGGGCGTGACCCCGCTGACAGCGCTGGCGACAACCGTCCGGCACGGCCCGGCGGACAAGGTGACGGTCCGGACTGGCGACGGGCAGATCCGGCAGTACCCGCTGAGCGCGCTGGACGACCTGGTCACCGAGCGCGGTAACCCGGGCAACGTGCGGAACCTGAGCGCGGTCACGGTCTCGGTCAACGCGCCACTACTGGCCCATGGCGTGGAACTGGTCGATACGCCGGGAACCGGGTCCGTGCACCGCCAGAACACCGCCGAGGCAGACCAGGCGATCGCGACGATGGACGCCGCCATCTTCGTGCTCAGCGCCGACCCGCCGGTGTCCGCGAGCGAGCGGGATCTGATCGCACGGGTAGCCGGCGACTCGGTCGCGATGTTCGTTGTGCTGAACAAGGCCGACCGGCTCTCCGGAACGGACCTGACCGAGGTACTCGAATTCACCGACGAGGTGACCACCCGGGCCGCCGGCCGGCCGGTCGGGGTCTATCCGGTCTCGGCCCGGGCCGCCCTGTCCGACGCTGGCGACCCCGGGTTCGCCAGGTTCCTCGCCGACCTGACCGGCTACCTGGACGCCAGGCGCGACAGCGACCTGCGCCGGTCGGTGGAACGGCACGCGCGGCGGATGGCCCTGTCGCTCCGGGATGAGGTGCTGCTGGCCCGGCGGGCCGGCCGATCCCAGGGGGCCGAGGCTGACCAGCGGGTGCGGGCGTTCGCGGCCAAACTGGCCGAGGTCCGCGACCGCCGGTCGGACGCCGCCGACCTGGTGGCGGCCGAGGCGCGCCGGCTGCTGGCAGCCCTGAATCAGGCTGCGGTGGACGACGCGGCCGCAGCGGCCCGCCGGGTCGGCGCCGACCTGGACGACCTGCTCGGCGGCGCGCTCGGTTCGGCCTCGGCCGGCGAGATCGACCGGGCGGGCCAGGCCAGGCTCGCCGAACTCGCCGTGCGCGAGGCCGAGGCGTGGCGGCAGGCCCGGACCACCGCGCTCGAGGACGGACTGAACCGACTGGACGAGCGGCTCACGACCCAACTCGCTGGCGAACTGGCCGCCGTCCGCCAGGCCGCGGCCGACCTGCTCGGCCTGCACCTAGCCGTCGCCCCGGCCACCGAGCGTCTCGTGCCCGATCTGCGGTTCTTCTACCAGGTGACCGAGCAGGCTGGCCAGACCGAACTGCTGGCCGGGGCGGTCCGGCGCCGGCTTCCCGGCGAGGCCGGCCGGAACCTGGCCAGAACGCGACTGCGGCGCGAGGTACCGGCCCTGGTCGCGCGGCAGTTCGGCCGGGCCCGGGCGGACCTGCAGTTCCGGCTGGGCGATGCCGCCCGCAGGCTCCAGCGGTCCGTCGATGCCCGATACCTGGACGGCACCGGCAGGCTAGAGCAGGCACTGGCCGACGCGGAGCGGATGCGCGGCGCGACCGCTGCGCAGGTAGCGGCGCGTGACCGGGATCTGGACGCCCGCCTCGCCGCGGTCGAGCACGTGCTCGGCCTGCTCGAAGCGGCCCGGATGGACGACGCGCACCCCGATGCCGACAGCCCGGGCGCCACCGGGCGGCGCAGCAATCATCATTTCTTTCACCAGCCGCTACAGGCCACTCCCCCATATCACCAGTCACGCGAATTTCACATTCCCGGGTAGTAGGACGCCAATTCCAGCAGAACAGTTACTGCCTGGCTTTGTACTGGCCTGGGCAATGGCTCCGGGAACGTAAAGTCGGTGGTGCGACATCATGGGCGAAACGGGCCGAGCGGCGCGTGACCTGGGGACCTTTGCCCCTGACCGGGCGGACGGGCTAACGGCAGCCTGGATATCGGCAGCATGCGCGGCGGGGGGAGACGTCATGCACACGGACCGCCGCACGCGCCAGGTCCGGCGCCAGCCAGAAAGGACGGGACTGGCATGAATCGGCGGACAGGCCGGTGGCGCGGCAGGATCCGGCTGTGGTGGCCAGACCGCAACCCGCTCCGGCGCACTTGTGACCGGGTACAGACCGTGCTCACCGCCGCGCTGATCGCCGCATTCGTGGCGGGCGCCCCGTTCGTCGCTGGGGCCGCCGGGCACTGGGAGCACACCGTCGCAGTGCGGGCCGAGCACGCCCAGAAGGCATCCAGGCACCAGATCGGCGCGGTGCTGGAGGCCGGGGTCCCGAAGGCTGCCCATAGCGGCTATTACCGGCTCGGCACCTCCTGGGGCAACGAGTGGCCCCGCGCCCGCGCCCGCTGGGTGACCCCGGACGGGACGCCGCACAGCGGCCTAGTGCCGGTTCCGCCTGGCACCCGGGCCGGCACCTCGGTCAAGGTCTGGATCGGGCCATCCGGCCAGCTCGCCGACCCTCCGCTGAACAGCGCGAACGTTGCCCTGCGGAGCCGCATTGCCGTCGTGCTCGGCCCGATTGCCCTCGGACTCCTGCTGCTCTGCGCCGGCGCACTGGCTGGCTTCGCGCTGAACCGGAAGCGACTGTCGGACTGGCAGGCGGACTGGCGGATCACCGCGCCGCGCTGGAGCAGGCAGCAGCACTGACACCCGCCGCGAGACCCGCCCCTCGGCCGCCGCCATTGACATCACCGACCGATTCGGTAGAGTACGCGGCATGTCTGGCCTCGTCATGCGTCGTCACGTGGACTTTCTCCGCGTGATCGCGATGGCCTGTATGTCCCTCGGCTGACCGGCCCGCCCGCATCACGCATCGATCGCGGCGAAGAAGCCGCGAGTCGCCGAGGATCTCCATTCTTCCCCTTTTTTCGGGTACCGCTCATTCCGACGTTGAGCCAGTAGAGCGCCCGCTCCGCCGAGAGGATTCCATCCGATGAACCCGTCCTGGTCTTTCGAGACCCGGCAGATCCATGCCGGGCAGTCGCCCGACCGCGATACGCACGCCCGCGCGCTGCCGATCTACCAGACCACCTCCTACACCTTCGATTCGGCCGAGCACGCGGCGAACCTGTTCGCGCTCAGCGAGTTCGGCAACATATACACCCGGATCATGAATCCGACCCAGGCCGTCGTTGAAGACCGGATCGCCTCGCTGGAGGGCGGCGTCGGCGCGCTGCTGACTTCCAGCGGCCAGTCCGCGGCCACCCTGGCCCTGCTCAACCTGGCCGAGACCGGGGATCACATCGTCGCAAGCTCGCGCCTGTACGGCGGCACCTATAACCTGCTGCACTACACGTTCGCCAAGATGGGCATCGAGGTCAGCTTCGTACGCGACCCGGACGACATCGCGCAGTGGCGGTCGGCGGTCCGCCCGAACACCAAGGCCCTCTTCGCCGAGGTGGTGAGCAACCCGCAGGTCGACGTGCTCGACATCGAGTCAGTCGCGGCCGTCGCGCACGAGGCGGGCGTGCCCCTGGTGGTCGACAACACGATCGCCACGCCCTATCTGATTCGCCCGATCGAGCACGGCGCCGACGTGGTCGTGCACTCGGCCACCAAGTACCTGGGCGGGCACGGCACGTCGATCGGCGGGGTGATCGTCGACTCCGGGCGGTTCGACTACGCGGCCGACCCCGATCGCTTCCCGAATTACAACCAGCCCGATGAGAGCTACCACGGCCTGGTGTACGCGCGTGACCTCGGTGTCGGCTCGGCGCTCGGCGCCAACCTGGCGTTCATCCTCAAGGCGCGGGTGCAGTTGCTTCGTGACCTCGGCACCGCCATCTCACCGTTCAACGCCTTCCTGCTCGCACAGGGCATCGAGACGCTCAGCCTGCGAGTGGAGCGGCATGTCGCCAACGCCCAGGCGGTCGCCGAGTGGCTGGAGGCGCGCGACGACGTGCTATCTGTCAACTATGCCGGGCTGGCTTCCTCGCCCTGGCACGAGCGTGCCCGCAAGTACGCGCCGAACGGGGTCGGCGGCGTGCTGGCGTTCGAGATCCGGGGCGGCAAGGAGGCCGGGGTGCGTTTCGTGGAGGCGCTGCAACTGCACAGTCACGTTGCGAACATCGGCGATGTCCGCAGCCTGGTGATCCACCCGGCGTCTACGACGCACTCCCAGCTTGCCCCCGAGGAGCAGCTTGCGAGCGGGGTCACGCCGGGCCTGGTCCGGCTCGCGGTCGGCCTGGAGAACCTCACCGACATCCTGGCCGACCTGGAACTCGGCTTCGCGGCCGCCGCCGAGGCGGAGTCCGGCGTCACGTCCGGCGCCCGGGCCTGATCACGGTGGACGCCCGGCGCTACGCCGACCTTGGCTCCGTCGAACTGGAACTCGACGGGGTGCTGCCCGCGGTCCGGATGGCATACCAGACCTGGGGCACGCCGAGGCTGGCCGATGGCCGGGTGACCAACGCGGTCCTAGTCCTGCACGCGCTCACCGGCGACGCGCATGTGGCCGGCCCGATCGGTCCGGACCAGCCGACTCCCGGCTGGTGGGACGGGCTGATCGGGCCGGGCCGCGCCCTGGACCCGGCGCGCTGGTTCGTGCTGGCGCCGAACGTGCTCGGCGGCTGCCGGGGCACGACCGGGCCGGCCTCGCAGGCGCCGGACGGGCGGCCGTGGGGCTCGCGGTTCCCGCGGATCACGATCCGGGACCAGGTCCGGGCCGAGGCGCTGCTCGCCGATCGCCTCGGCATCGACCGCTTCGCGGCGGTGATCGGCGGCTCCATGGGCGGCATGCGGGTCCTGGAGTGGCTGATCGGCTTCCCGGGCCGGGTCGGCGCCGGCCTGGTCCTGGCCGCCTGCGCGGCGGCCACCGCCGACCAGATCGGGACGCAGACCGCGCAGATCCTGGCGATTCGCTCCGACCCCGCCTGGCAGGACGGCGATTACCATGACGCCGGCCCGGGCCCGGTGACTGGCCTCGGACTGGCCCGCCGGATCGCCCACCTGACCTACCGGACCGAGACCGAGATGGACGCCAGGTTCGGCCGCCTGCCGCAGGGCGCGGAGGATCCGCTGCGCGGCGGGCGTTATCAGGTGCAGTCCTATCTCGATCACCACGCGGACAAGCTGTCCGCGCGGTTCGACGCGGGCTGCTACGTCGTCCTCACCGAGGCGATGAACAGCCACGACGTGGGACGCGGTCGCGGCGGGGTGCGCGCCGCCCTGGCCAGGATCACCGCCCCGGTGATCGTCGGCGGCGTTGACTCCGACCGGCTCTACCCGCTGCGGCTGCAGCAGGACCTGGCCGCGGCGATCCCGACCTGCGACGGTCTCCGGGTGATCCGCTCGCCGTACGGTCACGACGCCTTCCTGATCGAGTCCGAACAGGTCGAAGGCCTGATCCGGGAGACGCTCGACGCCGCCGCGGCCGAGTCACTGGCCTGGTGCGCTCCGGATCCTGGCCAGCGTCGCGCCGTCGGCGGGTAGCCGGCCGCGGACCGGCCTGGCCGGCGCCGGGGCCGCTTTTCGGCGCGGCGATAAACATTCGGTATCTCTTCGTCGCCCAGGTCTCTTCAGGCGCTTAACCCCAGATAATCCGATTATGCGAGATGCACGGACGGCTCAGCGCGAAACGCTGCTGCCGCCCGCGCTGCGGCACGTCGCCAGGCACCGGGGCGCCTTCTCGGTGGCGGCACTCGCCGCGCTGCTGGCAGCCACCATCGTGACCGCCGCGATGACCTTCTTCGGCGCGGTGACGGCGGGCGCGGCGGGCGGCGAACTCAGTGGCCGCCCCGGTGCCGCCCTTACCGTGACCGATCCGGTCACGCCGGCCACCGCCGGGCCGGTCAGCGCGCGCCTGGCATCGGCGGTCCGGTCGCTGCTGCCCGGACTCGCCCCGGTCATCGCGGTCAGCGTGGCGTCGAATCCGCTGGATCTCGCTGGACCCGGTCGGTCCGCCGCCGGTCTCCAGACCCAGCTCATCTCGCTGCCGCGCGTGAGCCGCCACATCGTCCTGATCTCCGGGACCTGCACGGCGCCAGCCGGTTACCCGCTTCCCGCCTGCCTCCCGCGGGCGGCCGCCCGCCTGCTGCACGTCGTCCCCGGCGACCTGCTCCGGCTGCGCGACAGCGTCAGCGGCGCCACCGTCCAGGTACGGATCACCGGCATCTTCCGCCAGGCTCGCCCCGGCAGCGCGTACTGGACACTCGATCCGCTCGGCCCGGCCGCCGTCCAGCGCAGCGGCGGGTACACGGTCACCGGGCCACTGGTGGTCAGCCCGGCGGCGGCGGCCGGAGGCCGGCTGCCAGCCGCCTCGATCGCACTGCTCGGCGAACCCGACCTCGGCCGCCTCGGCGGGACCGGCCTGGCCGCGCTCGGCAACCGCCTGGCGGCCAGGATCGGCACGCTGGAAAACTCGGCGAACTTTACCGATGCGGTCGTCACAACGCAGTTGCCCGGCCTGCTGGCCACGCTAGCCACAGCGCTAGTCGCGGCCAGGACGCAGGTGCTGGCCGGGCTGATCACGCTGCTCGTGATCGCCGGGGCAACCCTGTCGGCCGCCGTCCGCATGCTCACCCGGCGGCGCGAAATCGAGAACGCGCTGCTCGGCGCGCGTGGCGCGGCGCGGTACCAGATCGCGCGCGACGGCCTGCCCGATGTTCTCGTGGTGGCCGGGCCGGCGCTGCTAGCGGGTCCGTTCCTCGGTTCCTGGCTCGCCACGGCGCTGCTGCGCTCGGACGCGCTTGCCCACCCTGACCCGGCCCCGGCGGGAGCCTCCTGGCTGGCCGCGGCGGCGGTGGCCGCGGGCTGCTTAGCGATGTTCGCCGCACCCTGGCTGCGACGGCCGCCTTCGCCGGTCACCCGGCGGGCCCGCCGCGGCCGGGCGGTCGCGGTCGTCGTCGTCGCCAGGGCGGACCTCGCGATCGTGGTGCTGGCCGGCGCCGCGTGCTGGCAGTTGGTCCGGTCCCCCAGCCCCGTCTCGGCTGGCCTGTCCGGACAGCTCAGCGCCGATCCGGTCCTCGTCGCCGCTCCCGTTCTCGCCCTCGTCGCGGGTGCGGTCGTGACCCTGCGGGCGATCCCGTTCGCCGCCCGGCTGGCCGAGCGGACCGCCGCCAGGAGCCGGGGCCTGATCACCCCGGCCGCTGCCTGGCAGATCAGCCGTCGGACGCTACGCCAGGCCGGGGTCATCCTGGTCGTCGTGCTGGCCGTGGCCGGCGCGGTGATGGCGGTTACCCAGCGAGATAGCTGGCGACAATCCGTGGCAGCCCAGGCCAGCTTCGCCGTCGGCGCCGATGCGCGGATAACGCTGCCGCCGGCAGCGGCGCTGGCCGCCGGGCAGGTCGCGCGGATCACCGCCGCACCGGGGGTGATCGCAAGCACTCCGGTCGTCCGCTCCTCGCTCACCCTGCCCGGTGGCGGCCTGGCGACGCTGCTGGCCGCGGACGCACGGGCCGCGGCGACGATCATCCCGCAGCAGGCTGACGGCCCGGGGCCGACCGCGCTGCGGAAGCTGGCCGCCCCGGCCGCGCGGACCGGGGTTCCCATCCCCGGGCACCCGAGCGGACTGCGGCTCACCGCCAAGCTCAGCTCGGGTGCGCCCGGCCAGACCGAGCTTTACGCCACGATCTTCGACGCGGCCGGGGTCGGCTACCTGCTCCCGGTCGGCTCGATTCCGGCCGATGGGCGGCCGCACACCCTGTCAGTCACCTTCGCCGCGAGTCACCGCGCCGACTACCCGCTCCGGCTCACCGGGTTCACCTTGCAGTACGCGATCCCGCGCGGGCGACTGCCCGATCAGCGACTCACCATCGGCGCGCTCCGGACGCTGCCCGGCGGGCGGTCGACTTCCGGTTCCGGCAGCCCGTTCCGTCCCGCGCCAGCCGGGGCCGTGCTGCACGGCGTTGCCACCCAGGCCACCGGCGGCACCGCCCCGGCGGTCATCAGTGCCAGCACCACCGGCCGCGCCGTGACCGTGGTCTTCGCACCGGGAGCGCTCGCGTCGAGTGCCCCGGGCTCCGCGCCATCACAGCCGGGCGTCCAGTCGGGCGGGGCCGCGATCTCGCTGTCCGACGCCTATCCCGACCTCGGCGCTCCGCTGCCGGCCATCGTGACGCGAAGCCTGCTCTCAGCCGCCGGAGTGCGGATCGGCGGTCAACTGGAGGTGGCCGTCGGCGGCACGAATGTCGCGGTGACTCCGATCGCCGCGGTCACCAGTCTGCCGACGGCCGGCGCCGGAAGCCCGGCGCTGCTGGTCGACCAGCGTGCCCTGGCCGGCTTTCTGACGGCGGCGGGAGCGCCCCCGCCGAGCGTCACCCAGTGGTGGCTGCGGACCGGGCGCCCGCGCCTGGCCCTGACCGGCCTGCCGTCGGGAACCTCGGTCGTCAGCCTGTCCGGCACGACCGCGGCGATGCTGGCCGACCCACTGGCCCGGGCCGTTCAGCAGGCACTGCTCGCGATGGCGGCCGCCGCCATCGTGCTGGCCCTGACCTGCCTGCTCATCGGCATCGCCACCGGTTCCGAACGGGCCGCGGACGTGACGCTGCTGGACGCGCTCGGCATGCCTGGCCGGCAGATCGCGCGGCTCGTCGCGTTCGAGCAGGTGCTGACCACTGCCGCGGCAAGTGCGGTCGGCGTCGCCCTGGGAGCGGCGCTGAGCATGCTAATCGTTCCGGCCGACACGCTCACTGCGCAAGCGACCCGTCCGTTCCCGCCGCTTGAGGTGCGGATTCCCTGGCTGACGGCCAGCGCGGTCGCCGCGGTCCTCACCGCGCTGCCGCCGCTGATCGCCGCCGCCGCGGCTGCCAGCAGGTGGCCAGCGGCCGGCCGGGACGCACTGCGCACGGAGGCGGGGACATGACCGGCGGCGGCGCGGCACGGCCGCTCCGCCACGCCGTGCTGGGCGAATCAGGTCCGGCGCCCGCCGTTATCCTCGCCCTGATGGCCGCCATCGTGGCCATCATCGCCATCGCGGGGCCCGCCGCGGTCACGGCGGCCAGCAACCAGGCGGTCCGTCAGGCCGTCGCGCAGGCGCCCGCAGCGGACCTGGGCGTGCTAGTCAGCGCTGCCCTGCAGGTTGGCCCCGGCTCTGGCGCTACCGCTGGCAATGGCCGGGAACCCGGTCCGCCGGGCGCGGCACAACTAACCGCCGCGCAGGTCCGCGCGCTCGCCGTCGGGTTCGCGGCCGATCTGCCGTCGCCCTGGTTGTTCTCCCCCGCGCAGCGCTGGGCCGGTCTCACCGGACCGGCCAGGTTCGCGCTGACGGCATCCGCCCGGGGACGTCCGGCTCCCGGCGACGTGCAGCGGACCGATCCAGAAGGTCGGCCAGAGACAATCGAGGTCGCCTATCGAACGGGTCTCGCCAGGAACGGCGCCGTGGTCTCGGGCTCCTTGCCGGCCGGCCCGGCAGTGACCCGGCCGGGCCGGGCCGGCCGGTCCGGATCGGTCACTCTCGCGGTCGCGGTCACCACGGCCTGCGCCCGGGTGCTCGGCCTGAGAGCGGGATCGATGCTGTACCTGGGCGCCGGACGGCCCGGCGGCCCGCGGATCTGGCTGCGAGTCACCGGCGTGATCCGGCCCAAGGCACCGCAGTCATCGTTCTGGGCCATGGCGCCGGAACTCCGGTCTCCGGTGCTCGAAGGGTCGGCCACGGCCCCGTACTGGCTGGCCGGGGTGTTCGCCGGGCCAGGCGAGCTCACCGCCATCGCGGCCGGATTCGCCGGGGGCACCGAACGGGCAACCTGGTTCTTCCCGCTCACCACGGCGCCGCGGGCCGCGAACCTCGGCCCGCTGGAAAACAGGCTGGCTGCCCTGACCGCGGCGCCGCTCATCCGGCGCACCGAACTGGACGCGCACGCGGCGATCCTGGCCGACACGTCGGTTACCAGCGGCCTGCAATCCGAACTCGGCCCGTTCCGCACCCAGTTGCGCAGCACCGCGGGGACCGGCTCCGTCTTCGGGTTCGGCCTGCTCGCCGCGTGCGTCGCGATCCTGCTGGTCGCGGCCGGACTGGCCGTGGGAGCGTACCAGCCCGAGCTGGCGCTGCTCCGGGTACGCGGCGCCAGCCTGGCCCAGATCGGCGGCCGGATGCTGATCCGGTCCTGCTGCCTCATCCTGCCCGGGCTTGCGGCCGGGGTGGCGATCGCCTTGCTGCTGCTGCCCGGCTCCGGAGCCGGCGCTGCCGGCTGGGTCCTGCTCGGACTGGCCGGGCTCGCCTCCCTCGCCGCCGTGCCGATGCTCGCCGTGCTATCCAGCCACGGTCCGATGCCCGGGAGCAGCACCGCGGTGGTGCCGCGCCGATCCGGCCCGCGCCGCCTCGTCGCCGAGGCCACCGTGCTGGTAGCCGCGGCGGCCGCGGTCGCCGAGTTCCGGCTCCGCGGCCTGCCCGGCTCGGCCGCCGGGATCTACCTGAGCTCCAGCGCCGTCCTCGTCGCCGCGGCCGTCGGGATTGTGGTGAATCGCGCCTATCACGCCCCGGTACGGGCCCTCGCCGGGGCCGCGCTAGCCAGGCGCGGCGCCGTGAGCGCGATCGGACTGACCCGCGCGGCGCTGTCCGGAGCCGGCTCGGTGCTGGCCCTGCTGGCCCTGCTGCTGACCCTGACCCTGACGGTGTTCGGCGCGATGGTCGCGACCTCCATCTCGACCGGCCAGCGCTCGGGATCCTGGGACCAGGTCGGAGCCGACGCCACGGTGACGGCACAGGGCACGGCCAGCATCTCAACCGCCGATCTCCGCGCCGCCCGGCAGGTTCCCGGCGTCACGGCGGCGACCGCGGTCTACAGCGCGACGGGCCAGGGCGCCCTCGCCGTCACCCTGGCCGCCGGGCCGTCCGGGCGTCAGGCCGGGATTGTGACCGTCAGCCCGGCGGGGTATGCGGCCCTGGCCGCCCGCACGCCGTGGCCGTCATTCCCGGCACGCGCGCTCGCGCGACCCGCGTCGGGCACAGCGCCGGCTCCCGTGCTCGTCTCACCCGGCCTCGCCGCCGCCTTCGCCCGCGGCCGCGGACTATCGCTCGAGTACGGCGGCTCGGCCATGCCGGTGCGGATCGCCGGCACGATCGGGCCGACGGCGGCTATGCCCTCTGGCGGGGAGTTCGTGGTGCTCCCGGACTGGGCCACCGCGCGGCTGCCGGCGCTGCCCCCGCCGTCGGTGATTCTGCTGGTCGGCCGGTCCATCGACGCCGGGTCGCTGCGCGCGATGGCGCGGCGCGTGCTGCCCGGCAGCGTCGTCCGGGTGCGGCAGGCGGTCTTCAGCGACCTGGTCAGCGCGCCCGCCCTGCAGCCGGCTGAGCGGCTCTACCGCGCGGGCACCGCAGCCGCCGCCGCGCTCAGCATGCTCGTCGTGCTGTTCTTCCTGGCCACCTCCGCGCGCGCCCGGGCCGGGATGCTGGCCCGCCTGTCGGCGCTGGGAATGCGCCGCAGGCAGGTGACCCTGCTGGCCGTCACCGAGGCGGTCCCGCTGCTCTGGGCGGCCGCCGCGGGGACCTTCGCATCCGCCTGGCTGCTCGCCGGCCTGATTGGCCCGGGTCTGGGCCTGAACGCTTTCACCGGCACGTCGGCGCCGACACCGCTGCGACCGACCTGGCCTGATCTGGTCGTGCCACTGGCCGGCGCGACCGTCGTCGCCGTGGCGGTCCTCGCGATCGACGGCATCAGGGCGGCGCGCCGCGACGTCGGAGCCGCGCTGCGGACGGAGGAGGCCGACTGAGATGCCGAGCATCGAAGAGCTCATCACCGCCCGGGAGAGAGCGGCCCGCGCTGCCGAGCCAGCGATTCCAGCGGACCTGCCGGTGATTGCCTGCGAGCGGCTGGTCAGGATCTTCTCCGTCGCCGGGGTCGAGACCCAGGCGCTGCAGGGCCTCGACCTGGTGCTCCGGCGCGGTGAGCTGACCGCCCTGATCGGCGCGTCGGGCAGCGGCAAGACCACTCTGCTGAACATTCTCGCCGCGCTCGACCTGCCTACCGGCGGCCGGGCCGTCGTGGCCGGCCACGACCTGCTGACCATGCGGGCCAGGGACCGGCTGGCCTACCGGCGCTCCACGGTGGGATTCTTGTGGCAGCAGACCAGCCGGAATCTACTCGGCCATCTCACCGTGGCGGAGAACATCGAACTGCCGATGCGGCTGGCCAGGAGCCGCCGGACCGACCGGAAAGCACGGACCAGCGAGCTTGTCGACCTGCTCGGGATCGCCGACTGCCGGGACCAACTGGCAGCCGGGCTGTCCGGTGGCCAGCAGCAACGGGCCGCGATCGGGGTCGCTCTCGCGAACCGGCCGGCCATTCTGCTCGTGGACGAGCCCACTGGCGAACTTGACGCGGAGAGCGCGGATGACGTCTTCGGCGCGCTCCGTGCGGTGAACGACCACGATCGGGTGACAGTGCTCGTCGTCACGCACGACGAGACGGTGTCCGAGCAGGTCAGCCGCACGCTTGCGATCAGGGACGGCCGGATCAGCACCGAGGTGCTCAGACGGACCGGCACCGACGAGCAGGGCCAGGCGGCACACTTCGCGCAGGAGTACTCCGTCCTGGATGCTGCGGGCAGGCTCCAGCTGCCCGCCGACTTCATCGAGGCGCTGGCGCTGAAGGACCGAGTCCGCCTCACCCTCGAGCCCGACCATGTCCGGGTCCTCCCGGACCGGGACGACTCGGTCGGGCGGGATGCCTGATGGCGTGGCGGCGAGCAGCCCCGGCCCGGTTCGAGCCGGAGGTCGGCGAAGCGGACGGAGCCACGATCGTGCTGGCAGACGCGGTCACCCGCACCTTCGGGACCGGCCAGGCGGCGGTTGCCGCGCTGCGCGGAGTCAGCTTCGAGGTCCGCCGGGGTGAGCTGGTCGCGATCTGCGGCCGGTCGGGTTCGGGCAAGACCACGCTGCTGAACATCCTGGCCGGCCTGGACCGGCCGACCTCCGGCCGGGCGTTCGTCACCGGCCTGGAGGTGACGGCGATGAGCCGCGATGAGCAGCTCAGACTGCGGCGGGAAAGAGTTTCGCTGATCTTCCAGTCCCATGCCCTGCTGCCCACGCTGTCCGCGGCCGAGAACGTCTCGGTCCCGATGCGGCTCGCGAAGGTGGCCCCGGCGGTCAGGGAGCGCCGGGTCGCCGCGCTACTCGATCTGGTCGGCCTGGACGGAAAGGGCCGCAAGCGGCCGCACGAGCTGTCCGGCGGCGAGCAGCAGCGGGTAGGTATCGCCCGAGCACTCGCCAACGACGCCGCCGTCTTGCTCGCCGACGAGCCGACCGGCCAGCTCGACTCCCAGACGGCACGGCAGATTATGGGGATGATCAGGTCAATCGCGCACGCCGAGGGCATCACCGCGATCGTTGCCACCCATGACCGGGGCCTGATGGATATCGCCGACCGGGTGCTGACCATCCGCGACGGGCGGATGTGAGCTTGACCTACCCGGCCGAGATCATGCTCCCGAGCAGTCGCTCGTACCGCAGCAGGTGCACGTCGCCGACGTAGTTCCTGGCGATGTGGGCCTTCGCGGCCTGGCCTATCCGGCTGGCTGCTTCCTGGTCCGCCAGCAGGGAGCGGACCGCGGTGCCGAACGCCGCCAGGTCGGTCGGATCGGGCAGCAGCACGCCGGTGCCATCGGCGATCTGGTCGATGATCCCGCCGACCGCCGAGCCGACGACGGGACGGCCCTTCCACATGCCCTCGGCCACGGTCAGCCCGAACCCCTCGGCAAGGCTCTTCTGGGTGATCACGCTCGCGTGCCGCTGCAGGGCGTTCACCATCGCCGCGTTCTCGTCCGGGTCGTCCAGCGGCAGCGTGACCAGGAGTATCCGGGACCGGATGCGGGCCGGCAGGTCGCGCCAGCGGAGCAGGCAATCACCGAAGACCGCCGCGCCCTCCGGGTCATCGGACACGCCGGCCACGGCCGGGCCGGCCAGCACCAGGTAGCCGTCGGAGGCCGGGGCGACATACCGCGCGAATCCATCCATCACCGCAGCCATGTCCTTGAGCCGGTCCCACCGCGACACCTGCACAGCCACCGGATCATCGGGCCCGGGCAGGCCGTCCGCGGTCACCTCGGCCGGGCGGGTGACCATGCCGATGCCGCCGGCCCGGCGCTCGAACGCGCCAGGCTCATGCGGCAGGCCGCCGTCGAGCACCCCGATCGTGGCCAGGATGCCGCGAACCGTCTCAGGGGCGAGGAACTGATTCTTCGGCGAGAACGGATCGATGGACGGCGGGATGATCGCCACCTTCCCGGCCGGGATCCAGGGCGGCACGTACTCGCGGCGGGAGAAGACGAACCCGCGCGCCGAGGCTAGGTGCGGGCGCAGGAAGTCCCACGCCGACCTGGTGTACTCGTTCTCCCAGTCGACGCCGATGTGACAGCGCCAGGCGACCAGGGCACCCGCGTGCGCTAGGTACTCAGTCAGGCCGGCGGTCTGCGGGTCGTGCAGCAGGACCAGATCCCCTGGGCGGATGTGGTCAAGCAGTTCTACCGCGTTGGCGGCGAGCATCCGCGCGTAGTGGCCGGCCTCGCCCGCGGTCAGGTGCCCGCCGGCCGGCTGGCCGTGGATCTGGTTGTGCAGCCGCTTGGTGATCACGAAGAACTCGGCATCACCGCTGATCACCACCCACTTGCTGGCGATCTGGAGATCGTCGGCGTAGCCCAGGATGACCTGGAGCATCTCGGCCACGCCGCCGCCGACCGCGGTCGAGCTGACGTTCCAGATCGTGCGGTCGCCGAGCCGGTGCCGGAACTGTCGTGCCGCGTCGGCAAGCCGCCGCTGCCGGTCGGCGCCGATCACCGTCTCAAGCTGCGCGACCGGCCGCGGCACCACGGTCACCGGCTCGACTAGGCTCACCGCGCTCCTCCGTCCAGCACACCGCTAACCCGGCCCGGGTCAGGCCCGGCTATCAGCCTGAGCCGACCAGGGCGTCGCGTTCATCACCCAGTCAAGGTGAAGCCAGCGCAGGCGGCCGGCGGCACGTCCCCGCGCTCTCCTCCCGGCTGGATAGGTTGATGACAGACCGCGAATTCCCGCGGGGGCTGCCGCGGACGCGGCACCGGACGCCGTTCAGCCGGCCGAGTGCGGCCGGCCTGCGGCCGAGCGAGGGGCAGCATGTCACGTACTCAGTCGCCGGGCGCGACGCACGGAGCGCACGCTCCCGGCAAGGTCGGCGAGGTCATGATGGCGGTCGCGATGAGCGTCGGCCGCGGTGCCGCGGCCCGCGCGCTCGCTGAGATTGCCGGCCTGACCGCCGAGGACCGGCTAGTGGATGTCGGGTGCGGGCCCGGCGCGGCGGTGCGGGAAGCCGCGCGCCGCGGCGCCGCGGCCACCGGCATCGACCCGTCGGCGGTCAGCCTGGCGCTGGCCCGCCGGATCGCGGCACGCGCCAACCAGGGAAGCGGGAGCGTCTTGTTCCGCCAGGGCCGGGCCGAGGCGCTGCCGCTACCCGATGCCAGCGCCACGGTGGTCTGGTCGCTTAGCTCGGTGCACCACTGGCAGAATCCGGCCGCCGGATTCGCCGAGATCTACCGCGTTCTGGCACCCGGCGGCCGGCTGGTGATCGCCGAGCGCCTGGTCCGGCCGGGCGGCCGGGGACCCGCCGCGCATGGTCTCAGCCGGGACCGCGCCGACGAGTTCGCCCGCGAGCTTGCCGCGATCGGCTTCGCCGGGGCCGGAACCAGGCTCACCCGGGTGCGCCGCAGCACGATGATCCTGATCGAAGCCCGGCGCCCAGTCTCACCCGATCCTGATCAGCCCTGACGCCGCCGATGCCTCCCGCTCGGCGGCGCTAGAGTTCCGTATAGCGGAAAAGCTGCGCACTGACCGGAGGTGGTCATGGCCGGACAGACCGGGGCAAGCGGCGAGCGCGGCACCGGGAGCGTTCAGTCGATCTCCCGGGCGTTCAGCCTGCTTGAGGTGATCGCGGACCTGGGCGGCGCGGCGACGCTGTCCCGACTGGCCGATCACTCCGGACTGCCGCAGGCCACGGTGCACCGACTGCTGCGCACGCTAGTGGACCTTGGCTATGTCCGCCAGGAGGAGTCCCGCCAGTACGCCCTGGCTCCGCGCCTGGTCCGGCTAGGCGAGATCGCGAAGAACCTGCTCGGCACCTGGGCGGTGCCGCACCTGCAGCGACTGGTCGACGCTACCGGGGAGAGCGCGAACCTGGCGATGCTCGAAGGCGACCAGGTTGTCTACACCGCGCAGGTACCCGGCCTGCACGCGATGCGGATGTTCACCGAGGTCGGACGGCGGGTGTCGGTGCACTGCACCGCGGTCGGCAAGGCGATGCTCGCGGACCTGCCGCCGGATCGGGTCCGGGCGATCGTGGTGCCCTCGGGCATGCCTGCCCAGACGCCCCGCACCATAACGACCATCGCCGCCCTGACCGAGGAGCTTGCCCGGATCCGGGCGCAGGGCTTCGCGGTCGATGACGAGGAGCAGGAGGTCGGCGTCCGGTGCGTGGCCGTGGCGGTGCCCGGTGGGGCCAACCACGCGGCGCTGTCGGTCTCTGGCCCGTCACCCCGGATGACAGCGGATGTTCTCCGCCAGGCCATCCCGTTGCTCACGGACGCCGCCCGGGCTCTCGCCGACGACCTGGCTACGGCGGGCGCCTCCGCCCGTGCTGGCCAGTCAGGCGCCTCCGGCGACCCGACCGGACGCTAGCCAACACTCGGCTGCTCGCCGGCCTGCTCGCCGAACAGCAGCCCGAAGGCGCGCTCCCGGTTGACGCGGACATGCTCAAGTGCCTGCAATCCGGCCCGGTCCGGATCGCCCGACGCGATCGCCTCGAAGAGCTGCAGGTGCTGCCCGTAGAGCTCAGCCGGATTGTCGTGCTGGCGGAACAGCCAGTGCAGCCGACCCTGGAGCGGCTCAAGCATCGCGGCCAGCAGCTTGTTCCTGGCGAGCGCGATGATCTGGTCGTGGAAGGCCTCGTTCGCCGCTCCCGCGGCACGGGCATCGGAGGCCTGCACCGCCTTGCGCACCTGCCCGAGAATCCGCTCCAGCCGAGTCAGGTCGGCCTGACCAGCCCGCTCGGCTGCCCGCCTGCAGGCCAGCACCTCCAGCGCCTCGCGCACGTCAAACAACTCGGCGACGTCGGCCTCCGATAGCTGGCGGACAATCACTCCCCGGCGCGGAACGACCGCGACAAACCCCTCAGACTCAAGCATCCGGAACGCTTCCCGGACCGGAACACGCGACACGCCAAGCTCGTCGGCGAGATCCCGCTCCACGATGCGGGCTCCCGGCGGGTAGTCCCCGTCGATGATGCGCTGCCGGATCTCGTCACGCACGCGGTCCCGCAGCGGCACGAAATCATCAAAGCGGACAGAGCGCGTGGTCCTCATCACTTCGGTCTCCCTTGCGAATCGGCCATAGCCGGGGCGGCGCCCGGCCCGCTCACAAGGGACGGGCCCGGGCGCCGGACTGCTCAGCGTTCTCTGCCTGCGGTGAGCTGCCTGCCGGGCTATGCCTGCTGCGATCCCGAGCCGAATGGGCAGCGCTCGCGGAACTCGGCCGCGGCCTGCTCGAAGGTCAGGAATCGCACCCCGTCACGGCCCTGCCAGGAACTCAGCAAGCGCTCGAGCATGAGCAGCACCTGCGGTCGCCCCGATACGTCCGGATGCAGGGTAATCGGCAGGACGGCGTAGTCCATCTCCCGGTAAACCCATTCGAACTGATCTTGCCACAACTGCTCGATGTCTCGGGGCGACACGAAGCCGTGGCTATTGGGCGACTGCTTGATAAACATCATTGGCGGCAGGTCGTCCATGTACCAGTTGCCGCAGAACTCGACCAGGTCCACCTCATGCCCGTGCACGAGCGGAGACATCCATTCGGCGGCCGGACGGGAGTAGTCGATCTTCCGCCACTGGTCACCTACCCGTGCATAGAACGGGCTGAAGTCGTGGTAATTCTGCGAGTGGTCATAGCTGAAGCCGTATTCGATGAGCAGCGCCGCGGTCCGTTCGCTCATCTCCCACCAGGGTGCCACGTAACCCCGTGGGCGCTTGCCGGAGAGCCGCTCTACCAGGTCGATGGACCGGGCCAGCACGTCCCGTTCCTGCTCCGCGTTGAGCTGGCGGGGATTCTCGTGCGAATATCCATGCGCTCCGATCTCGTGACCGGCCTCGACGACCTGCCCCATCTCACGCGGAAACGTCTCGATCGAGTGCCCGGGCACGAACCAGGTGGTCGTAATGCCGAACCGGGCGAAGAGGCTGAGCAGTCGTGGAGTGCCCACCTGCCCGGCGAAGACACCGCGCTGGATGTCATTGGGCGAGTCTTCGCCACCATAGGAGCCGAGCCAGCCGGCCACCGCATCGACATCGACACCAACGCACACCTGGATGTCCTTGCTCATGGCATCACGTCCTGTTCCCTGAGTGGTTGAACGGATCAGTCTGGGTAGCCGGCCAGGCCGCCAACGCGGTCAATCCGGTCGAGTTCGTCTCGCGTCGCGGTGACGGCTTCATCCAGGGCAGCGAGATCGGAGGTGCTCCACTCCCGCTCGTGTCCGCTGTGCACGGACAGCCAGCCTGCCAGCGCCTCCCGGCGGAGAACCGGCCCCAGCATCTGCGCCCGCACGCCGTAGCCAGTGCGCAGCACGTCCGGCGGGGACAGGGGACCGGAGAAGTCCGGCTGCACCAGGGGACGACGATGCTCGGCGATCCAGGCGACGGTGTCAAGCGCACGCTGGTCGACGACGAGATCGGCACCCAGCGGAGGCACGCCGGCCCGGGCGGACTCGGCACCGGGGCGGTCCACGCTCAGCCCGAGTTCCGGAACGTCCAGCCGGACCGTCACCCGGGCGGCGCCGGTCGCGCCGAGCAGTCGCTCGGCGATATCGGTCAGCCGGAATCTGAGCCCGCCGGAGAGCAGCAGCGAGCCGAAGCCAGCTACCGGCCGGTCGGCGTCCGCCAGCATCAGTGCGTGCCAGAGCGTGACGGTGACGCTGTCCAGCACTGGAATGCCAAGTTCGGCCTCGAGCTTGGCGGCCAGCGGAGCCCCGTGCAGGTTGGTGCACACCACGGCGACGGCGTCCACCTGCTCGGTGGCCGCGCCCCTGATGAGGCGGTCAAGCTCATCGGGTCCGACCCGTGCGAACGCCTCGTTGTCGGTGATGTTCAGGTGGGTCTCGCAGGCGACGGTCACGCCATGCCTGGCGTACTGTGCGGCGATGGCCCCGACCACTGGATCGGTATACGGGGTGGCCAGCCCAAGCCGCCGGACGCCCACGGCCCGGAAAGCACTCAGCAGCGCAAGCGTCGAGGTCGTGGCGGGGACGCCCGCGATCTCGGTGAGCGCGGCGGCAAGCTCGCGGTCACGATCGGGGCCGAGCCAGGAACCCGACGTGCCGTTCCATGCGACCACATCAACACGGGCGTCCGCCAGCAGCGCGCAGGCCTGCGCCATGGTGGCCCGATCGAACTGTGCTGTGGCCGCCGCGCCGAGGTCGATGTGCGTGACTGGGATCCGGGCGAAGTGTGCCGAGACCTCCGGCAGACCGGTCAGCATCCGGTAGGTCTCCGGCTCGAGCGCCGAATTGGATGACGGAGTCAGCATCCCGATGCGCGTGCCGCCGCTCATTGCAGGCTCCTCTCGGGCCAGCACCGCCGGCCGACCGGGCGAGCGGGTCGCAGCGTTCTGGCATCCGGTATACCAAGTTAGGTTCGCCGGCCCGGTCGGTCAAGATGGGCCGAACACACCGTTCACCGGCATCATCCGGCATTGCCTCGTGGGCACCAGTCAGATGCCATCACCCCCCTTGACACCCTGACAGGCGGTTCTTACCGTGCTGGTATACCGAATCCCAAATTGGACTGGAAACCATGAAGTGAGCAGGGGTTAGCGGCCGGCCGCCGGTTGACATCCGGCACCGGGGACGGCGGCCGAACGCCACCGCCGGTGCGCTGGTGAATGACCGGATGCGCAACTAGCAGCCAGCGGCGGATGGGCAGGCGCCGCGTCGATGCAAGCTAAGGATTAGACATGAAACTGGCCACTTTCCGACATTCCAACCTTGGCGAGCACATCGGCGTGATCGCGGGATCGCATATTCTCGATCTGACCGCCTCCGATCCCGGTAATGAGTCCTTCGCGACCATGCTGTCCCTGGCGGCGGGCGGCGGCGAGGCCCTGGCCAGGGTCGCCGACCTAGTACGGATGGCCGACGAGCAGGGCGCCAACAGTGGCCTCACCATCCTGCCGCTCGGCGAGGTCAGCCTGCGGGCGCCGATTCCCAGGCCGACCAAGAACGTCTACTGCGTGGGCCTCAATTTCAAGTCGCATGTAGAGCAGAACGCGGCTGCGACCGGGATCGCCCCCGATATCCCGGCCACGCCGCTGTTCTTCTCCAAGCCGGTGACGGCGGTCATCGGCCCGGGTGAAGGCATCATCGCCGACGATCGGCTGACCCAGAAGCTTGACTACGAGGTGGAACTCGCGGTCGTCATCGGCACGGGCGGTACCTGGATCACGCCGGAACGGGCGAGCGAGCACATCCTGGGGTTCACGCTTATCAACGATGTGAGCGCGCGCGATCTGCAATGGCGTACCAGCCAGTTCCTGTATGGGAAGGGCCTCGACTCCTACTGCCCGCAGGGGCCAGTGATCGTCACCAGCGACGAATTGGGTCCGCTAGACACGATCACCCTAGAGCTTTTCGTCAACGGCGAACCGCGGCAGAGCGAATCGGCCGGCAACATGCTGTTCGATCCGGCGGTTGCCATCTCCGAATTGTCCAGGGGAATCACGCTTGAGCCCGGTGACCTGATCAGCCTCGGGACTCCCGGAGGCTGCGGTTATCAGATGCTGCCGCCGCGTTTTCTCCAGATAGGCGATGTCGTCGAATGCCGGGCCACCGGCATCGGTCAGCTGATCAATCCAGTCGTCGCGCCTACGGTCGCGGCCTGAGGAACGCAAGCAGAGCGGGAGAGCAGATGCTCAAGATAGGCGTACACCGCATCGCGATGGCGAATCCGGCCGACGTCAGCGGGCTTCAGCGCCTGATTGACGACAAGGCGATCGATCCGCAGGCCGTTGTCGCTTCTATCGGGAAGACCGAGGGTAACGGCGGCGCGAACGACTTCACCCGGGCCCTGGCTACGCTCAGCGCCGCAACGTTGCTTGGCGGCTACCTGGAAATGCCGCCCGATGAGGTGGCCAAGCGAGTCGCGTTCGTCTGGTCCGGGGGTTGCGAGGGAGTGCTCTCGCCCCACATGACCGTCTTCACGCGGCAGGAGACGGCCGGTGACGATGGGGCGAGTCCGGGCGGCAGGCTGGCCTTGTCGGTGCAGCGGACCAGGTCGTTCCGGCCCGAGGAGGTTGGCCGCCTGGTCGAGGTGCGGGAAGTGGCCGCCGCGGTCGGCCGGGCACTCGACGACCTCGGCGCGGATCCCGGCGACGTGCACTACGTCCAGGTCAAGGGCCCGCTGCTCACCCCGGCTGGCATCGCTGACGCCGCCGCACGGGGCCAGAGCGTAGTGACCACCGACCCGAACCGGTCCAAGGCATACGCGCGCGGCGCGACCGCACTGGGCGTCGCGGTCGGACTTGGCGAGGTCGCGGCTGACGCCGTCACGGAGGAGGTCATCGCCACCGACATGAACTTGTACTCGGCTGTCGCCGCCACCTCGGCAGGCGGCGAGCTGACCGACTGCGAGGTGCTGGTCTTCGCGAACTCGCCCCGCGCCACCGGCGACTACCGAATCGGCCACGCATTCCTGGCCGACGCCGCCGACCTCGACGGCGCTCGCACAGCCCTGCGCAACGCCGGACTGGAGTTCGGCTGCGATCCGAGCGAGGACCAGCGGCAGCGGGTCCGCGCGGTGTTCGCCAAGGCCGAGGCGCCGGTGGGCGGACTGCTCCGCGGCTACCGAACCACCATGCTCTCCGACGCGGACATCAACTACGAACGGCACGCACGCGCCGCCGTCGGCGCGATCCTCACCGCGGTCACCGGCGACCCGCGGATCTTCGTCTCCGGTGGCACCGAGCACCAGGCGCCGCCTGGCCAGGCACCGCTGGCGGCGATCGTCGAAGTCTGAACCGGCCACCAACTCGTCAGCTCACCGGCGGGCAAGCCAGCATGCGGGTCCACCTGCCGAGACGACGTCATCTCACGGCCGCGCCGCGCGCGGCCGGCACCTAAGCACCAGGCGTGGTGACGCCTATCCCGTCAGGCGAACCTTGGAGGCGACAGCCGTGGCAACATTGACCTGGAAGCAACGAGCGGACCACCTGCGCACCACCATTTCCGGACCGGATCCTCATCCCGTCGATGAGCTACCACCAGTCGGCCGGTCGATCATCCTCGGACTGCAGCACATGCTCGCGGCCTATGCCGGGATCATCGCCCCGCCGCTGATCATCGGGACCGCGCTGCACCTGCCGTTCATCGACATCACCATCCTGATCACGCTCAGCCTGTTCGCCTCCGGTGTCTGCACGCTGCTGCAGACGATCGGCTGGTGGAAGATCGGCGTGCGACTGCCGCTGGTTGAGGGCGTGTCGTTCTCCGGGATCGCTTCCATGCTGGTGATCGGCAAGCTGCATCCCAATCCGGTGACCGCGCTGCAGATCATCGTGGGCGCGGTGATCGTCTCCTCGGCGATTATGTTCTTTCTGTCCGCCGTCTACGCCAAGCTGCTGCGCTTCTTCCCGCCCCTGGTGCTCGGCTCAGTGGTCACGGTCATCGGCCTGACCCTGGTGCCAATCTCGATCGGCTGGATGCAGGGCTCGGCGGGCACGCCGTCGTTCGGCTCGGTCAAGAACATCGCTCTGGGCGCCGTCACGCTGCTGGTGACGGTAGTCGTCGCCCGCTACGTGCCCGGCTTCCTCAGCCGGGTGTCGATGCTGGTCGGCATCGTGGTAGGCACCCTGATCGCGATTCCGCTCGGCGAGACGGACTTCAGCAAGGTAGGCAGCGCCGCGACCTTCGCCGCTCCGCACTTCCTGCTCTTCGGCGCACCGAAGTTCAACCTCGGGGCGATCATCTCCATGACGATCGTGATGCTCGTGATCATGACCGAGGCGACCTGCGACATCATGGCCATCGGCAACATCGTGGGGAAGGAAGTCAAGGAATCCGACGTGGGCAACTGCCTGCGAGCGGACTGCCTCGCCTCGGTGTTCAGCGCCTTCCTGAACGGCTTCCAGTGCAGTGCCTACGGGCAGAACATCGGCATCGTCCAGATGAGCCGGGTCAGGAGCCGGTTCGTGGTGGCCGTCTCCGGACTGATCCTGGTGCTGCTCGGCCTGTTCCCGGTCCTGTCCGCGGTAGTGGCCGCGGTTCCGCTGCCGGTACTCGGCGGCGCCGGCGTGGCGATCTTCGGCCTGGTCGCGGTGACCGGCATCCAGACGCTGACGCAGGTTGACTTCAACAGCAGCCAGGGCACCGTCTACGCGCTGATCGTGGCGGCGACGCTGACGATGGGCATCCTGCCCACCGCGGCGCCCGGGTTCTACTCCCAGTTCCCCGACTGGTTCCAGACAATCTTCAGTTCCGGGATCGCGTCCGGCGCGATCACCGCGATCGTCCTGAATCTGCTGCTGGTCGAGGTTCCCCGAATGATCAGGAACCGCGGGAGCCAGCCGGTAGAGGCGACGATCGCAGAGGAAGGACTGCCCGCCTAGCCCCGAGGGCTGAACCCAAACCGACCCCGCGGGCGGGGATCCGGGGTACAGGCCCGGATCCCCGTCCGCGGTTCCATTCCGACCGCGCGGGACCTGGTCCGGCGCGGATCCGGCTCGTCAGAGGAGGCGGCACCGTGCGGCTAGGTTCTCCCCGTGCCCGGCAGATCCCGCTGCTCTGCGGCATGCTGCTGGTGGCGGTCAACATGCGCACCGCACTCGCCGTGGTCGGCCCGGTCCTCGGCGAGATCCGGTCCGCCACGCATCTGACCGGGGCCGGCCTGGCGCTGCTCACCGCGTTGCCGGTGATCTGCTTCGGGGCGCTCGCCCCGCTCGCGCCCGGACTCGCCAGGCGCTGGGGGCTGGAGCGCGCGCTCGCCCTAGCGCTGCTCTTGCTCACCGCTGGCATGGCCATCCGCCTCGGCCCTGGTGTGCTCACCCTGCTTGGCGGCACGTTCGTGCTCGGCGGCGGCATCGCGCTGATCAATGTCCTGCTCCCGGCCCTGGTGAAGCGCGACTTCAACGACCGGGCTGGCCTGGTCACCGGCATGTACACCACCGCGCTGAACCTGTCGGCGGCGGTGGCCGCAGGGTCGGCCGTGCCGCTCTCGGCCAGCCTGGCCGGCGGCTGGCGCGGCGCGTTCGCCATCTGGCTGGCGCCCGCCTTCGTCGCCTTCGCGGTCTGGGTCGGGTTCGCTCGCCGGTCCGGCGAGTCGCCCGCAACGCCCCGGCCGCGCCAGACCGGCGGCATTCTCCGCAGCCGCCGGGCCAGGCAGCTTGTGATCTTCACGGCGGCCCAGTCGGTCATCTACTACGGCGTGCTGTCCTGGCTGCCGTCGATCTTCCAGGCGCACGGCGAGTCAGCAACCTCCGCCGGGCTGCTGCTCTCGGTCACCACGCTGGTATCCGCGCCGGTCGCGCTTGTCGTCCCGGCGCTCGCCGGGCGCCGGCCTGACCAGCGCGGGTACGTGACCCTGGTAGCGGTCTCGGTGCTGGCCGGACTGCTCGGCCTGCTGGTGGCGCCGGCTGCCGCCCCGCAGGCATGGGCGATCCTGATCGGCGTCGGGCTAGGAGGTGCCTTCCCGCTCGCGCTGACGATGTTCGTGCTCCGTGCCGGGGATGCGGCGGAGACGGCACGGCTGTCCACCGTGGCGCAGAGCATCGCGTACCTGGTGGCGGCGGGCGGCCCGCTCGCCATGGGCCTGCTGCGGGACCAGACCGGGTCCTGGCGGCCGGCCATCGCACTGTTGCTGGTCCTGGCGGTCGTGGAATTCCTGGCCGGCCTCGGTGCGGGCCGCCCCGGACTCGTCGTCAGCACGCACCCACCCGCCGATCCCGCCGATCCCGCCGGACCGCTCGCCGATCCCGCCAGGCGCCAGCCCGAGGCCGGGATATAGGACTGGCCGCCTCCGGGAACGGCTCACACCCCGGCCTCGGCCCGGGCGGCCTGAACCACGTCATGCCTGCTGTGCCAGGCCTCCTGCTCAGTGACCTCGTTAAGCGACGGACCCATGCAGGCGTCGGCGTCCCGGTCGATCATGATCTCGACGAGCACCGGCCGGCTGGTGCG
>JAJYTW010000009.1 GCA_021792855.1 Actinomycetes bacterium
CGATCTCGACCGCGGCGCTGGTCGCCGACGCCGCCGAGCCGACCGCGCACTACAACGCGTCCAAGGCCGGGGTGCTGGCGCTGACCAGGCAGATGGCCGTGGAGTGGGCGCCGCACCGGATCCGCGCGAACGCGGTCTGCCCGGGCGTGATCGACACCCCGATGCTGCGGCTGATGGACGACCCGGCCGCCGGGCAGGCGTACCTGGACACCGGCGTGCCGCTTGGCCGGCTCGGCACGGCGGACGAGGTCGCCGCAGTCATCGTCTTCCTGGCCTCCGCCGACGCAGCGTACGTCACCGGGGTGGCGATCCCGGTCGACGGTGGCAGCACCGCGATCTGAAAGGACCGAGATGAACGAATTCCCGCACGTCAAGGTGGCTGGCAGCGCGATCGAGCGGGGCCGGGGATACGGCGAGCAGGCACGGGATCGGGTGCTGCGGTCGGTCCGCGAGTATGGCCGCGTGTTCGAGCACTACGCCGGCTGGGACTGGGCCACGGTGCGGGCCGAGGCGGCCAGGTTCGAGGCGCCGATCGCCGCGTTCCGGCCGTCCTACCTGGACGAGATGCGCGGCATCGCGGAGGGGGCCGGCCTGGACCTGCTGGACGTGCTCGCGATCAACGTGCGCACCGAGGTGATGTTCGCCGCCAAGGCGCGCCAGGCGGCGCGCGGCACCGGCCCGGCCGAGTGCAGTTCGTTCGCCGTCGTCCCGGTCCCTGGCCAGGGCGGGCCGACCCTGATCGGCCAGAACTGGGACTGGCTCAACCACTGCACCGACACGGTGGTGGTGCTCGAGGTCAGCCAGGACGACGCCCCGGACTACGTCACCGTGGTCGAGGCCGGCCTGCTCGCCAAGACCGGGATGAACTCCTCCGGCCTGGGACTGGCCGCGAACGCGCTGGTCACCGCGGCCGACGCGGGTGAGCCCGGACTGCCGTTTCACCTGCTGCTGCGGGCCATCCTGGATTGCGAGAACGTCTCCGACGCGCTGACCGTGCTGCAGTCGGGATACCGGTCGTCCTCGGCGAACTACCTGCTCGCGCACGCCGACGGCGTCGCCGTGAACGCCGAGTGCGCCCCCGGCGACTTCTCCCAGATGTTCCTCACCTACCCGGACGCCAGCGACCGGGTCGTGCTGCACACCAACCACTTCCTGTCACCGCGGTTCGACGGCACCGATGTCTCGGTCTGGGCCATGCCGGACAGCCCGGTGCGGCTGCAGCGACTCCAGGCCGGGGTCGCCGCGGCGGAGCAGAAGTCGCTGGAGGTGTTCCGGTCCCTGCTGGCCGACCACGCCAACCACCCGTCCGGGATCTGCGCGCACCCGGACACCAGGTTCGCCGAGCTTGACCAGGGCGCGACGATCGCCTCGGTGCTGATGGACCTGGGCGAGCGGACCATGTGGCTGGCCGACGGGAACCCGTGCACGGCGCCGTATCGCAGGCTGGACTACTCGGCCGCGCTTGCCAAGCCGTCGGCGGTCCGGCCGGGCGGGGCGCCCGGCGCGCCGGACGCCGCGGCGGCGGCATGAGCATCCGCCTCGGGTTCGGCCTGATCACCTGCCAGCGCTATCCCGGCGACGACGCCACCGACGCGGAGATCTACGCCCGCGCGCTCGGCCTGGCCGAGCAGGCGGACGCGCTCGGCCTGGACTCGGTCTGGGTGTCCGAGCATCACTTCGTCGACGACGGCTACCTGCCGTCGGTGCTGCCGCTGTGCGCGGCGATCGCGGCCAGGACCCGGCGGGCGGCGATCGGGACCGGGCTGGTCCTGGCCCCGCTGTATGACCCGCTGCGGCTGGCCGAGGACGCCGCGGTCACCGACCTGATCGCCGGCGGCCGGCTGATCCTCGGGCTGGGCCTGGGCTGGCGGGAGGAGGAGTTCGACGCGCTCGGCGTGCCGCTGGCCGAGCGGGTGCCACGGCTGACCGGGACGATCGGGGTGCTCCGCGGCGCGTGGCGGGGCGACCTGGTGCCCGGCGGCGCCCGCCAGGACGGCCCGGCGGTCGCGGTCCGGCCGCTGCCGGCCCGGCCCGGCGGGCCGCCGATCTGGATCGGCGCGATGGCCGAGAAGGCGATCGCGCGGGCCGGCCGGATCGCGGACGGGTTCATGGCGACCGACGTGACCCCGCAGACGCTGGCCGGGCAGGTCGCCGTCGCCCGCGCCGAGCGGGCCAGGGCCGGGGTGACCGCGCCGCTGGCCGTGAGCATGCACCTGCCCACCTTCGCCTGGGACGACGAGGCCGAGGCCTGGGCGCTGATCAGGGACCACGTCAGGTACGGCGCCTGGAAGTACGCGGACATGGAGTCGGCGCGCGGCCGGACCGGCGGGCCGATGGCGCCGCCGCCGTGGGGCCCGGACGACGATGAGGACGCGCTGCGCGCCTCGGTGGTGCTCGGGACGCCCGGGCAGGTGGCCCGGCGGATCGACGAGTTCCGCCGGGCGGCCGGCGGTGACCTGCACTACGTGGCGGCCGGGTACCTGCCCGGGCTGCCGGAGCCGGTTCAGCAGCGGTCCCTGCGGATCCTCGCGGACCGGGTCCTCCCCTTGGTTCGCGAGCTAGACCAGGCCGACCGCCGGTGACCGGAGCAAGCTCGGCCGGATCCGGCCTGGCCGGGTCCGGCCCGGCCGGCGCCGGCGCGGAGTCCTGGATCGTCGGGATCGACATCGGCGGCACGTTCACCGACGCGATCGCCACCGGCCGGGACGGCCGGGTGCGGGTGGCCAAGGTGCCGTCCACGCCGGACGATCCCGGGCTGGCCTTCGAGCGCGCGCTGCTCGCGCTGGCCGAGGCCGGGATCAGCCCCGGCGCCATCCGGATGATCTTCCACGGCACGACGGTCGCCACCAACGCGCTGCTCACCGGCCGCACGGCCCGGGTGGCGCTGGCCACCACGGCCGGCTTCCGGGACGTGCTCGGCTACCGGAACGGTTCCCGGCCCGCCGTGTACGACCTGACCCAGCCCCGGCCCAGGCAACTAGTCCGGCGGCGGGACCGGATCGAGGTGGCCGAGCGGCTGTCCGGCCTGGGCGAGGTGGTCATCCCGCTGACCGAGCAGGAGGCCGACCGGGTGGCGGCGCAGATCGCGGCCAGGTCGCCCGAGGCGGTCGCGGTCTGCCTGCTGTTCAGCTACCTGGACGACGCGCACGAGCGGATGCTCGGCGCGGCGATCGCCCGCCGGCTGCCCGGCGTGCCGGTCACCTTGTCGTCGGCGGTCGCCAGGGAGTTCCGGGAGTACCCGAGGACGTCCACCGCCGTGATCAACGCGGCCCTGCGCCCGGTGGTCGGCAGCTACCTGCTCCGGCTGCGATCCCGGGTGCGCGCCATCGGCGCCCCGCCCCGGCTTCAGATCATGCAGTCCAACGGCGGCTGCCTGCCGGCCGACCGGGCAGCGGAGCAGGCGCACCGGCTGGTGCTGTCCGGCCCGGCGGCCGGCGTGGCCGGGACCGCCGCGCTCGGGGCCGGCTACGGCCTGCGGCAGCTGATCTCGCTGGACATGGGCGGCACCTCGCTGGACATCTGCCTGATCGGCGACGGCGTGCCGCCGGTCACGTCCCGGCAGGACATCGACGGCAGCCCGATCCTGGCGCCCTCGGTGGACATCGTCACGGTCGGGGCGGGCGGCGGCAGCATCGCCGCGGTGGACCGCGGCGGGCGGCTCCGGGTGGGCCCGGAGAGCGCCGGAGCCCGGCCCGGCCCGGCCGCCTACGGCCACGGCGGTGACCGGGCGACGCTGACCGACGCGCACGTGGTGGCCGGCACGCTGCCCGCCGGCATGCCGCTGGCCGGCTCGCTGGCGCTGGACCGGGACGCGGCGGCCGCCGTGCTCGCGCCGGTCGCCGCCGACCTCGGGCTGAGCGTGCCGGACGCGGCCGACGGGATCATCCGGCTGGCCGTCGCCCAGATGACGGCCGCGCTGCGGCAGGTGTCGGTGCAGCGCGGACTCGACCCGCGGGAGTACACCCTGGTCGCGTTCGGCGGGGCCGGCCCGCTGCACGCCGGCCTGCTGCTGCGCGAGATGGGCTTCGCGTCCGTGCTGGTGCCCCGGTTCCCCGGTCTGTTCGCCGCGTCCGGCCTGACCTCGACCGATGTCAGGATCGACGAGTCGCGCACGGTGCTGGCCCCGCTGACGCCCGGCCTGGTACCCGACCTGACGTCCTGGTACGCGGCGACCGGGCGGCGGCTATCCGCGCAGCTTCGCAGGGACGGCATCCCGGCCGGCCAGATCCGGCTGGTCGCCTCGGCCGACTGCCGGTTCGTCGGCCAGGGGTATGAGCTGAGCGTGCCGGTCACGCCGCGCGGCCTGGCCGGGGTGGCGGCCCTGGCCAGGCGCTTCGTCGAGCAGCACCGGCGTACCTACGGGCACGCGGACGCGGGCCAGCAGGTCGAGGTGGTGAACGTGCGGCTGTCGGCGTTCGGCGCGCTCGCGGACGGTGTCGGTGCGGACGGTGTCGGCCCGGCCGCCGGCGGGGACGACGACCAGGCGCGGGCGGCGCGGCGGCGGCCACCCGCCCGGTCCAGGATCGGCCGGGTCAGCGTCCGGCTGCCTGGCGCCGCCGCCGCCCGCACCGTGCCGGTATTCGACCGCGAGCACCTCGGCGGCGGCGTGGTGCTGACCGGGCCGGCCATCGTGCACCAGCTAGACACCACCACACTGGTCCTGGCCGGCCAGCGGGCCCGGTTCGATGACCGCGGCAGCATGTGGCTGGAGGAGGGCAGATGACCGCGACGAGCAGCCGGGCCGCCCGGGCGCGGCGGGCTGCCCGGCCGGTGGACCCGATCACCTTCGAACTGGCCAGCGCGGCCTTGCAGGCGGCGGCGATCGAGATGGGCGGGGTGCTCAAGCACTCCAGCTACAGCCCGATCATCCGGGAGATGGACGACTTCAGCTGCGCGATCTTCCGGGCCGACGGGGACCTGGTCGCCCAGGCGGACTTCATCCCCGCCCAGCTTGGCGCGATGTCGCTGGTCGTGCGGGCGATCATCGACCGGTGGGGGAGCGCCGTCGCACCGGGCGACGCCTACCTGGCGAACCACCCCTACCTGGGCGCGATGCACACCCCGGACCTGAACGTGATCATGCCGGTGTTCCACGGCGGCGCCCTGTTCGGCTGGGTCGGCACCGCGGCCCACCACATCGACGTCGGCGGCGTTCGGCCGGGAACCGAGGGCCCGGACCTGACCGAGGTGTACGCCGAGGGCCTGCTGCTGCCGCCGGTCCGGCTGTACCGCGGCGGCGATGAGAACCCGGACGTGTTCGCGCTGGTGGGCGCGGCGGTGCGGGATCCGGTGTCGACACTGTCTGACCTGCGCGCCCAGCGCGCCGCCTGCCTGGTCGGCGAGCGCCGGGTGATCGAGGTGACCGAGCGGTACGGCCCGGCCACCGTGACCGCGGTCTTCGACCAGATGCTGGACGCGGTGGAGCGCGCCGTCCGGCTGGACCTGGCCGACCTGCCGGATGGCGAGGCCGAGGCCGAGGGCTTCCTGGACGACGACGGCGTCGGCGGCCCGCCGACCAGGATTCACGTCCGGCTGGCCAAGCACGGCGACCACCTGGTCGTCGACCTGAGCGGCTCCGCCCCGCAGGTGCGCGGCGCGATGAACGTGCCGTGGGCGAGCACCCGGGCCAGCGTGGTGTACGCGATCCGGGCGATGACCGACCCGGCCAGGAGCACCAACGATGGCGTGCTGCGGACCGTGGATATCATCTGCCCGCGCGGCACGGTGCTGAACCCGGAGCCGCCCGCGGCCGTCTCGATCCGGCACAACACCTGCCAGCGGCTGGCCGACACGCTGATCCGGGCCGCGTCGGCGATCTGGCCGGAGCACGCGATCGCCAGCAGCACGGTGGCGTTCTTCGGGATGAACCTGGCCAGCGTCTCGCCCCGGACCGGAGTGCCCAGCGTGATGGCCGAGGTGGTCGGCGGCGGGACCGGCGCGCACCGCGGCGGGGACGGCCTGGACGGCGTGGACACCTACATGGCCAACGTCGGGCTGATGCCGGTCGAGGTCGCCGAGTCCAGCTACAGCGTGCGGATCCTGCGAACCGAGCTGATCGCCGGGTCGCAGGGCGACGGGCGGTACCGCGGCGGACTCGGGATCCGGCGCGAGTACCAGGTGCTCGGCGCCGAGTCCGCGGTCACTCTCTACTCCGAGCAGACCGACCCCCGGTTCGCGCCGCGCGGGGCGGCGGGCGGCGGCGCCGGCGCGCCGTCCAGGATCACCGTCACCGGGCCGGACGGGACCGTGCTGCCGGTCGGCTCTAAGGCGTCGCTGGTGCTCGCGCCGGGATCGGTGGTCCGGATCGAGACCAGCGGCGGCGGTGGCTACGGCGACCCGGCCGGCCGCGATCCGGATCTGATCGCGGCGGATGAGCAGGACGAGCGTGGCTGACCGGGACCCGCGGTCCCGGTCCGGCCGGACAGAGCGGGCGAGCGCCCCAGGCAGGAAACAAGGAGCGAGCGGATGAACAGCGAGACCCAGCCGGACCTCGTGCTGCGCGGCGGGCACGTGTACACCGTGGACGCCGCGCGGTCATGGGCCCAGGCGGTGGCGGTGCGCGGCGGCCAGATCGTGGCGGTCGGCACCGACGCCGAGGTCGGCGCCCTGGCCGGGCCGGGTACCGAGGTGGTGGACCTCGGCGGCCGGATGGTGCTGCCCGGCTTCATCGACGCGCACGTGCACGCCAGCGCCGGCGGGGTCGAGCGGCTTGGCTGCGACCTGTCCGGCGCGCACTCGCTGAGCGAGTACCTGGAGATCGTCGGCCGGTTCGCCGAGCAGAACCCGGCCGCCGAGTGGATCACCGGCGGCGGCTGGGCGATCGACGTGTTCCCCGGCGGCGTGCCGAACCGGGCCGACCTGGACCGGGTCGCCGGGAACCGGCCGGTGTTCCTGTCCAACCGGGACCACCACGCCGCCTGGGTGAGCAGCCGGGCGCTGGAGATCGCCGGGGTGGACGCGGGCACCCCTGATCCGGTCGACGGCCGGATCGAGCGGGACGCCGGCGGCACCCCGGTCGGCACCCTCCAGGAGGGCGCGATGGGCCTGGTCGAGCGGGTGGTCCCGCGGGTCAGCCTGGAGCGCCAGGTGGCCGGCATCGCCGAGGGCCAGCGGTACCTGCACTCGCTCGGCATCACCGGCTGGCAGGAGGCGATCGTCGGAGACTACGCGGTGATCCCGGACTGTTTCGACGCCTATCTGGAGGCGGAGCGGCGCGGGGTCCTGCTGTCCCGGGTGGTAGGCGCCCAGTGGTGGCAGCGTGGCGCCGGGATCGGCCAGCTTGACGGCATGATCGAGCGGCGCGCCCTGGCCGGTTCCGGGCTGTTCCGGGCCACCAGCGTCAAGATCATGATGGACGGTGTCTGCGAGAATTTCACCGCCTCGATGCTGACCCCGTACCTGGACGGCCACGGGCACGAGGGCTCGACCAGCGGCGTGCCGTTCTTCGACGCCGAGGACCTGAAGCGGGCGCTGGTGCGGATCGACGCGGAGGGCTTCCAGGCGCACTTCCACGCGATCGGTGACCGGGCCGTGCGGGAGGCGCTGGACGCGGTCGCGGCGGCGCGGTCGGCGAATGGCGCCGGCGACGGGCGGCACCACATCTCGCACATCCAGGTGGTCCACCCCGAGGACCTGCCGCGGTTCCGCGCGCTCGATGTGCCGGCCAACTGCCAGGCGCTGTGGGCCTGCAACGAGCCGCAGATGACCGAACTGACCCTGCCGTTCCTCGGGCCGGAGCGGGCTAGCTGGCAGTACCCGTTCGGCAGCCTGCACCGCTCCGGCGCGCAATTGTGCTTCGGCAGCGACTGGCCGGTGTCCAGCCCGAACCCGCTGTGGGAACTGCACACCGCGGTGAACCGGACCGTGCCGCCGGACTACCCGTACGCCGACCCGGCGGCCGGTCAGGGCGAGGTGTTCCTGCCGCCGGAGCGGATCGACCTGGCCACCGCGCTGGCCGCGGCGACGATCGGGTCCGCCTACGTCAACCACGACGACGACGTGGTCGGCTCGATCGAGGCCGGAAAGCAGGCCGACCTCGTGGTGCTCGACCGGAACCTGTTCGCGCATCCGGCGAGCGAGATCGCGCTCGCGAAGATCGATATGACGTTCGTGGCCGGCCATGCCGTCTACGAGCGCGCTGGTGCGTAACTCCCGCCGGGAGGGCATCCTGGCGATGTGACGGATCAGCGCCCGGCCGGTCCCGGTTCCCGCCCTGGCGAGCATGGCCAGCGCGGACCGGCCGGCCAGCAGGACCACGAGCGGGGCCACGGCCACGCCCACGATCATCCGCACGCCCGTGATCGTGCCGGCGGCCGCGGCCCCGCCGTGCTGTCCAGGCTGCGGCACGCGCTCCGGCCGCACAGCCACGAGCCGGCCAGCACCGTCGACGCCGCGATGGAGGCCAGCGCGGCGGGCCTCCGGGCGCTGTGGATATCCTTCGCCGCGCTGGCGCTGACCACGGTCATCCAGGCGGCGGTGGTGGCGGTCTCCGGCTCGGTGTCGCTGCTCTCGGACACCATCCACAACGCCTCCGATGCCCTGATCGCGGTGCCGCTGGCGATCGCTTTCGTGCTCGGGCGACGGCCGCCGAACCGCCGATACACCTACGGCTACGACCGCGCCGAGGACCTGGCCGGCATCGTGATCGTGGTGATGATCGCGGCCTCGTCGGTGCTGGTTTGCTACGAGGCGATCGACCGCCTGGTGCACCCCCGGCGGCCGACCGACCTGCTCGCCGTGGCCGCGGCGGCGCTGATCGGCTTCGCGGGCAACGAGATCGTGGCGGTGTACCGGATCAGGGTCGGCCGCGCGATCGGCTCGGCCGCGCTGGTGGCCGACGGACTGCATGCCCGCGCCGACGGCATCACCTCGCTCGCCGTGCTGCTCGGCGCGGGCGGCGCGGCGCTCGGGGCGTACTGGGCCGACCCGGTGGTCGGCCTGCTCATCACCGTGGCCATCCTGGCCATACTGCGGCAGGCCGCCAGGGACATTTACCGGCGGCTGATGGACGCGGTCGATCCGGCGATGATCGATGAGGCCGAGCGGATCCTGCGCGCGGCGCCCGGCGTGCTCGGGGTCGGGCAGGTGCGGCTGCGCTGGACCGGGCACCGGCTCCGGGCCGACTGCGAGGTGCAGGTGGATCCTGGCTGCTCGGCGGTCCAGGCGCATCAGGTGACGGTGGCCGCCGAGCATGCCCTGCTGCACGCGATGCCGGCCCTGGTCGCCGCGCTGGTGCACGCCGATCCACTTCCGGCCGGCGGGCCTGACCCGCACGCCGACCTGGCCTCGCACCGCCAGCAGCAGCCGGGCGGTCCGGGCGGGCCTGGCGGTCAGCGCGGGCCGGGCGAGCCGGGCCGGGCGTAGAGTTCGCGCTCGGCGCTGGTGCGCGGGGCCGGCGGGCGGCCGCCGAGCAGCCGGTCGAACGGGCCGCCGGGCCAGGGCGCGCCGTCGAACGAGCCGCCGAGGTCGATGCCGCCGAGGTCGATGCCGCCGAGGTTGATGCCGCCGCGGGAGTCCGCCGGATCCGGGCCGGCGGTCCCGGCGCCGCTCCGGGCGTCATGGCCGGCCCGCCTGGCCGGGTCCGAGAGCACGGCGTAGGCCTCGGCGATCTCGCCGAACCGCCGATCGGCGTCCGGCGCCGTGCTGGTGTCCGGATGGTACTTCCTGGCCAGCCGGCGGAACGCGTTCCTGATCGCCCTGGCGTCCGCGTCCGGCGGTACGCCAAGCACCTGGTAACAGTCGCGACGGCCGGTCATCGGGTAAGCCAGCGGGATTCCGGGCCGGGCAGGACATGGTCATCTGCTCACTGTCCGCGCCCGGGCCGCCCGGCCGGATGTGCCGATCGGGCCAGATCGGCGGGACCTTCGGCCCGGCTGCTATACCTGGCTGGTGACGATCGATGACCTGCAGCGGCGATTGCGCGAGTTCGTGGCCGAGCGGGAGTGGGAGCAGTTCCAGACCCCGAAGAACCTGGTGATGGCGCTGACCGGTGAGGTCGGCGAGCTTAACGAGATCTTCCAGTGGCTGACCCCGGACCAGGCCGGCGCCATCATGTCCGACCCGGAGCAGGCGTCGAGCGTGCGGGACGAGATCGCCGACGTGCTCGCCTACCTGCTGCGCCTCGCCGACGTCCTGGACGTGGACGTGGCGGCGGCGCTGATCGCCAAGATCGGCAAGAACGCGGCCAAGTACCCGGTCGAGGCGGCCAGGGGACAGGCCGCCAAGTACACCGCGCTGGGCGGCCCGGGCTCGCCGGGCCCGCCCGAGCAGGGCTAGTGCCGCGCCCGGTCCCGGAAGATGATGCCGAACATCTTGGCGTTGATCCTGGCGAACCGCCATAGCTGCCACGGCACGAAGGTGCGCAGGAACACCGTCCACCGGGTCGGCCTGGTCACGTACGGCGCCGTCTGACTGGTTACCAGCGCGGATCCGGCCGGCCGGGCCCGGGTTCGCGCGCCCGCGGGCGGGGCCGGCGTGCCGGCGGGCGGGTCGTCGTTCGGGGTTGTCATCGGCTACTCCGGGATCAGTGCCCAGCCCGGGCGGAGCTTGGCCTTGTACAGGAACATGTGGTGCAGCGCGATCTTGATCCAGTGCCCGGCCAGGCCGATCTCGCCGAACGTCCGGTCCATGTCCCGGCCGTAGAGCGGGTAGCGGTCGTAGTCCGGCACGATCGGGTACACGGTCATCGACGCGGCCGTCCCGGTGAACAGGTTGGCCCCGGCGGAGGCGACGCAGGCGGCGCCCATCTCGGCCATCGACGCGGACTGGGTCGGGGCAGCGGCGCCCCTGATCATGTCCACGACGCTGTGCGCGACCGCCTTGCCGATCTCGGCGGACGGCATTCCGGTGCGCGGCGGCGCGGGCGCGATCACCGTGCCGTTCGGGCTGACGTGCTGCTCGGAGATCGCGTGCGGGGGAGCGAACGCGATCCCGGCCGCGAAGATGTTCGGGTAGGCGGGCGACTGGTAGGTCCGTGGCCAGTCCTTCGCGGTCCACTGCTCGTACGGCTTGGCCTCGTAGTCGGCGTCCACCCGCATGAACTCGTTCGGCAGGAACAGTTTCGCCGTGATATCGGTCCCGGCCCGGTCGTAGGCCTTCAGGCCGACTCCGGAGAACGGCGGCAGCAGCATCGCGAAGTCGAATTCCTGCTCGCGCTGCGCGCCGTCCAGCGTCTCGTACTGAATCTGGCCAGGCTCGACCGCGCTGACGTGCGCGCGGGTGATCCAGTTGATGCCGCGCTCGGCGAACAGCGACTCGGTGAACAGGTTCGACGGCACGATGTAGCCGCCCCGGCGCAGGTGCATGCCGCCCATGCCGAAGTCGCCAAGCTCGTACTCATTGGTGACCCAGACGATGTCCGCCTTGTCGCGCACCTTCCTGGCCCGAAGCTCGAACTCCAGGTTCACGATGTACTCGAAGGCGGCGCCCTCGCAGGTGCAGGTGCCATGGCCGGTGCCGACGATGAACCGCTGCCGCTCGCCGCGCCGCATCCGCTCCACCGACTCGTCCAGCGCCGCGGACGCGCCGACGGCGTGCTCGGCGGTGCACACCGACACGCTGTTGCCATCCGGACCCAGTCCGGCGGTCTTGTCGAACCGCAGTCGCGGGCCGGTGGCGTTGATCAGGAAGTCGTAGCGGACGTTCTCCCGCGCGCCGGAGGCCGTCTCGATGGTCACGTAGGGGTCGGTGCTCGCGCTGTCGCCCTCGGGGTGGATCTCCCTGGCCCAGGCCTGCTTGAAGTCGATACCGGCCCGCTCGTACACCGGGGCGAGGGGGAACCGCACCTGGCGCGGCCGCATCAGGCCGACCCCGACCCAGATGTTGGACGGGATCCAGTTGTAGGAGTCGTCGGGGGAGACGACCGTGACGGTGTCGCCAGGGCCGAGCCACTTCCTGGCGAAGGCGGCGGCGGTATGCCCGGAGATCCCCGCGCCGAGGATCACCACCCGGCTCATCGGGGCCCGCCGAGATGCATGTCCATGCCTTGCAGCCTTTGCCCGTTCGCCGGGCCCTGCCAGGGACCATGGTCCCGACGGCCGGGCCCTTGGTCACCTCGCGGCGGTAACCGGAGGAATCCGGGCACGCGGCTGGCGGGAAGCCGACCGCCAGGGCGGGGCCGACCGCCAGGAGGCGGAGCTAGCCGGCCTTCCTGGCGGCGGCCTCCAGCGCGGCAAGGGTGGGCCAGGCGCCGGTGTCGCCGGCGGTCCAGACGATCTTGCCGGTGCTTGAGGTCAGCATCAGCCAGGGCTGGTTGGTGACCTTGTAGCCGTCGGCCAGCCGGCCGGTGGTGTCCAGCGCGACCGGGTAGTCCAGTCGCTGGCCGATTCCGGCCAGGAAGGTCCGGATCGCGCCGGGCGATGGCTCGGTCACGGTCTCGTCGATCGCGACCAGTTGCGGCAGCGCGGGTGACCCCGCGGCCGTCCGGGCGTAGCCGTTCAGCATCCGCAGCCGGGCCGCCAGGTCGGTCGTCTCGGACAGCCAGCTAGCGAAGAACAGCACTAGCCGCGGGCGTCCGGGGCCGAGGGTGACGTGCCCGCCGCCGACCGTGGGCGCGGTGAACCGCTGGGTGGGCGGGATTGGCGCGATGGCGGCGAGCGACCGGGTGCTGGCCAGCTTCGGGTGCCCGGGCAGCAGCCCGGCGATCTCGGTGGCGAGCACCTGCGCCTGCTGGCCGACGCTGTCGTAGGCGCTCATGGTCAGGTAGATCATCTGCTCCCGGCCGCGCTGGTCGATCACGAACAGCGCGGGGGTGTGGTCGATCTGGCCGGCCTGGATCTGCACGTAGATGTGGTACGCCTTCCAGACCGCCTTCAGTTGGCTGAGCGACCCGGTCAGGAAGTCCCACTGGTTGACCATCGCGTGCACCCGGGAGTAGGCCATCACGTTCGTGACGGCGGTCGCCTTGGGGTTGGCGTCCACGCCGAGCAACTGGACCTGCTGGCCGGCCTTGCCGAGCAGCGCCCTGGCCTGGAGCAGTGCGGCCGTGGTCAGCGGGCAGATCGTGGTGCACTGGGAGTCGGTGAAGGCCAGCAGCACCACCTTGCCGCGGAACTGGCTCAGCGACATCGGCTGGCCGAACTGGTTCACCAGGCGGAAGTCTGGAGCGGGTCGGCCGCCGAGCGAAGTGCCGGTGTCGATGTTCGGGTTGGCGGCGGCCGCGTTCGGCACCGTACCGGTCACCGGACCCGGGGCGGGCGCGCCGCTCGCGGGGCCGGCGCACGCGGCGACCACGGTCAGCATCGCGAGCGCGCCGACGCCAGCGAGTCCGCGGCGCGCCCGGCCAGCGAAGATTTGCCGTATACCTCGCATCCGGCAATCCTGCCATACGCCGGTGAGTATCTGAGCCGCGCGCGCGACGTGTGAGGGGCCGGCCGGCGGGGCAGCATCGAGATCATGGACGGATCTGCGCAAGCAGCGAGCGGCGGCTCGGCCGCGGCGGTCGACGAGCGGGTGCGGCGGCTGGAAGCCCAGGTAGACGCGCTCACCGAGGCCGTCGAGGTGCTGGCACGCGGCCTGGCGGACGGCCCGCTGGCCGAACCGCGTGACCGGCACACCGAGGAGGCGGCCCGCCGCACCCACGAACTGCTGCTGCTGGCCAAGTCGGCGGCGGCAGGACGGTCGGGGGCAGGCTGACGGGCAGCCGCCCGGCGGCCAGGGTCAATCGGCGGGGCAGCCGCGCGTCCCGCATGGGGGGATTGTCATGACCACGGCGCGAGACATCATGCATCCGGGCGCCGAGTGCGTCAGCGAGCACACCAGCCTGGCGGTGGCGGCCCAGCGGATGCTGGCCCTGGACGTCGGGGCGCTGCCGATCTGCGGTGACGACGACCGACTGCACGGGATCATCACCGACCGTGACATCGTGCTCAAGTGCGTGGCCCGGGGCTTCGACCCCGCCGAGATGACCGCGGGCGACCTGGCCCAGGGCAAGCCGTACACGGTCGAGTCGCAGGACGACATCGGCGAGGTGCTGCACACCATGACCGAGCACCGGGTGCGGCGGGTCCCGGTGATCGACAGCCACCGGCTGGTCGGCATGATCAGCGAGGCGGACCTGGCCAGGAACCTATCCGAGCAGCAGGTCGGCGAGTTCGTCGAGTCGATCTGCGCCGGCTAGGCGGCCATCCGGAACGGCCATCCGGAACGGCCGGTCACAACGGAACGCAAAAGGACGGGACGGGGCTATTGCCCGTCCCGTCCTTTGCGTTCACGATAGAGCCAGGAGTCACAACAGAATAATCGGACATGTCCCGAGCACGGTGGCCTGGAAGTTGCAGGGGCGGGCGGGCCGCCGGCGCAGACCCCGCATGAGAGGGTGCAATGAGCCCGTCCCGTTCCCCGGGCAAGAGTCCCGTGTCATGGACCGTAGCCGCCATCTTGCTGCTAGCCGCGATCATCGGATCGCTATGGGTGCCGATCTACGCGCGCACCACGCCCCAGATCGGCGCCTTCCCGTTCTTCTACTGGTACCAGTTGCTGCTGGTGCCGGCCGTTGCGATCGTGTCCTGGATCGCCTTCGTGCTGATCCGGCCGCGCCAGGGGCCGGCCCGGCCGCCCGCGCACGCAGCTGACCGGCCCGACCGGTCCGACCGGACCCAGGGCAGGTAGCGATGGCATTCAACGCGGTCTCCTTCACCGTCCTGGTCCTGCTGTTCGCGCTGGTCACCGTGGTGGGCTTCATCGCCGCGCGGTGGCGGCGGGCGGAGGACATTCTGCACCTGAACGAGTGGGGCCTTGGCGGTCGCGGCTTCGGCTCGTTCGTCACCTGGTTCCTGCTCGGCGGCGACCTGTACACCGCCTACACGTTCATCGCGGTCCCCGCACTGGTGTTCGCCTCCGGGGCGATCGGGTTCTTCGCGCTGTCCTACACCGTCATGGTGTTCCCGATCGTGTTCGTGTTCGCGCCCAGGCTGTGGTCGGTCGCCCGCGCGCACAACTACGTGACGCCCGCCGACTACGTGCGCGGCCGGTACGGGTCCCGCGGCCTCAGCGTGGCCGTCGCGGTGACCGGCATCCTGGCCACCATGCCGTACATCGCGCTCCAGCTTGTCGGCATCGAGGCCGTGCTGACCGTGATGGGAGTCGGCGGCAGCACGACCAACGCCTTCATCAAGGACCTGCCGCTGCTGATCGCGTTCATCATCCTGGCCGCGTACACGTTCGTGTCCGGGCTGCGCGCGCCGGCCCTGATCGCGTTCATCAAGGACACGCTGATCTACCTGATGATCATCGTGGCGGTCATCTACATCCCGATGCGGTTGGGCGGCTGGAGCCACATCTTCGGCGTGGCGTCCGGGCACTTCGCCAAGATCAACCCGCTGACCGGCAAGCCGATCGGGTCGCTGGTCGCCACGCCGGCCAGCGAGTGGGCGTACGCCACGCTCGCCCTCGGGTCGGCGCTGGCGCTGTTCATGTACCCGCACGCGATCACCGGGATCTACGCGGCCAAGAAGCGCGACGTGATCCGCAGGAACATGGCCATCCTGCCGGCCTACTCGCTGGTGCTCGGCCTGGTGGCGCTGCTCGGCTACATGGCGCTCGCCGACCCCACCGTCACCGCCGGGGTCGCGGCGGCCGGCAAGAACGCGCAGCTATCGGTGCCGCTGCTGTTCGCGAACATGTTCCCAAGCTGGTTCGCCGGGGTGGGCTACGCGGCGATCGTGATCGGCGCGCTGGTCCCGGCGGCGATCATGTCGATCGCGGCGGCGAACCTGTTCACCAGGAACATCTACATGGACCTGTTCAAGCGCGACGCCACCCCGGCGCAGCAGACCCGGGTCTCCCAGTTCGTCTCGCTGATCGTCAAGGCCGGGGCGCTGGCGTTCGTATTCGCGCTGCCCAAGACCTTCGCGATCAACTTCCAGTTGCTGGGCGGGATCTGGATCCTGCAGACCTTCCCGGCCATCGTGGTCGGTCTGTACACCCGCTGGTTCCACCGGTGGGCGCTGCTGATCGGCTGGGCCGCGGCGATGGTGTACGGCACGGTGGCGGCCTACGGAGTGTCCGTGCCCGGCGAGCCTGGCACCCACTTCGGTGGCTCGACGGCCCCGATCCTCGGGCACACGGTCTACATCGCGCTGACCGCCCTGGTGCTGAACCTGGTCGTGACGATCGTGCTGACCGCGATCTTCCGGGCGGCGCGGGTACCGGCCGGCACGGACGAGACGGAGGCCGCCGACTACACCGAGGACCTGCCGAGCGAGCCGGTGCCGGTGCTCGCCGCGACCACGGCGGGTTCGGCCGGTCCGGCCGGGGTTCCCGGTCCGGAGGGGTAACCGTCCGGACGCGCACCGAGCCAGCAGGATTAACGGCTCGCGGTGGCGTGGTCTCGCCCGCCGGGTGGGCCACGCCACCGGGCTGTCAATACGATCGTGGTCGCAGCGACCGTGAAAGGCGCGACCGCGAAGGGGAGACACCGTGCGCTTTGCCTTTAAGACCGCCCCGCAGAACACCACCTGGGATGACATGCTCCCGGTCTGGCAGGAGGCCGACCAGATCGACCTGTTCGAGTCCGGCTGGGTCTTCGACCACTTCTACCCGATCGTCGGTGACTCGGCCGGGCCGTGCATGGAGGGCTGGTCGGTGCTAACGGCGCTGGCGCAGGCGACCCGGCGGCTGCGGCTGGGCACCCTCGTCACCGGCATTCACTACCGGCATCCGGCGGTGCTGGCGAAGATGGCCGCGACGATCGACATCATCTCCGGCGGCCGGCTGGAACTGGGCATCGGCGCGGGCTGGAACGAGGAGGAGTCCGGCGCGTACGGCATCCACCTGGGCACGCCGCGGCAGCGCAGCGACCGGTTCGAGGAAGCCTGCCAGGTGATGATCAGCCTGCTGTCCCAGCAGTCCACCGACTTCGACGGCGAGTTCTACCGGCTCAGCGGCGCCCGGTGCGAGCCGAAGGGGCCGCAGCGGCCGCATCCGCCGATCTGCATCGGCGGGAACGGCGAGAAGCGCACCCTGCTCACCACGGCCAGGTACGCGCAGCACTGGAACTTCCTCGGCGGCAGCGCGGCCGAGTTCGCCCGCAAGCGGGACGTGCTGCACGCGCACTGCCGCGACATCGGCAGGGACCCGGCCGAGATCACCCTGTCCAGCCACGTCAAGCTGGGCGAGGACCACGACTACCGGGCCGTGGCCGAGCAGGTGAAGGCGCTCGCGGACGAGGGCCTGGACCTGGCCATCGTCTACCTGCTGCCGCCGCTGACCCCGGCGGTCCTGGCGCCGCTGGCCGACGCGCTCGCGCCGCTGGCCTAGCCGCCGGGCCGGTGCTGGTTGGATAGCGGCATGCGGATCGCGACCTGGAACGTGAACTCGGTGCTGGCCCGGCTGCCCCGGCTGGTCGACTGGTTGGAGCAGACCGCGCCCGACGTGGTCTGCCTCCAGGAGACGAAGGTCGGGCCGGGCGCGTTCCCGGCCGAGGCGGTGCGCCCGCTGGGCTACCAGGTGGCCGAGCACGGTGAGGGCCGGTGGAACGGGGTCGCCGTGCTGTCCCGGGTAGGCCTGGCCGACGTGGCCGCCGGGATGGCGGGGGCGCCCGGCTTCCCCGACGAGTCCACGATCGAGGCCCGGACGCTGGCCGCGACCTGCGGGCCGGTCCGGGTCCGCTCGGTCTACGTGCCGAACGGCCGGACGCCGCAGGATCCGCACTACGCCTACAAGCTGCGCTGGCTGGCGGCGCTGGCGGACGCGGTGGCCGGCGACGCGGCGGCGGCCGTGCCGTTCGCCGTGCTGGGCGACTTCAACGTGGCGCCCGCCGACGACGACGTGTGGGATCCCGCCGTCTTCGCGGAGTCCACGCACGTGACCCCGGCCGAGCGGGCGGCGCTGGCGGGCCTGCGCGCAGCCGGCCTGACCGACGTGGTCCCGACGATCGCCAAGGGGCCGCACCCCTACACCTACTGGGACTACCGGGCGGGCGCGTTCCACAAGGGCATGGGGATGCGGATCGACCTGGTCTACGCCAACCAGGCGTTCGCCACCGCGGTGTCCGGCGCCTACGTGGACCGGGAGGCTCGCAAGGGCAAGGGCCCGAGCGATCACGCCCCGGTCGTGGTGGACCTGGACCTGTAGCCGGCGCCGTCCAGCGTCCCGAGCACGGTCTTGGCGGCGGCGGCAGGCCCGGCCGAGACCAGGGCGACCGGCGCGCCGAGGGCGTCCCGGACGGCGGCCGGCCAGTCCCGCACCACCGGGCCGTACCGGGGCGCGGCCCGCAGCAGCGCCCGGGTCAGCCGTTCCTGGGCGGCCAGGTCGCGGTCGCGGCGGACCGGCAGGCGGTCGAGGCGGCGGCCGGCCTCCATTCGCAGTGGGAGCGCGGGCGCTACCTGACCACGAGGTAGCCCGTCATCGCGAAGAACGTGCCGCCCTCGATCTGGTTGTACTGGGCGGGCAGGATCGTGATCGTGTGCCGGCCGACGGTCCGCCAGCGCCACGCGAACAGCACCTGGCCTGGCTGCTGCACCGACGGACTGCTGCGGTTCTGCCAGATGCCGGTCTGGTTGAACGTCGGGACGCCGTCGACCAGAACCCTCGCGTGCCCGAGCGAGCAGCAGTGCGCGCCGATCGTGCCGACCAGGGCGATGGCCCGTCCGGTGAAGGTGATCGTGAGCTTGCTGCCGGTGAGCGTCCTGGCCTGCCGGACGAATGTCGCCTGCCGCCAGAAGCCCGGGTGCGCGGGCGACCCGGTGAAGTCGAGCGCCGCCGCGGCCTGCATCAGCGCCACGCCGCCGCTGGTCTGCCAGGCGGTCACCATCCCGCTGGGCGGCGGGCCGTCGAAGAACCGGCCGAACGCCCCGGCCGGGGTCATGTCCGCGCCGGCCGCGCTGGCCGCGGTGAGCAGCCATCGGCGGGCGAAGCGCTGGTGATCGGTCGCGGCGAGCTTGTACATCGCCTCGATCAGCGGTTCGACGATGTCGTTGTCCGCCTGCAGGTCGGCGAAGACCCCGGCGCTGTCGTTCAGGTGGGTCGCGACGGCGCGGGCGGTCGCGATCGCCTGGATCCGGTAGGCCCGCCGCCCGGTCAGCCGGGCAAGCTCGGCGCCGGACCAGATCATGTTGCCGTTCACCGAGGCGAAGTAGCGGCCGGGCAGGCGGTGGCAGGTGACCCCGTTGTCCACGATGTAGGTCGTGTACAGCGGCACCGACCTGGACAGGAAATACTTCCGCGAGATGGCGTACTCGCGCTGCGCGTCGGCGAGGTATGCCCGCTTGTCGGTCGCCTCGTAGAGCAGGATCGCGGCCTTGACGTAGTTGGACCCGGTCTCCAGGGTCTTCAGGTTACCGCGCTGGCGATCAGTCCACTGGTAGTCGACGCTGGGGCACACGCCAGTCGCGAAGCCTGCCTGCTGTCGGCTGGCAAGCCAGGAGAATGCGGCCTCGGCCTTGCGCAGTGCGAGATTGCTCCCGGTCACCTGGTACTCGCGGACGTCGGTCACCGCGTCCCACATGGCGGTGTCGCTGCTGCCAGGCTGGTTCGGCGCGTAGCTGTGCGAGGTCTGGATCAGCCGTTGCACTAGCGGGAGCACGCTGCGGTCCCTGGTGAGCTTCCATCTGAAGGCCAGGATGTTGGTCAGTGTGTCCGCGCCCCAGTCCCGGTTCTTGGTGTTGCACGGCTGCTTGGGCACGCACATGTGCCACTCGCCGGTGCCGTTGTAGAAGTCGGTCTCGAGCATCTGGATGGCGCGCGTGGCCAGTGTCGGGTAGGCACCGGGACTGGTGCTCTTCGGCGGGATCGGCGGGGAGGCGAAGCTAGCCGACGGACGAGGCAGTCCGCCTGGCTGGTCCGCCGAGCCGAGCGTGAAAATGCTGACGACGACCGTCGCGGCCGCGACGAGCGCCACTACCGCCAGGCCGGGGCGGAATATCCGATGTCCGATCTGACTCACTCTTCCAGAAGCTCCGGCTCGTGTCACAAACGGCAGGGACAGCGTACCCGCCGGTAGCGACCCGGCTGTCGCCCCGGTCGGGCGTTTCGCGGCAGGTCACGTGCTTAGCGGCCGGTTCTGCCGCCAGAAGGGACCTGCGGCCCTGGCAGTACGCCGGATCCGGTGGCGCACTGGAGGAAGCAGCGTCGTGCCTGCCGCGCGGCGTGTCATCAGCGGGATCGAGGGAGATCGCGATGACGATGAGCCAGCGGCCGGGCTGGTATCCGGACCCGGCCAGAGGACATGAATACCGCTACTGGAACGGAGCGGCCGGGCGGCCGGGCGAGGCCACCGAGCCGCAGCCGCCCCCGGGCCCGGTGCCGCCGCCGCCTCCGCCGGTACCGCCTCCGCCGCCCGAGCCGCCACCACCTCCGCCGCCGCAGCCCGAGCCGCCGCCACCGGTTCCGCCGCCGCCACCGTCCCCGCAGCCCGAGCCACCGCCCGTTCCGCCCGGGCCGATCCCGCCGATGCCGCTGGCCACCGGGCCGGGCGGTAACCAGCCGCTCAGCCGCCTAGCGGATGCCGACCCGGGAGGCCCATGACGACCGCTGCGTGGGCCGGCCGATCACCAGTGCCCTGGCCAGTCCGGCCGGCCGCATGGTCACGGCGGCGATCAGCCCGGCCAGTTCCAGCATGCCGAGCAGGAACGTGCCGGAGGTGACCGTATAGCCATCGCCCAGGCTGGTCAGCGAGAAGATCAGCAGCCCCAGGGCGGCGATCCAGGCCAGCGCCGTGAGCAGGGCGCGGGCCAGGTAGGCGCCGCGGTAGCTGAACCGGACCACGCTCGTGCTGTCGACGCCCCCAGCCAGGTTCCAGCGCAGCCCGCGCCGGACCAGCATCTGCGATGAGATGGCCTCGATCAGCACGGGCTGGCCGGATTGGCCAGGCTGGCCGGATGTCCCGGTCGCCGCCCGCAGGCCGCCGCGGTGGGCCGGCAGCGCGAGCAGCACGAGAATCGGGCCGATCAGGTTGAGCAGGCCGGGCTTGATCGCGTGGGTGGCCGACTGCGCGAGGGCCGTTAGTGAGGTCAGCCGGGACAGCGCCGAGGTCGAGCCGAGGATCGTCAGGGCGGCGGCGGCGAGCGCGCACGCGATCGTGACGTCGTAGCAGGCCTGGATCCGGCGATTCCACAGATAGGCCGGACGGCCCTGCTCCAGGAGCGCGTCGTCCGGGGTCCGGCGCCCGTTCGGGTAGGGCCGGCCAGCATCACCCGAACCCGGGATACAGCCGGGCGAACGCATACCAGCGTCCGGGGACGATCGCGTCCGCTCCCGTCGGAACTCCACCTCGTGCCGCCCCCGTGCCTTGTCGCGATCCCGCCGGACTGACCGGCCGGTACCGGAGCCGACGGTCGAGCTGCCTGATCGGCCTACTCAGGTGAATTCCCAGCTCAATTGCCTGGCGAACATGCTATTGGCGCCGGATTCGGTTCGTCCCGCCCGGCTGGCCCGGCGGTCAGCCTGGATGATCGGCCACCATGGCGGGCGGATCTGGCCGCGATCGTGCAGCACGGCGCGGCGCTCGGCGTCTTCCGGCCGCGCGGCTCGGTCGAGGACTTCACGGTCCGGTTCTGCGCGCTGCTCGATGGCCTGGCGATCCTGCGGCTCCGGCAGGCGCCCGGCGGCACCCGCAAGCGGCTCATCCAGCTTGCGACCGAGGCGGCCAGGGCCGAGCTGGCTCCGTAGCGCCGCTGCTCGCGGCCGTCGCATTATCCTTAGCCCTGGAAAGGGCCGATTATGCAGCTTCGCGACATTCAGCAGCGCGCCTGGGCGAACAAGGTCGCGAAGGGCTTCAATACCACCGATGTGGCAGTCGAATTCGGCCTGCTCACCGCTGAGGTCGGCGAGGCGTTCATCGCCTGGCGCAGGGACCTGCCCGATCTTGGCGAGGAACTGGCCGACGTGCTGCTATTCCTGACCTCGATTGCCACCATGACCGGGGTCGACCTGAACGAGGCGGTACAGGCGAAGCTGGCCAAGAACGAGCGCCGGGTCTATCGCCACGACGAGCGCGGCGTCGCGATCCGGGTCAGCGAAGAGTGAGCCGCCGGGCCAGCGGCGGCTGAGCCGCCGGGGTCACAGCCTGGCGCGGGCGGCGCGCAGCCGGTCCAGGGTCCGCTCCCGGCCCAGGACGTGCAGCGACTCGAACAGCGGCAGGCCGACCCCGCGGCCGGTCACCGCCACCCGGACCGGCGCCTGCGCCTTGCCGAGCTTGAGGCCGAACTGCTCGCCGGCCTTCTCGACCGCGCCCCGGATCGCGTCCGCTTCCCAGGACGCCGTGGCTAGGGTCTCGATCACCGCGTCCAGCAGGCCGGGGGCCGGGCCGCCCATCGCCTTCGCCCAGGCCGCGTCGTCGACCACTGGTTCGTCCAGGAACAGGAAGTCCACCATCGCGGTCACCTCGGACAGCACCGCCACCCGGGTCTGCGCCAGCGGCGCGACCTGCGCGTACACCTCGGCGCTGAACGACGCGGCGGGCCACGGCGCGACCGGGGCGGACAGCCACGGCTCGGTCCGGGCGATGAACTCGGCCAGCGGCAGGTCCCTGATGTACACGCCGTTGATCGCGCGCAGCTTGCGGACGTCGAAGAAGGCCGGCGAGGGGATCACGTCATCCAGCCGGAACTCGGCGACAAGCTCCGGCCAGGGCACGATCTCGCGGTCACCGGCCGGCGCCCAGCCGAGCAGCATCAGGTAGTTGCGCATCGCCTCGGCCAGGTAGCCCTCGGCCCGGTAGTCCTCAAGCGCGACCTTGTCCCGCCGCTTGGACAGCTTCTGCCGCTTCTCGTTCACCAGCACCGGCACGTGCGCCCAGACCGGCGGCTCATGCCCGAGCGCGGCCCACATCATCTGCTGCTTCGGCGTGTTCGGCAGGTGCTCCTCACCGCGGATCACGTGCGTGATGCCCATCACCAGGTCATCGACCACGTTCGCGAGCAGGAACAGCACCGACCCGTCGGCGCGGGCGATCGGGAAGTCGTCGATCGCGGAGTTCTCGAACCGCACCGTGCCGCGCACCACGTCCTGCACCACCGTCGCGCCGTCGTCCGGGGTGCGGAACCGCAGCGCCCGGCCCGGCCCGGCGGTGAGCCCCAGGACCCGGCAGTGCCCGTCGTAGCCGCGGTGCGAGTCGCCGGTCCGGGCGACGATCTCCTCGCGCGTGCACGAGCAGTAGTAGGCGCGGCCGCCGGCCAGCAGTCGCTCCGCCGCGGCGACGTGCTCGCCGGTGTTCGAGGACTGCAGCACCGGCCCCTCGTACGAGCCAGGCGGCATGCCCAGCCAGGTCATCGCGCTGATGATGCCGTCAATCCACTCCGGCCGGTTCCGCGAGGCGTCGGTGTCCTCGATTCGCAGCACGAACTGCCCGCCGTGCTGCTGGGCGAAAGCCCAGTTGAACAGCGCCGACCGGGCCGACCCGACATGGAACATGCCGGTCGGGGATGGCGCGAACCTGACGCGTACCTGGGAATCGCCGCTAGTCACGGCCCGATGCTATCGGCGCGCGGCCGGCCCTCGCGACCGCGCGGTGCTGTGCCGGCCGTCCCGGTCGCGGCATCAGGGGGTCACGATCGCGAAGCCGGGGTCGGGGCGGTCCAGCGCGGCGATCAGCCGGGTGATCGCCGTGAGGTCGCCGTCGACTGTCACGCCGGCGGCGCCGAGCGCGGCCGGGTCCGCCGCGCCGCGGGCGAGGACGGGCAGCGCCGCTGCCGGGAGGCGGACCGTGGCGTCGGCGGGGGGCGCCTGCGGCGCGGCGGTGGCGGTCAGGACGCCGTTCCTGAGCACCAGACGGTAGCGGGCGCCGGTATCGGTGAGGTCGAAGTCGATGGCGAGATCCTCGTGCCAGCACCGCGGCCCGTTCACCCGGATGGCGAGCGCTGCGAAGATCTGCTCCGGGCTGAGCCGGGCCGCCACGTCCGCGGACACCGAGGTCGGGGTGCCGAACCCGCCGTGCCGCAATTCGTGGGCGCCCGACAGGTAGGCGCACCGCCACGTCCCGTTCTCGGCGCCGTACCCGAGTTGCTCGTAGGTGTCGGCGAGCAGTTCACGCGCGCCCTCATGCTCGGGCTGTGCGAACACCACATGGTTGAGTACTTCGGCCACCCACCGGAAGTCGCCCGCGGCGAACGACGCCCGCGCCTTGTCCACGACAGCGTCCGCGCCGCCCATGAACGCCACGTAACGGCGGCCGGCCTCGACCGGCGGGTGCGGCCACAGGTGCGCCGGGTTGCCGTCGTACCAGCCCAGGTAGCGCTGGTAGATCGCCTTGACATTGTGGCTGACCGAGCCGTAGTAGCCCCGGGCGTGCCACGCGCGTTCCAGGGTCGGCGGAAGCACCATCGCCTCGGCGATCTCCGGTCCCGTCAGGCCCTGGTTGAGCAACCGCAGGGTCTGGTCGTGCAGGTAGGCGTACAGGTCACGCTGCAGCGACAGGAACCCGACCGCCCGTTCCCGCCCCCACGTGGGCCAGTTGTGCCCGGCGAAGACGACCTCGAGGTCACCGCCGAACAACTCGATCGCCTCGGTGAGGACGCCGGCCCAGGCATGCGCGTCGCGCACCACGGCACCGCGGATGGTGAGGATGTTGTGCATCCCGTGCACGGTGGTATCGGCCATGCACAGCGCGGAGTGGTCGGGGAAGAAGACGTGCATCGCCGCCGGGGCCTCGGTTCCGGCGGCTAGCTGGAACACCATCCGCACGCCGTCGACGATCTCCCGCTGCCCGGTCGCTGTCACGTCGAGGGTCGGCGGGATGAGGCCGAAGGCGCCGGTGGACGTGGTCTGGGCGAGTCCGGTGCCGACCTGCCCGCGCGGGCCGCGGGGGAGCGCGGCGCCGTACATGTAGCCGGCCCGGCGGGCCATCGCGGTGCCGGCGTAGACGTTCTCGGTCACGGCGTGCTCGGTGAAGCCCTCAGGGGCCAGGACCGGGACCCGGCCGGTGTCGACGTCCCGCTGCGCGAGCACGCCGCGGACGCCGCCGAAATGGTCGGCATGGCTGTGGGTGTAGACGACGCCGGTCACCGGGCGGTCGCCGCGGTGCCGCCGGTACAGCGCCAGCGCGGCGGCGGCCGTCTCCTCCGAGAGCAGCGGATCGACGACGACCACGCCCCGCTCGCCCTCGACGAAGCTGATGTTGGACAGGTCGAGCCCGCGGACCTGGTAGAGGCCCGGTACCACCTCGAACAGGCCGTGGATCGCGGTGAGCGCCGACTGCCGCCACAGGCTCGGGTGCACGGTGTCCGGCGCGTCGCCGGCCAGGAACGCGTAGGAGTCGTTGTCCCATACGATCCGGCCGTCCGCCGCCCGGACCACGCACGGCTCGAGTGCTCCGAGGAAGCCCCGCCGGGCGTCGGTGACGTCCTGCTCGTCATGCACCGGCAGCGACCTCGCGAGGTGCTTATGCGCCATGACAAGCGGCTCGCTCGCGGGCTTCTGGGCGGTATCCATCACTGGGCTCCTATTCGCCGTCCGGGCATCGCGTGGTCGGTTCGATGCTGGCACGCCGTCGTCCGTCAGCGGGCGGTACCGCCGGTTCGCGCGCGTCAGGCCGGGCGGACGACGGCCGCCGTTATGCTCGCCGCCGGTAATCCAGTGCGTGTCATTTAGCCGCGGATAGCCGCCTTGGTTAGCCGGCTTGCGTTCCCAATGGCTCACTGAGAGTCGCTGACCTGCGAAGACAGCCACTACCCGGTGCCGTTACGGGCATGGGACCAAAGTCCCTAGCCTAAGGTCTTTGGCCCACTGTTAACTCTGCCGCAAACGACGGGCATGCGCCGTCATGCAGATGTTGAGCAGGAGAGTGGGGTGCCAGTGAGCCAGACCGCCGATCTGCCCGCAAGCCCGTCGGACGCGGCGGACGACCCGCTAGCGTCGGCGCTGCGCGACCCCGAGGTGCGTGCGTCGCTCGCGGTGATCGCCGCGCACGCGCCCGACATCGCCGTGCTGGTGGCCTCCAGCCAGGCCCTGCTCGCGCGGGGCAGGGACATCGCGGACAACATCAACGACCGGGTCGAGGTGCTGCGCGAGACCGGTGCCGGCCGGGCCGGTCTGGACATGGCCGCCTACCGAAACCTGCTCCGCGCGTTCGGTGACGCCAGCCCCACCATCCAGACCTTCCTGACATCCTCGGTGCTGCGGCCGGAGATCGTCGACGTAATCTCCCGGGTCGGCGAGGCCGCCTTGGAGGCAGACCGGCTGACCAGGCAGCGCAAGGTGTCGGTGGGCGGTGCGCTCGCGCTGCTCCGTCAGCTCAAGGACCCGCAGATCCAGGAGACGCTCGGCTTCTTCATCGCCTTCGCCAGGGCCTTCGGCCGGGAGCAGGAGCACCCGGCAGGGACCAGCAGGGCAAGGTCCTGACCCGGTGCACGAACTGTCGATCGCCCGGGCACTGGTGCAGACCGTGACCGACGGCGTAGCCGAGCGTGGCGGCCGCCCGGACCAGGTCACCGAGATTCAGCTGCGGATCGGCGTGCTGTCCGGGGTGGTGCCGGACGCGCTCACCTTCTGCTTCGACATCGTCGCGGACAGAACGCCGCTGGCGGGCGCGGCCCTGCGGATCGAGATGGTGCCCGCCCGCGGGCACTGCCCGGCCTGCCTGCGGCCGGTCACGCTGGCGCGCTCGATGTTGATCTGCCCGAACTGCGGCGGGCCGGTCCCCGAGTTGATCGCCGGTCGCGAACTGGAGGTCGGCCAGGTCGTGCTGGCCGACGTCGGGCCGGCAGCGGAGGTGCCCGCATGACCCGCGTGGTAGAGCTCCAGCGCGGCCTGCTGGAGAAAAACGACGATCTGGCGAGTGGATTGCGAGCCCGGTACCAGCGGGCGGGCGTGCGGGTCGCGAACTGGGTCTCGGCACCCGGGACCGGCAAGACCGCGCTGCTGGAGGCGATGCTCACCGCTGCCGCCGCCCGTGGCCTGAGCGCGGCAGCGCTGGTCGGGGACTGCGCCACCGACAACGACGCCCGCCGCCTGGCCAGATCCGGTGCCCTGGTGCGGCAGATCGTCACCGAGAGCATGTGCCACCTCGAGGCCGACATGATCGACCGGCACCTGACCGGGTGGGACCTCGCCGAGATCGACCTGCTCGTGATCGAGAACGTCGGCAACCTGGTCTGCCCGACAGCGTTCGACCTCGGCGAGGGTCAGCGGGTCGCGCTGCTTAGCGTCACCGAGGGCGAGGACAAGCCGGTCAAGTACCCGCAGTTGTTCCACAGCAGCGACCTGGTGGTCATCACCAAGTCCGATCTAGCGGCGGCGACGGAATGGGACCGCGCCGCCGCGCACGCGGCGATCCGGGCGGTGCACCCGAGCGCCGTCATCGTCGAGACGTCGGCCCGTAGCGGGGCCGGCGTCGAGGACCTACTCGATCTGCATCTCGCGGTGCCCGCCACCCAACCCGTCCCGAGCCAGGAGGCAACGTGACGTCTGTCCTGTGGTTTCAAGGTGGTGCCTGCAGCGGCAACACCATGTCCTTCCTGAACGCCGCCGAGCCGTCGGTTGTCGACCTGATCGTCGACTTCGGCCTGGAGGTCGTCTATCACCCGACGCTCTCCACGGCCAAGGGCGACGCCGCACAGGAGATGTTCCGCCAGTACGCCTCCGGCGAGAAGGAAATCGACATCTTCGTCTATGAGGGGTCGGTCATCCTCGCTCCGGACGGCACCGGCCGGTACGACATGTTCGCCGGGCGGCCGATGAAGGACTGGGTCACCGAGATCGCCCCGCGCGCGGGCATCGTTGTCGCCATCGGGGACTGCGCCACCTGGGGCGGCCTGCCCGCCGTGCCGCCCAACCCGAGCGATAGCCATGGACTGCAATTCGACCGCGGCGGCAAGCGCGGCGGCTTTCTCGGCCCCGACTTCGTCAGCAAACTCGGCCTGCCGGTGATCAACATCCCAGGCTGCCCGACGCACCCGGACTGGATCAGCCAGGTCCTGGTGGCCCTCGCCGCAGGGCGGGCCGGCGACCTGGCCCTGGACGACCTGCAGCGGCCGAGCACGTTCTTCACCTCGTTCACCCAGAGCGGGTGCAGCCGGGTCCAGTTCTTCACCTACAAGCAGGACCCGCCGAGTTTCGGCCAGGGCATGCGCACCGGATGCCTGTTCTACGAGTTCGGCTGCCGCGGCCCGATGACGCACTCGTCCTGCAACCGGATCCTGTGGAACCGGCAGTCATCGAAGACCCGCGCCGGCATGCCCTGCGTCGGCTGCACCGAGCCCGGCTTCCCGCACGGTGACCTGGCGGTCGGGACCGTGTTCAAGACCCAGAAGGTCAGCGGTGTGATTCCGAAGGATGAGCCCGAGGGGATGGATCACATCAGCTACATGGCGCTTGCCGGGGTCGCGGCCGCGGTGGCGCCCAAGTGGTCCAAGCAGGACATGTTCGTCGTCTGAAACCCGAGCCACCTGACACTGTGAGGAACCAGTCATGACCACGATGGACCTGAATGTCAGCCCGCTCGGGCAGGTCGAGGGTGACCTCGATGTCCGGGTCACCCTGACCGACGGCGTCGTCACCGACGCCTGGACCGAGGCCGCCATGTTCCGCGGCTTCGAGATCATCCTGCGCGGCAAGGACCCGCAGGCCGGCCTGATCATGACGCCGCGGATCTGCGGGATCTGCGGCGGCAGCCACCTGTACAAGGCCTGCTATGCGCTGGACACTGCATGGGGCACCACGGTGCCGCCGAACGCGACCCGGGTGCGGAACATCGGCCAGGCGTCGGAGACGCTGCAGAGCATCCCGCGCTGGTTCTACGCGATCATGGGACCGGATCTGGTGGCCGAGCAGTACGCCAGCGCGCCGCTGTACGCCGAGGCGGTCCGGCGGTTCGCGCCGTACGTCGGCGCAAGCTATCAGACCGGCGTGACCCTCTCCAGCCTCCCGGTGGAGATCTACGCGATCTTCGGCGGCCAGTGGCCGCACTCCTCGTTCATGATCCCCGGCGGGGTGATGTCGGCGCCGACGCTCACCGATGTGACCCGCTCGCTGGCGATCCTGGATCACTGGAAGAACGAGTGGCTGGAGAAGCAGTGGCTCGGCTGCTCGGTCGACCGCTGGCTGGCGAACAAGACCTGGGCGGACGTGCTCGCCTGGACGGAGGAGAACGAGGCCCAGGCCAACAGCGACCTCGGGGTCTTCATCAGGTACGCGCTGCAGATCGGACTGGACACCTACGGCCAGGGCTACGGCAACTACCTGGCGACCGGCACCTACCTGCACCCGGAGAGCTATACCCGGCCGACCATCGAGGGCCGGAACGGCGCGCTGATCGTCCGGTCCGGCATCTACGCCGCCGGCCAGTACTTCGACTTCGACCAGGCCAGGGTGACCGAGGACATTACCCATTCGTTCTATAACGGCACCGGCTCGCTGCACCCGTTCGATGGCGTGACCGAGCCGATCGACCCGGAGGCCGGGCGCGCGCAGGGCAAGTACACCTGGGCGAAGTCGCCCCGGTATGACGTGCCCGGCCTCGGCCACGTGCCGCTGGAGGTCGGTCCGCTGGCCAGGCAGATGATGGCCGCCCGGCCGAACCCGGCGGGCTTCCAGGAGTCTGATCCGCTGATCAGCAACATCGTGAACGAGATCGGGCCGAGTGCCCTGGTGCGGATACTGGCCAGGGTGCACGAGGCGCCGAAGTACTACCGGCTGGTCCGGTCCTGGCTGAGCGAGATCGACCTGCACGAGGACTTCTACGTCAAGCCGGCCGAGCCCGCGGATGGCCGCGGCTTCGGCAGCACCGAGGCTGCCCGCGGCGCGCTCAGTGACTGGATCGTGCTGGAGCACGGGAAGATCAAGAACTACCAGGTGATCACCCCGACCGCGTGGAACATCGGCCCCCGGGACGGCACCGAGGCGGTCGGCCCGATGGAGCGGGCGTTCATCGGCACCCCGGTGCGGAACCCGGCGGACCCGGTCGAGCTTGCCAACGTGGCGCACAGCTTCGACTCCTGCCTGGTCTGCACCGTGCACGCCTACGACGGCCGGACCGGCCGGCAGCTGTCCAGGTTCCGGATGGGACCGGGCTGAGGTGCCGACACTCCCGCTGACCGCGGCCCTGGCCGGGCTCCTGGACGGAGTTCGCGGCACCGACACCCTGGTGGTGGGCTGCGGCAACCTGATCCGCGGTGACGACGCCGCCGGGCCGGTCCTGGTCCGGTTGCTCGCCGAGCGGCGGCTGCGACCCGGCGTCCGGCTGGTGGACGCCGGGACGGCCGGCATGGACGTCGCGTTCGCGATGCGGGGCGTCCGGCGGGTCATCGTGGTCGACGCCTCCAGGGTCGGCGTCCCGGCCGGCACCGTGCACGCGGTGCCCGGCGAGGAACTGGCCGACCTGGCGCCGCCAGCCGGGAACCTGCACCAGTTCCGCTGGGATCAGGCGCTGGGCTTCGCCCGCTGGCTGCTCGGCGCGGACTATCCGGAACAGGTGCAGGTCTGGCTGATCGAGGGCGCCAGCTTCGCGGCCGGGGATGCGCTGACCCCGGTGGTCGCGGCAGCCGTGGACCGGATCGCCAGTCTGCTGGCCGCCGAGCTTGGCGAGCGGCTGCCCGATGGCGGACCGGCGGAGCCGGCGTGACCGGCGGCCTACCCGGGCCCCGGCCGCAGCCCATCGGCGCGCTGCCGTGGCCGGCCGGACTGCTGGTCCTGCCCGACGTGCCCGGAGCGGCGGAGGCGGCCTCCCGGCTAGTGCTCGGTCAGAACCCGGAGCGCTGGCCTGCCGGTCTTGAGTTCTTCCGGGCCGCCCTGCGGGGCGACGCGCCGCTCGCCGCCGGCCAGCTCACAGCGCCGGACCCGGTCTCCGCCTATAACCGGGCCGTGCTGGTCGGCGGCGAGCAGGCCTGGGCGCAGGTCCGCGCGGAACCGGGCTCCGACCTGGCCGTGCTGGCCGCGACCGCGCGATTCAGCGTGGGCCTGACCGATCAGCCACCGGAGCCTGGCCAGTCGGTCGCGGGAGAGGTGAACGCCGTCGCACGGAGCGCCCGGGCGGCGGCTGCGCTGGAGCGCGGTGACGCGGTCGCGGCGGTGGACGAACTGGCCGCGGCGGTGACCGACGCGGCCGGGGCAGGCAGCCCGGTGCTGGCCGCCACTCTGGCCGCGACCAGGGCCGACCTGCTGCGGGACCGGATCGGGGACCCGGCGGCCGCGGTCGCCGCGGTCGATGCCGCGCTCCGGACTCCGGGTCTGCCGGCCGGCCTGACATCCGGGCACGACGAGACCGGGAACGTGGCCGCGGAGGTGCGGGCCGAACTGCACCTGACCAGGGCGCTGGCGAGGCAGCAGCTTGCCGCGGGCGCGGCGGCCGGGATGCCGGCCGTGGTAGCCGACCTGACCGAGGCGCTGAAGGTGTTCCGCGAGGACAGTCATCCCGAGCTGTTCGCGACCGCCAGCCAGCATCTCGGCCTGGCCTACCTGACCATGCCGATGAGCAGCCAGGGAGACCGGCTTCGGGTGGGCGTGGCGGTCGGCTGCCTACGCGCCGCGCTCCGCGTATTCACGCCGGAGCACCATCCGCTGGCGTGGTCGAGCGCGCAGCTCAATCTGGCGAATGCGCTCCAGTACCTGCCGAGCGCGCACATCCAGGCGAACCTGGAGGAGGCGACGCGGATCTACCAGGAACTGCTGTCCTACCGGGACGAGGCCGGCGACCCGGTCGGGGTGGCCAGGATCCTGCTCAATCAGGCCAACGCGCTCGGGCACCTGGGTGCGTTCGAGGACGCGCGGGATCGCCTGAACCGGGCCCGGACGCTATTCGGGCGGGCTGGCGATGCGGAGGGGATCGCGGCGGCCGACGAGATTCAGGCCAGCATCGAGGCTGCGCTGGCAGGCCGGTCATGAACCAGGCACCCGCCGCCGGGGAGGTCCCGTTCGCGCTGCTCGCCGAGCGCGCGGACGCGGCCCGCTCGAAGGTAGCCGCGGCCGACTGGGCCGTCAGGGACCTGCTGACCGAGGCGGTCGACGCGATCACCGCGTTCAACCGGGCCGGGCTGGTGAGCCTGGTGCAGACGCTGCGGGCCGACCCACGCGGCGCTGACCTGCTGTATGCCGCGCTGGACCGGCCCGAGGTGATGGCGCTGCTGGTCGCGCACGACATCGTTCGGGCCGACCGGACGCTGGACGTGCTGCGCGCGGCCGAGCAACTTCGGCCGTACCTGATCGCCAGCGGCACCGACGTGGCGGTGCTCCGGGTCGATGGTGACGTCGCCACTGTCCGGTTCGCCGGGCACCCGCCGGACGGGATGCGCGCGGATGTCCGGGACACCTTGCTGGCTCGGGTTCCCGGCCTCGCCTCGGTGGTGGAGGATCAGCGCGACCTTGAGCCGGACGGGTGCGCGTTCGTGCCGCTGAACACGGTCCGGGTCGGCCGCCCGTGACCGGGGGTTCCGCGGCCTCCGCCGCGCCGCCCGCAGCCGCCGCGGCCTGCCCGGTCCGCCGGCTCGGTGCCGCCTCCGCGTTCGGACTGGCGCTGCCCGCGGCCGCGGCCACCGCCGGGCAGATGTACGCACCGCGGGGCGTCTGGACCGACGGAACGGCGATCGTCGCCACCGACACCGGGAACCACCGCGTCCTGATCTGGCACCAGATTCCGGATGCCGACGGTGCCCCGGCGGATGTCATCCTGGGCCAGCCCGACCGGGCCGGGGACGGCCCGGCCGCCAGCGGCCGCGGACCCGAGCGCGGACTGCGACTGCCCGCCGGAGTCGGCGTAGTCGACGGCCGGCTGGTGGTGGCCGACGCCTGGCATCACCGGCTGCTGATCTGGGACCAGATCCCGCGGTCCGACGATGCCGCGCCGGACGCCGTGCTCGGCCAGGACAGCCTGAGTGACGTCGAGGAGAACCGCGGCGGCGAGCCTGACCTGCGATCGTTCCGGCAGCCGTTCGGATTCGGCCTGGTCGGCGGCGTGTTCTGGGTGTGTGACACCTACAATCGCCGGGTGCTCGGTTGGTCCGGCGGGCTGCCTGAGCCCGGCCAGGTCGCCGACGTCCTGCTCGGCCAGGACGACCCGGCGGACACCGAGGAGAATCGCGGCACGGGAGTAGGTGCGGCCACGTTCCGGTGGCCGCACGCGATCGCGGGCGACGGCCGGGCACTGTACGTCGCGGACGCCGGAAATCACCGGGTGCTTGGCTGGCAGCCGCCGCCCGCCGCGGATGCTGCGGCGGATCTGGTGCTCGGCCAGCCCGGGTTCGACCAGGCACGTGAGCTGGCTTATCAGCCGCAGGGTCCGCGACGGCTGAGGTTCAGCTACGGGGTCGCAGGGACCGCCGACCGGCTGGCGGTGGCCGACACCGCGAACAACCGGGTGCTGCTCTGGCACGGACTGCCGGGCAGCGGCGCGGCCGCCGCGGCGGACGCTGTGCTCGGCCAGCCGGACTTCGACAGCCACGGGGAGAACCGCTGGGAGTCCGTCGCCGATGACTCGCTCTGCTGGCCGTATGGGCTGTGCCTGGCGGGCGACTTGCTGGCGGTCGCGGACTCCGGCAACAACCGGGTGGTGCTGTGGCGGCTCGCCAGGGACATCACGAAGATCGAAGGGAGCTAGCACATGTGCCTGGGCATTCCCGGGCGGGTCGAGCGGCGCTTCGAGGCCGACGGCGCCCCGATGGGAACCGTCGACTTTGGCGGCGTACGCAAGGACGTCTGCCTGGCCTACGTCCCCGAACTGCAGGTCGGGGACTGGACGATCGTGCATGTCGGGTTCGCGCTGACCAGGCTGGACGAGGCCTCCGCGAAGGAGACGCTGGCCATGATGCGGTCGGTGGGCATGCTGGACAGCGAGCTGGGGACAGCATGAAGTACCTGGACGAGTTCGCCGACCCGGTTGTGGCCCGGCGGCTGCTAAACGACATTGCGGCCACGGTGACCAGGCCGTGGGCGCTGATGGAGGTCTGCGGCGGGCAGACCCACACGATCATCAGGAACGGCATCGACCAGTTGCTGCCGGACGGGGTCGAGATGATCCACGGCCCCGGCTGCCCGGTCTGCGTGACCCCGCTGGAGACGATCGACCGGGCCCTGGCCATCGCGGCCCGGCCGGAGGTGATCTTCTGCTCCTTCGGCGACATGCTGCGGGTCCCTGGCTCCTCCGATGACCTGTTCCGGGTCAAGAGCCGCGGCGGTGACGTGCGGGTCGTGTACTCGCCGCTGGACGCGGTGCGGATCGCCCAGGCCAACCCCGGCAAGCAGGTGGTCTTCTTCGGTATCGGCTTCGAGACCACGGCCCCGGCCAACGCGATGACCGTGCTGCTCGCCGACCGGCTTGGGCTGGCGAACTTCTCGCTGCTGGTCAGTCATGTGCTGGTGCCGCCGGCCATTACCGCGATCATGGATTCCCCGACCCGGCGGGTGCAGGGCTTCCTTGCTGCCGGGCATGTCTGCACCGTAATGGGGATGTCGGAATACCAGCCGCTGGTGGAGCGGTATCAGGTCCCGATCGTGGTCACCGGGTTCGAGCCGCTGGACGTGCTCGAGGGGATCCGCCGGGTGCTCGTTCAACTGGAGCAGGGCCGGGCGGAACTGGACAACGCCTACCCCCGCGCGGTCAGCCGGGAGGGCAACCCGGAGGCCCGCAAGGTAGTCGCGGACGTGTTCACGGTGACCGACCGGAACTGGCGGGGGATCGGCGCCATCCCGAACTCGGGCTGGCGGCTGGCCGACCGGTGGGCCGGCTACGACGCAGAGCAGCGGTTCGACGTGACCGGCATCGTGACCGCCGAGTCCGAGCACTGCCGCAGCGGCGAGGTGCTGCAGGGTCTGATCAAGCCGGTGCAGTGCGAGGCGTTCGGCGTCGAGTGCACGCCGCGCAACCCGCTGGGCGCGCCGATGGTGTCCAGCGAGGGCGCCTGCGCGGCGTACTACCAGTTCCGGCGGCTGCAGGCCGCGGCTTCCTGAGGACGGCGACGTGAGCGAGCATCTGGATCTGGAGAACTGGACCTGCCCGGTCCCGCTCCGTGACTACCCGTCGATCGTGCTGGGGCACGGCGGCGGCGGGCGGCTCTCCGGCGACCTGATCAGGCACCTGTTCGTGCCCGCGTTCACCGGCGGCGCGGACGGGACACCGCTGGCCCAGCTTGGCGATGGGGCACTGGTCGAGGCGGGCGGCGCCCGGCTGGCGATGTCCACCGACACATTCGTGGTCCGGCCGCGATTCTTTCCCGGCGGGAACATCGGCGACCTGGCGGTCAATGGCACCGTGAACGACCTGGCCATGTGCGGTGCGACACCGCTCTACCTGACGGTCGGGTTCGTGCTGGAGGAGGGTCTGCCGCTGGCCGAGCTCGGGCTGATCGTCGACACCATGGCCGCCGCGGCACGGATGGCCGGCGTGCAGATAGTCACCGGCGACACCAAGGTGGTCGATGCCGGGCACGGCGACGGGCTATACGTCACCACGGCGGGCGTCGGCCTCGTCCCGGACGGTGTCCGGGTCGGCCCTGACCAGGTCAGGCCCGGTGACGTGGTGCTGGTAAGCGGCCCGATCGGGCTGCACGGGATCGCGGTCATGAGTGTCCGAGAGGGACTGGAGTTCGGCGCCGACATCGTCTCCGACACCGCGCCGCTGGGTGGCCTGGTCGCCGCGCTGCTCGGGGCCGGGATACGGGTACACGCGCTGCGTGATCCGACCAGGGGAGGGCTGGCGGCGACGCTGCACGAGATCGCCGGGTCATCCCAGGTCGGCGTCGAGATCGCCGAGTCTGCCCTGCCGGTGCCGCCCGAGGTTCGGGCCGCGTGTGGTTTCCTTGGCCTGGACCCGATGTACGTGGCCAACGAGGGCAAGCTGGTCGCCTTCGTTGCACCCGAGGACGCCGCCCGGGCGCTGGACATCCTGCGCGCCAATCCGCTCGGTGCCGGGGCGGTCGCGATCGGGACCGCCGTCGCCGACCATCCGGAGGTAGTGGTGGCCAGGACCCCGATTGGCGGCACCCGAGTGGTAGACCTGCCACTGGCCGAGCAGTTGCCGCGGATTTGCTAGGCGCGGGACCGGCTGCCCGGGGATGCCCGGCGGCATTCCTGGGTACCCTCCGGCACAGGGGGTGCGCGGGTGCGGATCAGCCGTCGAGCACTGGCCGCCAGCGGTATCGCCGCGGCCGCGCTCATCGTCGTCGTGATCGTCGTGGTACTCGTCACCAGGCCGCGGACCAGCAAGCCGCCGGGTCCCGCGCCGACCGCCAGTCCCAGCACGGCCGGGCTGACGTCGCCGTTCACCGGCGAGCCGGTCAGCAGGCTGGGCCCGGAGCTGATCTTCAAGATCGACAACGTGCCGCAGGCCAGGCCGCCGACCGGCCTCGGCGCCGCGGATATCGTCTACCTGATCCCGGTCGAGGGCGGGCTGAGCCGGATCATGGCCGTGTTCTCCGCCCACATTCCGCCCGTGGTCGGCCCGGTGCGCAGCGCGCGCGAGGACGACATCGAATTGCTGCGGCAGTTCGGGCGGCCCGCGTTCGCGTTCTCCGGGGCCCAGCCAAGGCTGCTGCCGGTGGTGGAGCATGCCCGGATCGTCGACCTGTACTCCGGCGTGACCAGGGGCTACTTCCGCAGTTCTGCCAGGATCGCGCCGTACAACCTGTACGCAAGGACGGCGACCCTGCTCGCCCAGGCCAAGGGCGCCAGCACGGCGCGCGACATCGGCTTCCGGTTCGGCCCGCGCCCCGCTGGCGGCACGCCGACCGGTGCCTTCCGGATCTCCTACCCGGCGGCCGGGTTCGCCTTCACCTGGTCGGCCGGGCAGCACCGGTGGCTGGTCACGATGGACGGCAAGGCCGCGGCAGCGGCCAGCGGCCGGCGACTCGGCGGCCCGACGGTGGTGATCCAGTACGTCAAGGTCAGCACCTCCGGCTTCCTGGAGCAGGGCCGCCGGCCGCCATACGCCCAGACGGTCGGCAGCGGCCGCGCGGTGGTGCTCCGTGACGGGCGCGCCTATCAGGTGCACTGGTCCCGCCCGGCGGCCGACGGCGGCACCGCGTTCACGCTGCCCGACGGAACCCGGATGCCGTTCGCGCGCGGGCAGGTCTGGGTCGTGCTCGCCTACGGCCCGGGCTCGACGGGCTGATCCGACCGGGCGCGGCAGGGCCGCTATGCCAGGTACCGTTCCTGGTGGCGCCCATGTCGCGGATCTCCGGACGATCCCGGCGGCGGTAACGCCCGCGGCCTGCGGACGGTACCGGGCGTGATGATCGGTTCCGGGCGGGAGGCTGGTGTGACCGAACAGGATGCCGGTTGGCAGGAGCATGAGGCGGGCCTGTGGCCGGTGCCCGGCGACGGCGTCCTGGCCAGGCGCGGCGACCTGGTGCTGCTGGCCGGCTCGGAGTCTCCCCGGCTGGTGGAGACGCTGCTCGGCCTGATCGAGCAGGTGGCCGCGGCCGGCGGAGACGGGCGGGCGCTGACCGACGCGGTGGCAGCCGCTCTGGACAGCACGGCCCTGGATAGCGCCGCCCTGGACGGTGCCGGGGCCGAGCCTGGCGGGGGTGTCGATCACGGGGCGGCGGTGCTGGCGTTCGGCCCCGCCGGAGCCGGCCTGGCGATCCTGGCCAGCGACGCGGCGTGGGCCGAGGTCACGACCGAGCGCGGCACCCAGCTAGTCGGCGCGGGGCAGCCCGGCATGATGTTCCGGCTGCTGGTCAGGACGCCGGTCGGCGCGGTCCGCGGCGGAATCGGGCCGGACGACGGCGCCAGCGCGCGGACCGACCGGTTCTCCCGGCTGGACGCGGGAACCGTGCGGGCCGGCGGCCTCGGGTACTACCCGGCCGGCCAGATGCCCTTCCCGGTGAGCGGGCGTCTCTACCAAGGCGAGGCAGGATCCTATCCGTCCGGCGCGCATCCGTACCCGTCCGGCCAGCCGCAGTACGCCGACCAGGAGCCCTACCCCGGCCAGGAGCCGTACCCGGCGGACGACGAGCCGGCCGTCGAGGGCGTTTACTGCGAGAACGGGCACTTCAACGACCCCGAAGCGGCGTTCTGCGCGGTCTGCGGCGTCCCGATCGACGAGCCCGGGCTTGACGGCGGGCGGGCGTCCCTCGGCGTGCTCGTGCTGGACGACGGATCGGAGGTCGACCTCGACACCGACTACGTCATCGGCCGGGAGCCCACCCTGGACGACTCGGTCGCGGCCGGGCAGGCACAGCCGCTCCGCCTGGTGGACGAGACCGGGATCGTGTCCCGGGTGCACGTCCGGGTGCACCTGGACGACTGGCGGGTGCTGGTGACCGACCTGGACTCGGCCAACGGCACCCGGGTGCGGTTTCCCGGGCAGAAACTCGAGCAGCCGCTGCTGCCGCACGTCCCGATGGTCCTCGTTCCCGGCTGCGTCGTCGACCTGGGCGCGCGCGGCTTCCGGTACGAGGCGAAGTCTGGCTGATCGCCGGCCGGGTCAGGTCCGTGCCGGGTCAGGTCCGTGCCGGGCCGCCGGCCAGCGCCGAGCGCCGGCTGGCGCCGCCAAACAGGATCGCGATCAGGTAGATCCCGGTGGCGACGGACAGGATGCCGAAGCTCGGCGGGATCCGCGGGTTGGCGTACGCGATCAGCAGCCCGGACCACATCGAGAAGATCGCCAGACCCGCGGACAGCCAGAGCGCGCGGAACGGCCTGCTGGTCAGCCGCTGGGCAGCGCCCGCCGGCGCGGCGAGCAGGCCGAGCAACAGCAGCGCGCCGACCGCCTGGGTGGCGGCCGCGGCGGTCACGCCGACCAGGCCGAGGTAGACGAAGCCCAGGGCCCGCACCGGCACCCGGCGGGCGCTCGCGACCGCCTCGTCCAGGCTGGCGAAGAGCAGCGGCCGGGCGATCACGACCATCGCCACGCACACCCCGAGCGTCACTGCCGAGTCCGTGATGGCCTGGGTCGCGGACAGGCCGAAGATCGTGCCGAACAGGACGTTGACGCCGGACGTGCCGTTCGCCCCGGTCGACGATGTGGTGTAAATGGTCAGGAACAGCGCGCCGAGGCCGAGCAGCCAGGAGAGCACGCTGCCGATCACGGTGTCGTCGGCGTGCCCCCGGGTGCCGAGAGCGGCCATCGCGAGCGCGACGAGCACGCACGTCGCGTACAAGCCGATCAGCAGGTCGGCGCCGACGGCGAGGGCGGCCAGCGCTCCGGTGAAGGCGACATGGCTGAGCGCGTCCCCGGTGAACACCTGCGAGCGCAGCACCATGAAGTAGCCGACCAGGCCCGAGGCGGCGGCGATGGCGGCGCCCGCCAGGAACGCGTACCGCAGGAACGACTGGCCGGCGATGTCGGCGATGCCGGACAGCGGGCCGCTGGCGATCCGGCCGGCCAGGCCGGCCGCGTGCCACGCCAGAATCGGGTTCATGCCGCCACCGCCACGGTCGCGTCCCGGCCGGACGCCCGGCGCCACCGGCCGTTCGCCGCCTGCCAGGACGCGGCGAGCACATAGCCGGCGAACCCGAAGGTCGTGATGAAGAAGCCGACCGGGTAGATCGAGTAGAACGCCACGCCGAGTCCGAGCCAGACCGTGGCCAGGCCGAGCAGCACCGTGAGCGCCAGGCTGAGTGCCGGCCGCACGGTGATCTGCTGCGCCGTGGCGGCCGGCATCACCAGCAGCGCGAACACCAGCAGCACCCCGGTGATCTGGCTGACCTCGGCCGCGGCCAGGCCGAGCAGCACCAGGAACAGCGAGGAAAGCAGTCGGACCGGGATGCCGCGGGCCTCGGCCACGTCCGGGTCCACGCTGGCGAAGAACAGCGGCCTGCCGATGGCCGCCAGTCCGGCCAGGGCCAGCACCGCCATCACCAGCAGTGCGACCACCTGGCTGCTGGAGATGCCGAGGAAGGAGCCGAACAGCAGGCTGGTCAGCCCGTTCAGGAAGCCGCCGTACAGGCTCACGAACAGCGCCCCGGCGGCCAGTGCGAACGCCTGAACCGTGCCGATCAGCGCGGACTCGCCGCTGCGCGCCCGCCCGCCGAGCGAGCGCGGCACCGCGGCGATCACCAGGGCTGCGGCGACCGCCGCGGCGAAGTAGCCCACGGTGGCGCTTGCCCCGATCAGGATCGCCCCGGCCGCGCCAGGGAACGACACGATGGCCAGCGTGTGCCCGGCGAACGCCTGCCGTCGCAGCACCATGAACCAGCCGAGCGCGCCGGCCAGCACGGCCACGATGGTCCCGGCCCGCAGCGCGTTCACCATGAACCGGAACATCAGCATCTGCCGGACATCCGCGACGAGGTTCCAGCTGAACGTGATGTGGATCATGCCTGTTCGTCCTCGTGCCGGTCGTGGTGCCTGGCCGGGGCCTCGGGCTCGCCGACCACGACCAGGCGGCCGTCGCTGGCCTTCAGGACCTCGATCGGGGTCCGGTACAGCGAGGTCAGCGTCTGGGACTGGATCACGCTGTCCGGCGTTCCGCAGACGGCCCCGCCCCGGCCGATGTAGGCGACGCAGTCCAGGTACGGCAGGATCGGGTTGACGTCGTGCGCGACCAGCATCACGGTCACGTTCTGCTCCCGGCAGATCCGCGAGATCAGCGCCGCGACCGCGCTCTGGCTGGGCAGGTCCAGGCTGTCCAGCGGCTCGTCGAGCACCAGCAGCCTGGGCCGCCGGACCAGGGCCTGGGCGATCAGCAGCCGCTGCTGCTCGCCGCCGGAGACCTGGCCGATCGGCCGCTCCGCGTAGGCGCTCGCCCCGACCAGGTCGATGACCTCCCGCACCCGTTCCCTGGCGGCCCGGCGGGACGGCAGGTACCGCCCGGCGAAGGGGAGCGGAACGCCCCAGCGCTCGCCGTCGGCGCCGAGGCTGACCACATCGATGCCGCGGACCCGCAGGCTGGAGTCGAAGTTGCGGCGCTGCGGCAGGTAGCCGATCTCGCGGCCGGCCTGTCCGGCCGGCCTGCCGAGCACGGTTACCGAGCCTGCCGACAGCGCGACCAGTCCGAGCACGCTCTTGATCAGCGTGGACTTGCCTACCCCGTTCGGCCCGAGCACCGCGACGAACTGGCCGTACGGGACGCTGATGTTGACGTCGGACCAGATGGTGCGGCCGCCGACCTGGGCGGCCGCGTTCTCGAACCGGACCGCGTCAGCGGTGTCGACTGCTGTCCGCATCTTCGTCTTCTCTCTCGCTGCTGTTCCCATGCCCGCCTGCTCTGGCCCGCCTGCTCTGGCCCGCCGCTGCCCGGTTCGCTCGCTCAGTGCCCGGTGCCCCGGGCCAGTGCCGCCTCGATTCCCTGCAACTGCCGGACCTGCCAGGCCTGGTAGGTGTCGTTCGGCGGCGTGAGGGTCTCGGTGATCCTGGTGACCGGGATGTGCGCCGCCCGGGCCAGCGTGAGCTGGGCCTGGACGTCCGGCGTGACGTTCTGGCTGTTGTAGACGTAGATCTTGATCAGATGTCGGCGGATCTGGTTGTCGATGGTCTGCTTGTCCGCGGCCGACACCTCGGTGCCCTCGCTGATCGCCTTGAGGAAGCTGTACGGCGTGATCAGCTTCAGCCCGAGGGCCGGCGCGAGCATCGCGAAGATCGACTCCGACGCGCCGACCGGAGTGCCGCGGTACCGGGCCCGGATGGTCGCGATCAGCCGGTCGTACTGGCGCAGTGCGACGGTCTCGAAGTAGGCCTGCCGGCGCCGGAAGTAGCCGGCGTTCGCCGGGTCGAGCCTGGAGTAGTCGGCGACCAGTGTGCGCACGATGGCGCGCACGTCGGCGGGGTTGTACCAGCGGTGCGGGTTGCCGCCGGGCGCGACACCTAGGACCTTGCCAACGTTGAGGACCACCTGGCTGCCCTGGCTGGCGGCCACCAGGTCCGACATCCAGGTGTCATAACCGATCCCGTTCTCGATCACGAGTTGCGCGAGCGCGACGTTGCGCGCGTCGACGGCGGTTGGCTCGTAGGCGTGCGGGTCGGTGTTCGGATTGGAGATCACGCTCACCACGTGGACGTGGGCGCCGCCGACCTGGCTGGCGATGCTGCCCCAGAAGTTCTCCGCCGCGATGACCTGGATGACGCCGCCGTTGCTGACCCGGACGCCGGTGCTGGGAGCGGTGCTGCAAGCCGCGAGCGTCGCCGCGGCAGCGACGGTGGCGGCGGCGGTCAGGACCAGCGACCGGATTCCGGTGCGCAGCCGTCCCGCAGTTCTCACCATGAACGCTTGACTCCCCGTGCATCTGGGTGCCGAACCGCACCGCTGGCCAGCTGTATATGAAAATCGTTTTCATTAAAGCATAGCGGCAGGACAGTTATTCCCGCGGTTAGCCGGGCGTGTCGCGCGCCCGCGCGGCCCTGTTCGCGCGGCCCTGCCTGCCTGGCGCTCGGCTAGTCCAGGCCGACCAGGGTCGCCATCTGATCGACCGCGTAGGCGAAGAACTCATCCGCCGGGTCGGCGCTGCCTACGAACTGGCCGAACAACTCGAAGCTGATCATGCCGAAGAGTTGGGTCCAGGCGATCAGGGCCCGGGCGATGACCGGCGCGGGAACGCCGGGGGCAATCGCGTCCGCGAGCGCGGCCGCCTGTAGCGCGAGGAGCGGAGACAGCGCCGGTGCCGAACGTGGCTGTCCGTCCGCGGCACCGGGTGCCTGCTGCCCAGGCTGCGGCTGTCCGTCAGCCGCGCCCGGCGCATCCTGTCCCGGTACGGCATTCAGCCGGAGCGCCGTGGCGTCGGCCAGAATCTGGCCGAAGACCACCGCGACCCGGGCCGCGGGCGCGATCGTCGCCTCGGGAGCCTGGTAGCCCGGCACCGGCGACCCGTAGATCAGCGCGTACTCGTGCGGATTCGCCAACGCCCAGTTCCGCGCGGCCGTGCACACCGCCCGCCAGCGGCCCCGGACCGCCGCGGCCGGCTGGCTCTGGCCCGCCTTCTCGGCGGCCGCGCCAAGCGAGTCGTAGGCGTCGATGATGAGCGCGGTCAGCAGGTCGTCCCGGCTGGGAAAGTAGCGGTAGATCGCCGAGGAGACCATCCCGAGCTCACGCGCGACCGCCCGGAGTGAGAGTTGCTGCGCGCCCTGGGCGGCAAGCTGGCGGCGGGCCTCCGCCTTGATCTCGCGGGTCAGTTCGGCGCGCGCCCGCTGCCGCGCGGTGCTGCCCGCCTTCGGTGCACTCGCCATGCGCACGATTGTGGCACTAGGCGGATCACTGTTCAAGAACGAGAGCAGTGCTCTTGACATCGGCAACGATGCCATGCACACTGATCTATATCGAGAGCAGTGCTCACGGAACTGGAGTCTTCCCATGTCAGATCAGCAACCGACGTCGCACTCGGCCGCCTCGGCGGCACGCTACATCCGGCCGACCAGCCCGGCCGGGCGGGTGTTCGACCGCCTCGGGAACGGCTCCGTCGCGGCGCTCACCCGGATGGGGATCAGCCTGTACGGGAGCCGGGTGCTGTACGTCCGCGGCCGGTCCACCGGCCAGTGGCGGTCGAACCCGGTGAACCCGCTGACGATCGGCGGGCACCGCTACCTGGTCGCCCCGCGCGGGCACACCCAGTGGGTCCGCAACCTGCGTGCCGCGGGCACGGGGGAGTTGCGCCGCGGCCGGAAGACGGAAAGATTCACCGCCGTCGAGGTGCCCGACGAGCGGAAGCCGGAGATCCTGCGCGAGTACCTGCGCAAGTGGAAGTTCGAGGTCGGGATGTTCTTCGACGGCGTCGGCCCGGACGCGCCCGACGCAAGGCTGGCCGAGATCGCTCCCGGCTACCCGGTCTTCGAGATCATCTCGTCCTGAGTGCTGCTAAGGCCGTCGCCGGGGGCGGGCAATGGCCACTACAGGCATGACCTCGTGAGCGTGATCGTCGAGTTCGTCCGCAGGTAGTACCGCTGGCCCGCCTCGATGTAGTGCACGTCCACGCCCCGCGCCGTGCCCTTGGCTGCGGTTCGCCTGAGTACGAGCAGGATGTTGTTCACGATGTTGGACTTCGATCGCGGCAGCGGAGGTATCCGTGCGCCGTCCGCCGCCTGGCGACGCGCCCACTGCACGCCGGGTGGAAGGGGCCTGACAGGCGGGTAGCCATCCCGCACCCCGTACAGGTCGTAGCCGGTGATCGGGATGATGTAGGCGGCGAGCATCCTGATGCCGTGCGCGTCGTCCAGCGCGATCTTGCTGATGACCGCCGTTGACTGGCCCCGGTTCCTGAACTCCTCGAATCCGTAGGAGAGCACTCCGCCCATGGGTAGCGACACGCACTCGCCGCTTGGCGACCCGCCGTTGCCGAACGGACCGGTGTTGACCGCGTTTCCGACGCATCCCGCCAGCAGGACGCATCCGGCGGCGGCGATCGCCCCGATGACGCGCATCGAAGCGAGTCCGCCGAAACACCACGACCGGCTGCCGAGCATTGTCACCGTCCCTTTGCGCTCGCGGCGGTTCGCCGCGGTTGCGGCCAGCCGCCGACAGATCGGCTCGGTGCCTAGCCAGGGTACTTCCGTAGCCAGTTGCTCGGGCAGGCGTTGAGCCCGCCCCATAGGAATACGAGGCGGAAGTTGGTCTGCATGACGTACTGCGTCCCGGCTTCCCGGTACCGCACCCTGAGGGCCAGCGCCTCGGCCACCCTGGCGGTCGGCTTCAGCACGGCCACGAGGTCCGCGTGCGGCAGGCCGTGGCGCGGCGGGACATGCGCGCCCCGCGCGCGGGTGTGCCGCGCCCACTGCACTCCGGCCTGATGCGGGACGCGCTGGGGAGGCCCGTTCCAGTCACCGTAGTCGAGGAGCCCGGTGATCGGCACGACGTAGGCGGCGATCAGCCGGACGTGCTGAGGCTGGACAAGACTGACGGACTCGATGATCGCGTCCGATGAACCAGTGTTGAAGAGGTCGGTCTGGCCCCAGGACACGACATTGCCAGGGCGAACGGGCTGGCAGATCCCGCCGCTGGTACCGCCCTTGCCGAGCGGGCCGGTGTTCACCGAGGCCGCGCATGAGGTAGCCAGCAAGGCCGCCGCTGCGAGAACGGCAGCCCGGGTAATGTGGCCGGGGAGTTTCAAGGCGGCTATCACGACCTTTTCCGGCCTGGATCCGGGGCGGTTTGTCGGCTGCGGCGGCGTGTCGGCCTGTTAGTTAACTGGCGGTCTAGGTAACCGTACTGCTCTGATTTTCGCTGGACCATGACCAACCTAGAGATTGCTACCCCCTAGCCTCAAATAAATGAATCAATGTAACTGGATAGGTCGTCCGACTGCTTCTGCTGTGGCGTTTGGCTGGTGACTGTGAGCCGGCCCGGCGTGGTGCCTTGATTACGGTCCGCCGGCGATGGTCAAGTGTGGTTCGTG
>JAJYTW010000197.1 GCA_021792855.1 Actinomycetes bacterium
GTCGGCCGCCTCTGCCGGGCCGAGGGTCAGCACGCTGACGCTGCCGCCGAGCCGCTCGGTGATCCGCACCGCCTCCTCCACGGCACACTCCTCGTGCGGGCTGACGGTGAAGCCGGACATCGCGGTGTCGACGTCCATCCCGTCGGGGGTGAGCGCGATCGAGCCGCCCACCATCGGCACCCGCTTGACGCAGACGCAGATCTCCATGCCGGTCAGCTCCTGATCCGCTGGTTGTCCGGGTCGAACAGCGGCCTGGCACCGGCCACCGCGACCGTGACCGGGTAGCTCTCGCCGAGATACTCCACCGCGAGCCTGGCGCCCTCGACGGCCTGCTCGGCGGGCAGGTAGGCGAGCAGGATGTGCTTGCCGACCGACGGGCCCGAGCCCGCGCTGGTCACGTACGAGGTGCGGCCGCGCGCGTCGGTCAGCACCGCGCCGTCGGGCCCGAGGACCGGCTCGCCGCCGAGCATGTACCTGAGCTCACCGGTGGACGAGGTGTGGTCGTCGACGGTCAGCGTGCACAGCACCGCGGCCGGCGCCTGCTCCCGCTGGGCCAGGTAGGCCGCCTTGCCGACGAAGTCGGCGGACTTCACCCTCGGCCGCGCCATTCCGGCCTCGACCAGGTTGTAGTCCCCGGTCAGTTCGGCGCCGAACGCGCGATACCCCTTCTCCAGGCGGCCGGTGGTGCCGTAGACCCCGATCCCGGCGGCGATCAGCCCGGACGGCTGCCCGGCCACCCAGATCGCGTCCCACAGCCGGGCGCCGGACTCCATCGGCAGGTACAGTTCCCAGCCAAGCTCGCCGACATAGGAGATCCGGGAGGCCAGCACGGTCAGGTCGCCGACCTCGATCTCGCGGCAGGTGCCGAATCCGAACCCGTCCGCCGAGACGTCGTCGGCGGTGATCCGGGCGAGGATTTCCCTGGCCTTCGGCCCCCACAGGCCGAGGGTCGTCCAGGCGGAGGTCACGTCGGTCACGGTCACGGCAAGACCGGCCGGAATGTGGTCGGCCATCCACTTGCGGTCCATCATCCCGGTCGCGCCGCCGGTGACGACCCGGAACCGGTCCGCTGCCAGGCGCATGATCGTCAGGTCGCCGCGGAAGCCGCCGGCCTCGTTCAGCAGCGAGGTGTAGACCACCCGGCCCGGCCGCACGTCCATCTGGGCGACGGCCAGGTACTGCACCGCGGCGAGCGCGTCCGGCCCGGCCACGTCGAGCACCGCGAACGCCGACAGGTCCACCAGGGCGGCGGCGTCCCGCATCGCGAGGTGCTCGGCGTTGATGATCGGCGACCACCAGCGCGCCTCCCACTCCCCGGTCCGGGGCATGCACCTGCCCGCATAGCGCTCGAGCAGGGGTTCGTTGGACGCATACCAGTGCGGTCGCTCCCAGCCGACGGTCTCGAAGAACACCGCGCCAAGCTCGCGCTGCCGATCATAGGCCGGGCCGACCCGGATCGGCCGGCTCTGCTGCCATTGCTCCGCCGGGTGCACGATCCCGTACATCTTGTTGAAGCCCTCGGCCGCGCGCGAGGTGACCAGGGCGGTGGTCTTCTGGTGCGGGTAGAACCGCGAGATGTCGGCCTCGTGGATATCGATCTCCGGGGTGCCGCCGGTCATCTGCTCGGCGACCGCGCGGCCGATGCCCGGGCCCTCCTTGATCCAGCTAGCGGCGACCGACCACAGGCCGGCCACCTCGGGCGTCTCGCCCAGCGCCGGGTGCCCGTCCGGGGTCATCGAGATCAGGCCGTTGATCGCGTACCTGATACCGGCCCGCTCGTCGCCGAGCAGATCCGGCATCAGTTCCAGGGCCTGCTCAAGCTGCGGGTCGAAGTCGTGGGACGTGAACGGCAATTCGGTCGGGGACAGCGCGGCCTGCTCGATCGACGGGATGTCGTCCGGGGCGACGATGATCGGCCGGTGCGCGTACGAGCCGACCTCCATGTCGCCGCCGTGCTGGCGCTCGTACATGTTGGTGTCCACGTCCCGGACGATCGGATAGCTGATCTCGCCCTTCGTGTCGGCGAACAGCCCGATCGGCCCGACGCTGATCATCTGGTGCACGATCGGGGTCAGCGGGATCCGCGCCCCGGCCATCGCCGCGATCCGCGGCGACCACACCCCGCAGCAGATCGCGCACACGTCCGTCGCGATGTCCCCGGCGCTGGTGCGGACCCCGGCGACCCGGCCGTCCGGCGAGACGTCGATGCCGAGGATCTCGGTGCCCGGCAGCACCGTCAGCGCGCCGGAGGCCTGGGCGTCCTCGCGCATCAGGGTCCCGGCGCGGAGCGAGTCGACGACCCCGACCGCGGGGAAGTAGGCGCCACCCAGGATGACCGAGTCATCGAGGTAGGGCACCAGTTCGCGGACCCGGGACGGCGAGATCACCTCGGCCGGTATCCCCCAGGCCTTCGCCTGCGAGCAGCGCCGCCGAAGCTCGGTCATCCGCTCGGCGGTGCGCGCCACCTCGATCCCGCCGGATTCGGTGAACACGCCAAGCTTCTTGTACTGGGCGGTGCTGTCCGCGGTCAGTTCCATCATCATCTTGGAGTACTCGATCGGGAAGATGAAGTTGGACGCGTGCCCGGTCGACCCGCCCGGGTTCGGCATCGGGCCCTTGTCAACCAGCACCAGGTCCCGCCAGCCCAGCTTGGCCAGGTGGTACGCGAGGCTGTTGCCGACGATGCCGGCGCCGATGATGACGGCGCGGGCGCGGCCTGGGATGGCAGTCATGACGCCGGACCTCCCGATCGATCTTGTATTCAACTGATATATCAGTTGTAGACTAGGTTAATGAGTGACATGGCCACGACGCAATACCCACCCGATGCGGACGAAGGCCGCACCGAGCCGGGAGCGCCGCTCTCCCTCGCCGACCGGGCCTACCGGGAAATCCAGGACCGGCTGATCTGGCTGAGGATCCGGCCCGGCGCCCCGATCAACGAGGAAGAACTGTGCCTGTCCCTCGGGCTCAGCCGGACGCCGGTGCGGGAGGCACTCAAGCGACTGGAGCATGAGCGCCTGGTGGTCGCCTACCCGCGGCGGGGAACCTTCGCGACCGAGATCAACGTCACCGACCTCACCCACATCTCCGAGGTTCGCGAGGCCATCGAGCCTGCCGCCGCGAGCAGCGCCGCCAGGCACGCCACGGCCGCCGACCACGAAAGGTTCCGCGCGCTGCTGCAGGCGCTGAAGGCAGCCGCCGAACCGACCGGCGAGTCGGGCAGGCTGATGGCCCTGGACATGCGGGTGCACCGGGCCGTCTACGCGGCCACCCGCAATCCCTACCTGCAGGACACCGCGGTCCGCTACGACAACCTGGCCACCCGGATCTGGTGCCTGTTCCTGGATCGGCTGCCAGGCATGACGACGCACGTCGGCGAGCACGCCGACCTGCTGCGAGCGCTGCTGGCAGGTGACCCCGGGACGGCGGCCGGGATCGCGCGGCGGCACGTCATTGACTTCGACCAGGCGATCCGGGCCGTGCTGTAACCCGGCTACTCCTCATCGAGGCGGAAGGCGATCCTGGCCACGGCCACGTCACTGTGCCGGCGCAGGACGCTGGCGAGGACGACTCCGCGCTGGTTCTGGAAGATCTGATGACGCCACTTCCTCGGCTCGACCTCGGGGATGACGACGAGGACCGACCGGCGCCCCCGCAGCGGCGGCGAGCCGAGGTAGCCGAGCATCGGCCCGGTGATCGACCGCGACGCCGAGCGCAGGATCGTCAGCGGGACGCCAGGCTGCCAGCGGTCCCACTCCGCCCGCAGGCGGGCGGCGCTCTCGTCGTCGAACTGCACGCTTACCGCGAAGACCTCCTCGCCCAGCGACAGCGCCCGGGACAGGGCGGCGGCGGTCATCCGGGACACGGCGGTGACGGCCACCACGACCAGGCCCGGCTCCGCCTCGGGCACCGGCGGAGTCTCGCCCAGGCCAAGCTCGGCCGCCACCTCCCGGTAGTACCGGGCCACCCGGGTGAAGAGCAGGATCAGGGCGGGAACCGCGATGACCACCACCCAAGCGCCCGCCGTGAACTTGGTCAGCACGAAGATCACCGTCGCCACCGCCGTCATCACCGCGCCGAGCGCGTTCAGCGCCGCCCTGGCCCGCCAGTGCCTCGGCCGTTCCTGGTGCCAGTGCCGGACCAGACCGGTCTGGGAGAGCGTGAACCCGGTGAACACCCCGATCGCGAACAGCGGGATCAGTGCGTTGGTGCTGGCGTGGACGGCGACCAGAAGCACACCAGCCAGCACGGCGAGGGCGACCACACCGTACCGGTAGACGGGCCGGTCACCGCGCAGCCAGAAGACGTGCGGGAGCAGGTTGTCCCTGGCGAGCAGGCTGGCAAGCATCGGCAGTCCGCCGAAGGAGGTGTTGGCGGCGATCGCCAGAATCGCCGTCGTCGACAGGTCCACCACGTAGTAGACGACACCCCGGCCGACCGACGCCCCGGTGATCTGGCTGAGCACCGTTTGCGACCCGGATGGCGCGATGTGGAAGCGCACCGTGATGACCGCCAGGCCGATCAGCATCGTGCCGAGCAGGCCGCCGAGGAGCAACTCGGTGCGCATCGCCCGACGCGCGCGCGGCTCGCGGAAGGCCGGCACGTCGTTGGCGATGGCCTCCACCCCGGTCAGGGCGCTGCAGCCGGCCGCGAAGGCCTTGAGGATCAGCAGCACGCCGACCGCGGCGGCTGCGGCCGGGACCGAGACCTGGTGCACGGCCGCCCCGGCGGCGGGGTGCTGCCGGAACAGGCCGGCCACGATCACGACGTAGATCCCGACGATGAACACCGCGGTCGGCAGCAGCAGCACCCGGGCGCTGGTGGCCAGGCCGCGCAGGTTGAGTGCGGTGAGCACGGCCAGTATCGCTAGCCCGATGACGAGGCTGTCCGGCCGGAGACCGGGAAAGGCCGAGACCAGGGCCGCTACGCCCGCCGCGATCGACACGGCCACGGTCAGCACATAGTCGATGATCAGCGCCGCGCCGGCCAGCAGGCTGGCGCGGCGGCCCAGGTTCGCCTTGGAGACGGCGTAGCAGCCGCCGCCGTCTGGATAGGCCGCGATCACCTGCCGGTAGGAGAAGACCAGGATCAGCAGCAGCACCACGATGGCGAACGTGACCGGTTCGATCGCGGCAAGCGCCCCCGCACCCGCCGTCGCCAGGACCACCAGCATCGCCTCTGGCCCATACGCCACCGAACTGATCGCGTCCAGCGACAGGGCGGGCACGCCCTCGAGACTGGTGATCTTCTCGCCCTGCTCGCCGTGCTCCTGCAGCCTGACCGGCTCCGCCCCCGGCGCGTCACTCGACGGCGATCGCGCTCCTTGCGGCCCGATATCGGTCATGGACATCCTCCCTGCTCCGGGACGGCCGTCCGGTACCCCCTTCTCTGCTCCGAAAGCCCGCCGATCCTCATGTCTGGGTCCACGAATTTCCGCCGAGCCGGCGCCCGGCAGCGCAGAGGTAGTTGATGAACGCGCAAAGGACCGTAGACGCGTCAATCCGGCCAGTCAGGGGGTGAGGACGCGCGGGCAGGGATCCTTGGGCTCGCGGCCGTCGCCGCTGGACACCCCGCGAAGTCGCCGGCCGACCCACGGCAGCAGATGCCTGGTCACCCAGTGAACGTCGGCGGCCACGGCCTCCCGGCGCCGGGTCGGTGGCCGGGGCGGCAGCGGCTCGCGCCACCAGCCGGCCTGACCGCCGAGCAGACCGGGATCGTCCACCCCGAGTCGCTCGAGCACGGCCGCGGCGACCCGCGCGTGGCCGGCCGGGTTCAGATGCAGCCGGTCGGTCCACCACAGCCGCCGGTCGGTGAGCGCGTCGACCGGTTCCAGATCCACGACGAGAGCGCCGGTCGCCGCGGCCACCGACCGGACGTTGTCGTTGAACCGGGCGAACCGGTCGGCGATGCGGCCGGCGAACCGCCCGTCGCCGCCGGTCCGGCCGATCGAGGTGAACAGCACCAGCCGGCCGCTGCCGTCCGCCATCCGGCCCGCCGCGGCCGCGTAGCGCGCGCACACGTCGGTCAGGTCGGTTCGCGGTCGCAGCACGTCGTTAGGCCCGGCGTGGAACGTCGCGATCTCCGGCGCGAACGAGACGGCCAGGTCCACCTGCTCGGCGGCCACCTGATCGAGCAGTTTGCCGCGGATCGCGAGGTTGGCGTACTCGACCTTGCCGCCCCTGGCCGCCTCTCGGCTGGCCAGGGCCTGCGCGACCCGGTCCGCCCAGCCGCGGTAGTGCCCGTCCGGCCGCGGGTCGTCGCACATGCCCTCGGTGAATGAGTCACCGACGCACACCAATCTCAGCGCCACGCTGGGATTGTCCCGCCCCTGCCGTCCGGCCCCGCGACCGGGACCGTCACTCGGCACCGGATAGGACCGGCTATCGGCCGGGCGACTCACCGAAATGCCCGCGCATCAGGACAACAGGTCGTCCCGGTGATCGTCGTGGGCCGCCGCTGTTACAGTCGCGGCGCGGCGGCCCGCGGCAGTGCTGGCCCGGGCGGGGGCACCGGGAGCGCCGGGCCGGGCGACACCGGACGGAGGGACCGCAGTGCGGGTGCGGCGCGGGGGCATCAGGGCCGCGGTGGCGGCGATCACAGTGGCGGCGGCCACGGTGGCGTTGACGGCCGGTTCCGGCCTGCTGGCCAGTTCCGCGGATGCCGCGGAAGCCGTCGGCACCTGGGGACTGGCCCAGTCCTTGCCAGGACTCGGCACCTTCAGCGGGGTCCTGGCGATGTCCTGCCCGGATTCCGGGTACTGCGAGGCGGCCGGCATCTACCAGCCTAGCCAGGGAGGGTCCGCTCCGTTTGTAGTCAGTGAGCGAAATGGCACGTGGGGGACGCCACAGGCCATTCCCGGACTGACGGCGCTGAACGTCGGCCTGCGAGCCTACGTCTTCGGGCTATCGTGTGCCTCACCGGGAAACTGCGCGGTCAGCGGCGAATACACCGACGCCTCGTTTCATTTCCGGGCGTACGTGGCGGATGAGCACGCGGGCACCTGGGATCAGGCGATTCAGGTGCCGGGTACCGCGACGCTCGACACCGGTCGCTACGCCAGTTCCACCGCGATCTCCTGTACCGCGCCGGGCGACTGCACCTTGGCGGGCGAGTATTTCGACAGCGCGGAAGTCACGCACGTCTTCGTGGCGGACGAGGTGAACGGCACCTGGCAGAACGCCATCGAACTCCCCGGCCCGCTGCTGTCAGGCGATGCGCACGCTTATGCGCTGTCCTGTTCCGCGCCGGGTGATTGCGCGGTCGGCGGCAGCTACGGAACGGGCATCGCCGAGGCGTACGTGGCCAGCGAGGTGAACGGCACCTGGCAGAACGCCATCGAGGTCCCCGGCACCGCCGCACTCAACGTCGGCGGAAACGCGGTGGTCCAGTCGGTGTCCTGTGTCCGGCCGGGCACGTGCACGGCAGGCGGCGGCTATACCGACGCGGCCGGCCACCACCAGGCGTTCGTGGCCAGCGAGGTGAACGGCGCCTGGAGCAGCGCCATCGAAGTCCCCGGCACCGCCGCACTCAACGCCGGCGGAGACGCGGCGGTCGACTCGGTGTCCTGCCCGGCGCCGGGGAACTGCGCCGCCGGCGGCACCTATACCGACGCGGGCGGTTACCACCAGGCGTTCGTGGCCAGCGAGGTGAACGGCACCTGGCAGGACGCCATCGAGGTCCCCGGCACCGCCGCACTCAACGTCGGCGGAAACGCGGTGGTCGACTCGGTGTCCTGCTCAGCACCCGGCACCTGCGCGGCCGGCGGCGGCTACTCCAGCGCCCCCAAATTCGGCCAGGCCCTCGTGGCCGACGAGGTGAACGGCGTCTGGCAGGACGCCATCACGGTTCCCGGCACCGCCGCGCTCAACACCGGCGGCGCCGTGGTCGTATCGCTGTCCTGCGCCCCGGGCGGTACCTGCGCGGCCGGCGGCCTGTACGGCTACCAGGCCAGCCTGGCCCGGGCGTTCGTGGATAGCCAGATCCAGCCGGCCGGAACGGCGACCAGCCTGCGGCTCTCCGCCCGCACCATCACGGCCGGCCGCGAGCGCAACGAGCGACTCACCATCACCGTCACCCCCGGCACCCCCTACGGACTCGCCATCGTGACCGCGATAGCCGGCCCCGGCCGGTCCGCCAGGCTCTGCCTGGCCACCGTGCGC
>JAJYTW010000198.1 GCA_021792855.1 Actinomycetes bacterium
ACTTCTGGCCGGCGCTGACACCGCCCAGGTAGTTCATCATGCCCGCGATGAACGGGTAGGTCGGGCCGGACTGGGTCGGGTCGTTGGTGCCGATCGCGCCCTTCCACTGCGCGGAGGTGAGCTGCGACCAGGCGGTCGGCGGGGTCGGCACCTTGGTCTTGTCGTAGACCATGGCGCCGGCCAGCGTGACGCCGGTCGGGACGTAGCTCTTGTCGGCGGGGACGTTCTGGGTGCCGAGGCTGTTGAACGGCACGTTCGGCTCGAAGCCCTTGAGCAGCAATCCCTGCTGGTCAAGGCCGGCGAACGCGGTGGATCCGTCAACCCAGAGCAGACCCCACTGGGGGTTGTTCTTGGAGGCCTCGATCTGGGTGAGCAGCGGGCCGGTGGAGTTGTCGTCCAGCTTGACCGGGATGCCGGTTGCCTTCTGGAAGGCCTGGGTCATCGCCTTGTCGTAACCCTGGGCCGAGTAGACGATCAGGGGAACCACCTTGGACGTCTTCGCGGTCTTGGTGGACGCGGTCGACGAGGCGGAGGAGGAGGAGCAACCGGCGATCGCGACCGCGCCGAGTCCGGCGAGGGCGGCGGCCATACGCAGCTTCTTAGCTGGGTTTGTGCGCATCATGGGCGGGAGTTTTGCGGACCAATGCGGACCGGGAGTGACCCGAAGTTGACCAGCAGGTTAAATGGTGACGACGGAAAGAAGCGGCTAACCACCGTCATGGGCCAGCGATGACAGCTGTTAGAATCACAGCAGTTTCCGGCATGTGAAGGGGGTCGCCGTGGGATCCGGCGCTCTATTTATAGCGGTCTTCCTGGCCTGCGCGGTCGAGGCGGTCGAGGCCACCACGATCGTGCTCGCGGCCGGGACGGCCAGGGAGTGGCGATCGACGATGACCGGCGTGGGCGCCGCCCTGGTTGCCCTCGCGGTGATCACGGCGGCGCTCGGCCCGGCGGTCAGTTCGCTCCCGCTGCCAGCCCTGCGGCTGTTCGTCGGCGCCCTGCTGCTGATCTTCGGCCTGCAATGGATCCGCAAGGCGATCCTGCGGGCGAGTGGCCACAAGGCGCTGCACGACGAGGACGCGATCTACGCCAAGCAGGTCAGCGCGGCCCAGCAGGCGCCGCGGCAGGGGACCGGACTGGTCACCGACATGTACGCGTTCACGCTGTCGTTCAAGGGGGTGCTGCTCGAGGGCCTGGAAGTGGTGTTCATCGTGCTGACCTTCGGCGGCAACGCGCATCAGGTTCCGCTCGCGGCACTGGCCGCCGCGGCCGCCGTGGTGCTGATCGCCCTGGTGGGGGTGGCCGTGCGGGCGCCGCTGGCCCGAGTACCCGAGAACACCCTGAAGTTCGTGGTCGGAATCATGCTGACCGCGTTCGGCACCTTCTGGGGCGCCGAGGGCGCCGGCGTGCACTGGCCGGGGTCGGACGCCGCACTGCTGGTCCTCGCCCCGGCGATTCTCGTCTTCGCGCTGCTGCTGGTCGGCGTGCTGCGCCGACTGCCCGGCGGCGCCCGCAGTGAGCAGGCGGCCGCCGCGGCCGCGGTGGAGGTGAGCTGAGATGGGTGCCAGGATCCGCGCGTTCGGGGCGTTCGCCTACGACTTCGTGGTCGGCGACGACTGGCTGGTCGCGGCCGGGGTGGTGGTCGGCCTCGCGCTGACCTACCTGCTCAGCCACGACTCGGTCACCGCCTGGTGGCTGATCCCGGTGCTGCTGGTGGTGCTGCTGCCGATCAGCCTGTGGCGGGCCGTCCGCAGGGACTAGCGGCTCTCGCCCTCCTCGGCGTAGACCCGGGCGGCGTAGTCCTCCAGGATCTGCTCGCAGCCCGCCAGGGCCTCCTCCGCTGACTTCCGGCCCGCGGCGCCGAACACGTCCCGTTCGGTGACGCGGGCCAGCCAGTTCCGCAGCTTGACCAGATCGACCTCGTTCTCCTCAAGCTCGGCATAGGTGAAGTGATTGTCGGTGTACTCCTTGCGGACCTGGGCGCCGAAGTCCTCGCACTTGTCCACGATCTCGGCGTACTCGTCGTCCCTGGCGGCCTGGAAGGCCGCGACCACCTCGGTCTCGCCGGCCAGCACGGCGCACGACAGCAGCACCGCGGTGCCGTTCATCTCACCGATCTCATGCCGCAGCTTGCGCAGCGCGCGCTCGGCGGCCGGGCCGGCCGGCAGTGCCGCGGCGGAGTTCTGCAGGTAGATGGCGCCGAGGCTCTTGAGCCTGCGCCAGACCGTGGCACGCAGCCTGGTCGGCTCGGACGGCACCCGGTAGATCAGGACCAGCCAGCCTGGGTCCTGCGTGGTACTGGCATCCATGCCGTCATTGTGGCAGTCAGGTCGGCCAGATCTGGCCATCGCGCGGGGTGCGGGAGGCGGCCGGCGGCGTGACGGCGGCCGGCGGCGGCGATCCGGCGGACTCGATCCGGCGCATCAACTCGGCTTCGGCGTTCAGTTCCTCCTCGGTCGGCGACAGCGCGATGGTCGCGGTGAGCACGAATGTGATCACGCTGACCCCGACGATCAGCGGGAGCAGGAATTCCTCGGCCGACGCGCCGTTCATCACCATGCCGCCGCCGGAGACCGGCCACAGGTGCATGGCGGCCATGCCGGTGTAGTGCATGCCGCTTACCGCGACGCCCATGATCGCGGCCGCGCCGAGCGTCGACAGCACGCCGCGCAGACGGAGGGCGGCCCACAGGGCGGCGGTCGCCGCCACGATCGCGATCACGATCGAGGTGGCGAACAACTCCGGGTTATAGGTGATCCTGGCGCGCATCTCCATCGCCGCCATGCCGGTGTAGTGCATGGCTGCCACGCCGAGTCCGGTGATCACGCCGCTGATGATCAGCGAGCGCTTGGTGGCCTTGCCAAGTCCGACGCTGAGCAGGCCGATGAAGACGAAAATGACCGCGGTCACCATGCTGCCCAGGGTGATCGGCACGTTATACAAGATCGTCTGACCGGGGATCGTGAATCCGAGCATCGCGATGAAGTGCATCACCCAGATCCCGGTGATGCCGATGGCCACGGCCGCCACCAGCAGCCACCTGACCCGCGCGGCACCCGTGCTGGCACGCGACCTGGTGGTGCACCGCAGGCCGAGGAACGCGCCCACGAAGGACATCAGGTAGCCAAGGGCCGGGGTCAGCAAGCCGTAGGAGAAGTTGTGAACGGTAAGCATCGCGGCAATCTCTCGCTGGCTGAATGTCCGCCAGCCTAGCCACTATTTCGGGCTATGCCGCAAGAATGGACGATTTCGGATAACCAGTGATCGCGGCTAGCCAATCTGGCGCACGGGCAGCGCGGTCTGGGTGGCCGCGCCGTCGGCGGCCCGATCGACCAGGTAACCGCCGGCACCGGGCCGGTCGGCCACGATCTCGGCGAGGTCGTCGTCGATGACGTGGGCGGCGGCGCCGTCGTCGCAGGCGATCCCGGGGGGCAGGGTGCCATCGGCTACCAGTGACCGGAACAGCGGTGCCCGGCGTGGTTCGGAGTCGTAATGCGGGCAGTAGCTTCCGGCCAGCATGCCCAGGCCGTCGGTGAACGGGCGCAGGTCCGGCCCGAACGAGTCGGTGGTGCCGCCGCCGAACCAGCAGATCGCCCCCGCGCTCACCCCGGCCAGCACGATCCCCGCCTGCCAGGCCCGGTGCAGGATCCGGTCCACGCCGTGCACCCGCCACACCGCGACCATGTTCGCCACGCTGCCGCCGCCGACGAAGATCAGATCGGCTGAGAGCAATAGGTCCTCGGGGTCGGCCACGGTTGGCATCGGGAACAGGGCCAGCCTGCTGACCTGCCAGGACGTGGTCGACAGGGCGTCCTGCATCCGCAGGTAAGCCGCCGGATCGTCGCCGGAGGCGGTGTTGATCACGCAGATCCGCGGCGCGGGCTTGCCGGTCAGCGATCCGGCGAAGGCCAGCATCGCGGGAACCCGGCCCGGCGCCCGGCCCGCGTCGTCGCCGAGTCGGATGCCCCCGATAGCCAGCACGTGCCGGCGTCCGTCCGCTGCCATGGCCCGAACGCTACCGTGCCAGGGTGAGCGACTGCATCTTCTGCTCGATCGTCGCCGGATCGACGGCGGCCGACCTGGTCTGGTCCGACCACCAGACCGTGGCCTTCCTGGATGCCCGGCCGGTCTTCAAGGGACACGTGCTTGTGGTGCCCAGGCAGCATCACGCGACGCTGGCCGACCTGCCGGGCGGCCTGGTGGCGCCGGTGTTCGCCGTGGCGCGCCGGATCAGCGCCGCACTGCCGGGCGCGCTTGGCTGCCAGGGCAGCTTCATCGGCGTGAACAACACCGTCAGCCAGAGCGTCCCGCATCTGCACGTGCACGTGGTGCCGCGAACTAGGGGCGACGGCCTGCGCGGCTTCTTCTGGCCGCGGACCAGATACGCGTCGGCGGCCGAGTCGGCGGACTACGCCGGGCGGATCCGCGCCGCGCTGGACCGGGCGGCCGCCACGCCGCCGGGGGACTGAGACCGCCCGGTCGTGACCCGGTGCGTCCGGGCCCGGCGGGTTTACGCTGTGAGCTACGACACACGTGGTGGTGGGCGATGGCTGACTGGTGGTCGATCGAGGTTTTTGACTCCGAGATTCAGGCGGCCCTGCGGTGGAAAGATTCCTACCGGTCGGCGCTGGTGGAGTCGGCGCTGACCAGTGGGGCGATCGAGTGGGCCTGGATCGAGCACCGGCACGGCGTGGTGTTCGAGGTCTCCTTCACTGACGAGGCGCGATGGGAGGCGTTCCGCGGGTTGCCTGGCGTGCAGGCGGCACTGGACGCGGTGCCCGACCCGGTCAACGGGTTGCTGGTCTACCGCGGTCGCGGCGGCAGTTCGGGCGCCGCGGCACCGCGTCGGCCGCGGCCGACGGCGGGCGCCGGGGCGGTCGAACTGCCCGAGCCTGGCGAGCCGCCGGTGCTGGATCTGACCGGCATCGGCGGCGGGGAAGTTCTGGCGGATCTATGACCTTCTGGCGAGGGACCGGGCCGGTGCGGTGCAGGATGAGAGAATGAGTACCACAGCTTCGACCGACGAGATGCTGTCGGCGATCGAGCGGAGCGGCTATTACCCGGGGCTGATCGCCGACGCGGTGTCCGCTGCCATCGGCGACGAGCAGGTCGTGTCCTACTTCGTGCACCACGACGCGCACTTCGACCCGGGCCTGGAGGTGCGAAGGCACCTGACGGTCCTGGCGCTGACCCCGTCCCGGCTGATCTACTCCCATACCGACGAGTACCCGGCCGACGACAATGTGCCGGGGTCGCGGCCGCAGGCCGAGACCTCCACCGAGGCGATCCGCTGCTCGCGGATCTCCTCGGTCGCGCTGACCCGGGTGATCCACGACCCGGCCAGGTACGAGCGCGGCGTCACGATGCCGTCCGAGATCGTCCTGACCATCGGCTGGAACGCGGTGCGGCACATCGAACTCGAGCCAGCGCACTGCGGGGACGAGACCTGCGAGGCCGATCACGGCTACAGCGGGACGCTCACCTCCGATGACGTCACGATGCGGATCAGCGAGGCAGCGGACGGTGCGGAGGCCGTGTCGCAGGCCCTGACGTTCATCCAGGCGCTGTCGGCGGTGGCTGGCTGACCATGACGACGCAGACGGTAGAGCCCACGATGCCCCGGTACGCCGAGGCGGCGCTGGACGCGCTGTCGACCTCGATCCTGGCCTCGCTCGGCGTGCCCGGGGAGCCGAACCCGCTCGGCCTCGAACCGGTCGAGCGGGCCTGCCTGCTGGTGGTCGACGGGCTTGGCTGGGACCTGCTGCGGGCGCACCAGGCGGCGGCGCCGTTCCTGTCCGAGCTTGCCATGACCGCGAGTCCGCTGACGGCCGGCTTCCCGGCCACCACCGCGACCAGCCTGGGCACGCTGGGCACCGGCCGCCCGCCCGGCCAGCACGGATTGCTGGGCTATCAGGTCGCCGTGCCCGGGACCGGCACCCTGCTGAACGCGCTGCGCTGGGAGCACGGGATGGACCCGGTGGAGTGGCAGCCGGGCTCGACGATCTTCGAGCGCGCGCGGGCCGCCGGGGTGCGGGCGTTCCGGGTCGCGCCCGGGCACCTGCGCAACTCCGGCCTCTCGGTGGCCAGCATGCGCGGCGCGGAGTACGAGAGCGCCGACACGCTTGGCGCGCTGGTGTCCAGGGCGGCGGCGGTGCTCGGCGCGAACGCGCCCGCCATGGCGATGGTCTACTACGGCGAGCTTGACGCCACCGGGCACATGCTCGGCTGCGGCACCGACGCCTGGGAGTACCAGCTAGCGCACGTCGACAAGCTTGCCGAGCAGCTTGCGAGCGCCCTGCCGCAGGGGACCGCCCTGCACGTGACCGCCGACCACGGGATGACCGACATCCCGGCGGCGGACCGGATCGACGCGGACGCGCTGCCGCAGTTGCGGGACGGGGTGGCCATGCTGGGCGGAGAGCCCCGGGCCAGGCACGTGTACTGCGAGCCGGGCGCCGCGGGGGACGTGCTCGCGGCCTGGCGCGAGGTGCTCGGCGGGCGGGCCTGGGTGGCGAGCCGCGAGCAGGCCATCGCCGATGGCTGGTTCGGTCCGGTGGATCCGAGGTTCACCGAGCGGATCGGGGACGTGGTCGCGGCACCGGCCGGGCCGTGGGCTATCGTCGCAACCGTCACAGAACCACGAGAATCAGCTCTTATCGGCATGCACGGTTCCCTCACCTCGGCCGACCAGCTGGTGCCGCTGCTCACCCTGACCACGGGGTAGCGGCGGGATCAGCCTGGCGACCTCCGGTGACCCGCGAGGTTTGTCCACAGGCGGCGACGGGAACGGCGCCGGCGCGGACCTGGTTATGCACCAGACACTGGAGGTTTTCCACACGTGACGAGCGACCCCCGCCACAACGTCACCGGATCCGGCCCCCTGATCGACACGGCGGCCCTGGCGGCCGCGCTGGACTCGGCGGAGCCCCCGGCGCTGCTCGACGTGCGGTGGACCCTGGGCGGGCCGCCCGGCATCGAGAGCTACCAGGCGGGCCATCTGCCGGGCGCGAGCTTCATCGACCTGGACACCGATCTCGCCGGGCCGCCGGGGAGAGGCGGCAGGCACCCGCTGCCCGACGTGGTGGTGTTCGAGGCGGCGATGCGGCGGGCCGGGGTGCGCGACGGCGGCCCGGTGGTGGTCTACGACGACGGTGACTCGACCATCGCCGCCCGGCTGTGGTGGATGCTCCGGTTTCACGGGCACGATCGGGTCGCCGTGCTGGACGGCGGCTTCCGCGGCTGGGCCGCGGCCGGCCTGCCGGTCAGCAAGACCGCGCCGGACCCGGTGCCCGGCGACTTCCGCGTGGTCACGGCCGGGGCGATGCCGGTCCTGGATGACGAGGCGGCCGCCCGGCTGGCCAGGTCCGGATTCCTGCTCGACGCCCGGGCGGCCGAGCGGTACCGGGGCGAGACCGAGCCGATCGACGCGGCCGCCGGGCACATTCCCGGCGCGATCTGCGCGCCGACCAGGGACAACGTCGGGCCGGACGGCCGGTTCCTGACCGCGGCCGAGCTAGCCGCGCGGTTCGCTGACCTTGGCCTGCCCGGGCCAGGCACCGACCTGGCCGGCAGCCCGGCCGCTCCCGTTGTCGGCGCCTACTGCGGTTCCGGCGTCACCGCCGCGCACGAGGTTCTCGCGCTGCACCTGGCTGGCCTGCCGGCGGCGCTGTACGTGGGAAGCTGGTCCGGCTGGACGTTCGACCCGGACCGCCCGGTGGCGACCGGCCCCGATCGCGGCTAGCCGGCGCCGGGCGTCAGACGGCCTGCGCGAGCACCAGGGTGTGCCCGCTGGTCCCCTCGGGGATGAAACGGTGCCAGCGCGGGGCGAGACCGGCGGCGGCCAGCCATTCCAGGTACGCCTGGGTCCCTTCGTGGTCCCAGAACATCTCCGCGCCGAGAAAGTTATCGACGCCGGTCCACCGCTCCGCGCCGACGATGACCAGCAGGTAGCCGCCCGGGCGCAGCCAGTCCCGCAGCCGGGGGATCAGCTGCCGCTGATCGGCCAGCGGGAGGTGGATGAGGGTATAGAGCGAGACGATCGCGTCCAGGCTGCCCGGGCGGATCGCCAGTTCGGTGATGTCGGAGCGGATGAACCGGGCCGCCGGGACCAGGCGGGCGGCCCGCCCGACCTGTACGGCAGAGAAATCGACGCCGAGCA
>JAJYTW010000199.1 GCA_021792855.1 Actinomycetes bacterium
GATCTAACTGCGGCCCGGCGCCGCCGAGCACGACCACCTCCGGCGGCGGATCGGCGTCCAGGCCGACCAGGCGCACGCCGGGGAACTCGGTGCTGAGGTCGCCGTCGTTCAGCACCGCGCAGCGCGCGCCCGGATGGTGCCTGGTCAGATAGTCGGCGGTCAGCGCGGCGGCAGTGTGGATGTCGCTGTCCGTCACCGGGAACCCGGCGCCAGCCAATAGGCCGGCGATCTCGGCGCGGGTCCGCGACGTGGTGTTGGTCAGCAGCGCGATCGCGTAGCCGGACGCGCGAACCGCGGAGAGCGCCCGCGCCGCGCCGGGAATCGGCCGCCACGACACCGCGAGCACGCCGTCGATGTCGGCGAGAACCGCACGGATCGCCGCCATGATCTGACCTTAACCTGGCCACCGCGCGGAAACCCTGGTCACCATCCGGAAACCCCAGACCATCGCGTAACGCGACCGGCTAGCCGGTCAGGCGGTCAGCGAGCGCTCCGTCGGGGTCCGGAACCGGGGCGTGACCCGCACCTCGCCCAGCCAGGCGCCCAGTCGCCCGGCCTCGTCGTCGATCATCTGGCGGCCCTCGGATCCGACGTCCTCGAACAACCGGAGCGCGATCTCCCCGTCGGAGCGCTGGGCCCATCCGCCCACCACCCGGCCGTTCAGCCAGATCGTCGGTCCGGCGTTGCCGAAGGTGTCGAATAGCGCCGGGCCGTGCGGATCCAGAAACCAGGACCGGTCCTGCCAGCCCATCACGGTCGGGTCGAGCGCCGGCAGCAGCGCGGCCCACGGCGCGGGCTCACCGGTCGGCGCGAGATCGTCGGGCAGGACGGCCCCGGTCGTCCCGGCGATCTCGACCTCCACCGCGCCGCACTCCGCTATCGCCTTCTTGACCTGCGTGAGGGTCCAACCGCTCCACCACTTCAGGTCGGCGATCGGGGCCGGCCCGAAGGCGGCCAGCCACTGCCGGGCGAGTTCGGCGCGCGCGGCCTGCTCTCCCGCTGCGGCGGCCGGCGTCGCCGGCCTGGCCGGCCCACTCGTTCCGTCCGGCATCCACTCGCCGTTCGGCGACGGCAGCCAGTGCCCGGCCAGCGCCCACCGGTACTGCTGCGACAGCCACGATCCGACCGGGCGGCCGCGCACGATCTCGCCCTGAGCGGCAAGCACGAGCAGCACCCGACTGGTGATCGCCTGGCTGGCCTGATACGACTTTCCGGCGGCCAGGAGCACGGTCGTCTTCAGCCGCGGCTCGGCTGCGGAGAGTTCCGCGGCGGTAGCCGTTCCGCCGCGTGCGGCAAGCGCGGCGAGGACCGATTTCTCCACGTCGGCGAGCCAGGCCTCCGGACGGGGGGCGACGTCGGCGTCCGCCAGCAGGCGAAGCAGGCGGGTGCGCTGATCGCGGCCGACCCGGTCGCTGGTCGACACCTGCACGATCGGCACGGATTCCGCCGGGACTACGAACACGGTGCGGCGCATGGCTAGCATCCGAACTAGTTCACGCCGCTCGTAGAGGGATTCCTCGATCGCATCGGCAGTGGTCGGCGGGTCCGTCCGGGCGCGGATGGACAGGTAGACGGTGGCCGGATCGGTCGCGTGCAGTGCCACCATCGCCCTGGCCACGGCTGCCGGACCTCCCGGCCGCCCCAGGCTGGCATCAGCCGCCTGGCGGGCCAGTCCGTGCCGGACCGCGAGCCTGCGCCGTCGCTCCGCCACCGTCATCGACCGCATCGGCTCATGATCTACCGGCTCGCCCAGGCCGGGCAAACGGGACCGGGGATCAGGCAAAGGTGACAGTCAGGTAGGCCGCGTAACAGCCGAGCAGCAGTACCCCGGCGAACCGGCCGAGTCGTCCGGTCACCGACGCCCACACCGCGAGCACCACCGGCACCACGGCCGCGAGCACGGCCGGCCCGACCATCCCGCTGACTGCCAGCGGGCGCACCAGAGCAGCCACGCCCAGGGTGGCGGTCGCGTTGTAGATGACCGAACCGAGCAGGCCGGCGATCGCAAGCTCCTCGACGCCGCGCCGCGCCGCCGCCCAGACCAGCGCGAACAGCTCGGCGGTCGTCGCCAGCGCCACAAAGGTCAGCCCGACGACGGACTCGGCCATCCCGAGCGAGCCGACGATCCGCTCCGCGCCGGCTACCGCCACAGGTCCGCCGAGGATCATCAGCGCCAGGCCGCCAAGCAGCAGCAGCACCGCCCGGCGCTGCCGCGGGCTGGACTCATGGCTGTCGTCATCGTCGTCGTCGTCGGACAACTCGGCTAGCTCGCCGAACATCGGCGGCCGACGCTCCCGTCGCCAGATGACGCCGACGATCAGCGCGTAGCAGGCCACCAGGAGACCGCCGGCCAGACGGCCGACGCCGCCGCCGAGCAGGGCCAGCACCGCGGCGACACCGGCCGCCGCGGCCACCACCGCGTACGTACGGAACAACCCGCCAGACCGGATCGGCCGGAACATCACGGCCAGGCCGAGCACCAGGGTCAGCATGGTGATGTTGGCGCCGATCGCGTCCCCGGCCGCGATGCCCGGATGGTGCTGCGCGGCGGCGAAGATGCCGGTGAGCAGTTCCTCTGGCTCGGCGCCGGCCAGGATCAGGCCGATGGCCAGGGCGCTGACGCCAAGACGGCGGCTGGCTGCGGTGGCGTTCTCGGCGAACAACTCGGCGCCAATCGTGAGCAGCGCCGCCGCGCCGGCCAGCAGGACGAATCCCCACACCGCGGTGGTCCCGGTCATGGTCGCTCGCTCCGCCTTCTCGGTGTCGTGGCCGCCCGACCCGCCAAGATGGCCGCGCTGTAGGACATTACGCCGGATGTGCCGTTGGCGCGGGACCTATCGCGGCGGGCAGGACGCTGCCTGGTCATCCCGGTGCCGGAGCTTCCTCGTGCTCGCGACCAAACCTCGGGCTGACTGGCTCCGAATCAGACAGGGCCGGTATCGTGCGCATTACGGGGGAGGAGACATTTCGATGGGCGCTGCGCCGCGACCGAGAGTGCTCGCGATCATGGGTTCGGGTGAGACCAGCCCGACGATGGTGACCGTGCACAAGACGCTGGCCACCCGATTGGGCAGCGGCGACCACAGCGCTGTCCTGCTCGACACGCCGTACGCGTTCCAGGAGAACGCCGCGGACATCTCGGCCCGGGCACAGGCGTACTTCGACCGCAGCGTCGGCCTCAATGTCGCCGTGGTCAGCGACGCCGACCGGCCGGCCGAGCAGAACCCCGCCGCGGTTGCCGCGATCGCCGCGATCCGGACGTCGGACTGGGTGTTCGCCGGTCCGGGCAGCCCGTCCTACGCGCTGAACCGCTGGCGCGGCGGCCCGGTCGCGAGCGCCCTGGCCGAGCGGATCGCCGCAGGCACCGGTGTCACCGTGATCGCGTCGGCGGCCGCGGCGGCCATCGGCGTCCGGGCGGTGCCGGTGTACGAGATCTACAAGGTCGGCGCGGACCCGCACTGGCTGGATGGCCTCGACCTGCTGAGCGTGATCGGCCTGAAGGTCGTCGTGATCCCGCACTACGACAACGCCGAGGGCGGCACGCACGACACCAGGTTCTGCTACCTGGGCGAGCGCAGGCTCTCGATGCTGGAGGCCGAACTCCCGTCCGACGTGGCCGTGCTCGGCGTCGACGAGCACACGGCGCTGGTCTTCGACCTGCAGGCCGGCCAGGCGGAGGTGCTGGGCCGGGGCGGCGCCACCGTCCGCAGGTCCGGCGTCAGCACGGTGCTGCCCGCCGGGTCGGTGCTCTCCCTGGCCGATCTGCGGTCACTCACCCTCGGCACGAGCCCGGCCAGCCCGGCAGGTGGCCGGGCCGCCGTCCCCGGGCCGGCCCAGCGTGCCACCGAAGCGGCCGCCGCGGACGCCGGTGTGGCAGACGCCGGTGGGACCGTGCCGAGCGGGCAGCCCGGACTGGACTCGCTGGAACTGCCGGAGATCACCCAGGTGCTGCAGGACCGGTTCGCCGCCGCCGAGACTGAGCGCAGCAGCGCCGCGATGGTCGCCGCCGTCCTTGACCTGGAGTCCGCGATCGAGGCGTGGGCGACCGACACCGACGAGAACGACAACTCCGAGCGGGCCCGCGCCGTGCTGCGCGGCCTGGTGACCCGCCTCGGCCAGGCCGCCGACCGCGGCCTGGCCGATCCGGCCGAGCGGCTCGGGCCGGCCGTGGACGCACTGCTCGACCTGCGGGCCAGGCTGCGGCAGGACGGATCGTACGCGGCGGCGGACGGGATCAGGGACGCGCTGACGGCGGCCGGGATCGAGGTGCGGGACTCCCCGGAGGGGACCCGCTGGAGCCTGGCCAGCTAGCGACCGACGCAGATCCGGCTCTTCCCCATCCCGGACGCTCGTCCTACCAGGGGACGGCGCCGGAGCGGTCGACGTAGCGGCCGGTTCCTGCCTCGGCGGCTTCGGTGGCGAGGGCGACGATCGCGTCGGTGCCTTCGCTGACGGTCTGGGGGCCCCTGTGCGCATTGAGGTCGGTCGCCGTGTACCCCGGGTCGGCCGCGTTGAACCGGATACCCGGCAGCGCCTTGGCATACTGCATGGTGAGCATCGTGACCGCGGCCTTTGAGGCGGTGTAGAGCGGGCCAACGATCGTCGACTCGACGCGCTCCGGGTCATGGGTACGGGCGAACGAGCCCATGCCGCTGCTGACGTTGATGACGGCGGGACTATCCGACTTCCCGAGCAACCGGAGGAACGCGTGCGTGACGCGGACGATGCTCACGACGTTCGTGTTGAACACCAGCGCCGCGTCGTCACCCGTGAGGTCCTCGGCGGCGGCACGCCGGCCGATGATGCCTGCGTTGTTGATCAGCGTGTCGATTCGGCCCTCATGCGCCTCAATGTCGGCGGCGGCACGCGCGACCGAGGCGTCGTCGACCACGTCGATCTGGACGAAGCGGACGCCGAGTTCGCCGGCCGCGATCTCGCCGCGCTGCTGGTCTCGCGCGCCCACGATGACGATGTGACCGAGTTCGGTCAGGCGGCGGGCGGTCTCGTAGCCGAGGCCCTTGTTCGCCCCGGTGATGAAGGTAATCGCGGTCATGACTTCAGCTTGCCTTGACGTGCGCGGGGCATCCAGGGATGCCGCGACGGTAGGAATGGCCGTACCACCTTGCACGTCAGCCACGGCGGGCACGCGACGGATAATGGCTTGCATGAGCACGGATGAGACGTCTCTTGGCGCGACGATCCGGCAGTGGCGCGACCGGCTGACGCCAGCGGATGCCGGGCTGCCGGCCGGCCGCGCGCGCCGTGCCGCCGGACTGCGCCGCGAGGAACTGGCGGAACTCGCCGGGGTCTCGGTGGATTACGTGGTCCGCCTTGAGCAGGGCCGCGCCATTACCCCGTCCGCACAGGTGGTCAGCGCGCTCGCCCGCGCGCTGCGGCTGTCGGCGCAAGAGCGCGATCACCTGTATCGGCTAGCCGGCCTGGGACCGCCCCAGGACGGCATGATCAGGGATGACATTCCGCCCGGCGTGCAGCGCGTGCTGACCCGGCTCGGCGAGACACCGGTCTCGGTGTTCACGGCCGACTGGCGGCTGATCTGGTGGAACCGCAGCTGGGCGGCGCTGCTCGGTGACCCGTCCGTGACGGCGCCCGAGGACCGCAGCCTGGTGAAATCCCGGTTCCCTGTCGCCGGAAGCTCGCCTGGCCGGACCTCGGTCATGCGGATCGTGTCAGAGAACCGGGAGGCGTCCGATCGCGCGATCGTCGCCGACCTGCGCCGCGCCTCGGCGCGATATCCGGGTGACGCACGGCTGGCCGCGCTGATCCGCCGCACGCTAGACGGCAACGCGCGGTTCGCGGCCCTGTGGCACGACGGGGCCGTCGGCGGTCACACCGAGGACCGCAAGACGATCAGGCACCCGGACGTCGGCGACATCACCTTTGACTGCGACGTACTCAGCGACACCGACACGGACCTCAAGATCGTCATATACACCGCCGCACCGGGCAGCGAAGACGCGGCCAAGCTCAGCCTCGCCCTGGTCGCAGGCGTTGGTTAGGTACTGACGCGATCACGCGGCCGGGGCGAGCAGCGAGTTCAGGCCCGCCCGCGCATGGACTCGTCCGGCAGCCTGGCCAGCTAGCGGTCGCGCGCGGGGCCGGCCACCTGGCCGGCCGAGGCCCGGCCCGCGGTCGCCGCGATGTTGCGCAGCATGTCGCCGAACACGATCCCGTGGAACGGCAGCACTGACCACCAGTACGCCTGCCCGAGCAGGCCGAACGGCCGGAAGATCGCGCGCTGCCGGTAGACCGTCCGGCCCGCCGCGTCGCGCCGCACCGAGAACTCCAGCCAGGCCAGTCCGGGCAGTTTCATCTCCGCGCGCAGCCGGAGCAGCGAGCCGGGAACGACCTCCTCGACCCGCCAGAAGTCGAGCGCGTCACCGACCTGCAGGTGATCGGGGTCGCGGCGGCCGCGGCGCAGGCCCACGCCGCCCACGGCCCGGTCCAGCATGCCGCGCACCCCCCACGCCAGCGGGAACGAGTACCAGCCGCGCTCGCCCCCGATGCCCTCGATCGTCTGCCACAAGATCTCCGGGTCGGCCCGGACCACCCGGGTCCGGTCGTCCAGATAGAGCGACCCGCCGGACCAGGCCGGGTCGCTCGGCTGCGGGTCGCTGGGCAGCAGGTCAGGCTCGTCGCGTTCGCCGTCCCGCCACCCGCCGAGCTTCGGATCGTCGGGCAGCGGCGCGGTCGGCGCGCCGACCGGGAACGCCGACGACCAGCGGGTAGCCACCTCGCCGGTCCGGACGTGCCGGAGCGCGAGCGCGATCGCCTGGTCCAGCGGCATCAGCCCGTCCGGCGGATCCGGGATGTGCCCGGCGATGTCGTGCTCGGCGCAGACCACCTCGTTGCGCAGCGACTCGACCAGCGGCCTGGCCAGTCCGGCGGGCACCGGAGTCACCAGCCCTACCCACAACGAGGACAGCCGCGGGGTCAGCAGCGGAACCGGAATGATCCGGCGCCGGAGTCCGGCCACCCGGGCGTACCGGCGCATCATCTCGGCGTAGCTCAGGACGTCCGGCCCGCCGATGTCGAACCGGCGGCTGACGTCGGCGGGGAGCGCGGCGCAGCCGGTCAGGTACCGCAGCACGTCACCGACGGCGATCGGCTGGATCCTGGTCCGGACCCAGCGCGGGGTGATCATGACGGGCAGCCGCTCGGTCAGGTAGCGGAGCATCTCGAACGAGGCCGACCCGCTGCCGATGATCACAGCGGCCTGGAGCACCGCGGTCGGCACGCCGCTGTCGAGCAGGATGGCGCCGACCTCGTCCCTGGACCGCAGGTGCGCCGACAGCGCATCGCCGGAGGCCGGGGTCAGGCCGCCGAGGTAGACGATCCGGCGGACGCCGGCCGCCGCCGCGGCGGCGGCGAAGATCCGGGCCGCCTGCCGGTCCCGCTGCTCGAACTCACCGGCCGAGCCCATCTGGTGGATCAGGTAGTACGCGACGTCCACGCCGTCCAGGGCGGCCCGGACCGCGGCGGCGTCCAGCGCGTCCGCCCGGACCAGGTCCACCGCGTCCGCCCAGGGCCGGTCGCGCAGCTTGCCCGGGTCGCGGGCCATGCACCGGACCCGGTATCCGGCGGCCAGCAGTTCCGGGACCAGCCGGCCGCCGATGTATCCCGTCGCCCCGGTAACCAGGCAGTACTCCCCCGATGACACGCTGCGATTGTGTCACGCGGCCGGCCGGCCACGTGCCGCCGGCATCCGTCCGGGCCGACCGACTCAGACCCGGCCGGCCGCCAGTGCTTCCGAGATCGTCTTCGCTGCCGTAGCCGTCTGACGGAGGAAGCCGGCGTCCAGCGCGGTCGGCCAGGTCGACAGCTTGACGACCACGGTCTCGGACGGGACGTGCACGAAGATGTTCTGCCCGTTGATCCCGGTGGCGTGGAAGAACGGCACCGACGGATCGCGGACCCACCAGCAGTTCCGGTAATGACTGCCCGCCGGGTAGCCGGGCGGGTTGTCGCCCCCGGTGAACGCGTCCGCGCCGTCCCGGGCGCCCCGGATCGTGTCGTCGATCCACGCGCCGGGCAGGATCCGCCGGTTGCCGACCCGGCCGCGCCGCAGGATCAGCTGGCCGAACCTGGCCACGTCCCGCAGCGTCGCGCTGATCCCGCCGTCGGC
>JAJYTW010000200.1 GCA_021792855.1 Actinomycetes bacterium
CGTCGCGCCGTGCGGTGTCGCGGTGACACCGGTGACCGGGGCCGGCAACTGGTAAGGGGCCCAGACCGGCTCGAGCACGGTCCGGCCACCCGCCGCGAGCACGGTCCGGCCGCCCGCCGCGAGCGCAACCGCCGACCCCGCGGCCCGCCGGGCGTGCCCGGCAGCGGCCGGGCCGCCGGGCGCCGCGCCGACTCCCGCGCACCCGGCCACGGTCAGGCATGCCGATAGCCCGGCCGCCGGCCGGGCTAGTCTGTGCAATCCGCATCGCGAGCGGCCCGGCCGGCGGTGATCGCTTGCCCGGATGATCCCCGGGCGCCGGTCCCTGGCGCGCGCCGTGCGGGCGGTGCGATTCGCCATCAGGCCGCACTCCCTGGGTTCGCCGCGGAACACCCGGGAATCTGCCACGCGCCGAGCAATCTAAACCCAGCTCACGGCCGCAACCGGCCGCCGGTGCCGATGGCCGGACGGTCGGACGGCCGGACCGGCGGTGCCGTCGTCCGGCCCCGATCGGGGCGTCAGGCGGTGCGGGTCTGGCTGGCCGTCTCCAGGCCAAGCTCGGCGATCGAGGTCTCGCGCATCTTGAACTTCTGCACCTTGCCGGTCACGGTCATCGGGAAGTCGCTGCTGAACCGGACGTAGCGCGGGACCTTGTAGTGCGCGATCTTGCCGCGGCAGTAGTCCCGCACGTCCTGCTCGGTCAGGGTCTCGCCCGGCCGCAGCTTCACCCAGGCGCACAGTTCCTCGCCGTACTTGACGTCGGGCACGCCGATGACCTGGACGTCCTCGATGGCCGGATGGGAGTACAGGAACTCCTCGACCTCGCGCGGGTAGACGTTCTCGCCGCCGCGGATCACCATGTCCTTGATCCGGCCGACGATGTTCAGGTAGCCGCCCTCGTCCATCGTGGCCAGGTCGCCGGTGTGCATCCACCGGGCGGCGTCGATCACCTCGGCGGTCTTCTCCGGCTCGGTCCAGTAGCCGAGCATGACCGAGTAGCCGCGGGTGCACATCTCGCCGGCCTCGCCGCGGGGCAGCACCCGGCCGGTCTCCGGGTCGACGATCTTGACCTCGACATGCGGGTGCACCCGGCCAACGGTCGCCACCCGGCGCTCCATGTCATCGTCGGGCGTGGTCTGCGCGGACACCGGTGAGGTCTCCGTCATCCCGTAGCAGATCGTTACCTCGGTCATGTTCATCTCGGAGACGACCCGCTTCATCACCTCGACCGGGCAGGGCGAGCCGGCCATGATCCCGGTGCGCAGGGTGGACAGGTCGTAGCTGGCGAAATCGGGGAGCGCGAGTTCGGCGATGAACATGGTCGGCACCCCGTACAGCGAGGTGCACCGTTCAGCCTGCACGGTCCGCAGGGTCTGCGCCGGGTCGAACCCCGGCGCCGGGATGACGATCGCCGCGCCGTGGGTGGTGCAGGCGAGGTTGCCGAGCACCATCCCGAAGCAGTGGTAGAACGGCACCGGTATGCACACCCGGTCGGCCTCGGTGTACCGGCAGCCCTCGCCGATGAAGAACCCATTGTTCAGGATGTTGTGGTGCGACAGCGTCGCGCCCTTCGGGAACCCGGTGGTGCCGCTGGTGTACTGGATGTTGATCGCGTCGTCGGCCGACAGGCCGACCTCGATCTCCGTGAGCCGGTCCCGTGCGCCGTCGGCCCGGCCCGCCGTCATCAGGTCGTCCCAGCGCCCGGTGCCGAGGTAGATGACGTCTTCCAGGTCGCTCAGGGTCGGCCGGACCTCGGTGACCATCGCCTGGTAGTCGCTGGTCTTGAAGCTCTCGGCGCTGATCAGCAGGCGCACGCCGGACTGGGCCAGGGCGTAGGAAAGCTCGTGGCTGCGGTACGCCGGGTTGATGTTCACCAGGATGATGCCGGCCTTGGCGGTGGCGTACTGGAGCAGCACCCACTCGGCGCAGTTGGGCGCCCAGATGCCGACCCGGTCGCCGACGCCGATCCCGGTGGCGATCAGTCCGGCGGCCAGCGTGTCGGTGTCCGCGTCGAACGCGGCGTAGGTCCAGCGCTGGCCGGAGGTGACGTCGACGAGGGCCTCACGGTCTGGATGGGCGGCGGCGATCCGGCGCAGGTTGGCGCCGATGGTCTCGCCGAGCAGCGGTATGGAGGACACGCCGTGGCTATAGGACAGGGCAACTGGGCGGGGCATGGCCGATCCCTCCGCGAGATGACGACACCGAGGCTGACGACATCAGGGTGCAGACACCATGGTGCCGGTTATGCAGCCGATTATGAAGCTCGGCTGCCGCGAACACACCGAAAGTACCATCAGCCGTCAGACAGGCCTATCGTCATAGTTGCAGGTTCAGAAACCGAAAGCCGGAGCTGCACGTGGCCCTTCTCGTGGTCTGGCTCGTAGTGGCGGTCGCACTGGGCGTCGCGGAATTGCTGACCACGACGCTGACCTTCGGCCTCGTGGCGGTCGGATCGCTCGCGGCGGCGCTGACCAGCGGTCTCGGGGGAGGCTGGGCCCTCCAGGTCGCGGCGTTCGCCGCTGTGTCCCTCGCTGGCCTCGTGCTGATCAGGCCGGTCGCCATGCGGCGGCTGAGGCGCAGGTCCACGCTGCCTACCGGAACCGCGGCACTCGTCGGCCAGACCGGGTACGTGCTGGCCGACGTGTCGCCGCGGGGCGGACTGGTCAAGATCGGCGGCGAGGAGTGGTCGGCCAGGCCCTATGACGAGGTATCGATCATCCAGGCCGGCTCGACGGTCGACGTCCTGCAGATCAAGGGCGCCGTCGCCCTTGTCCACCCCAGGGAGTAGAGATGTCGTCAGGAGCCGTAGTAGTACTCGTGGTGGCGATCGTCGTCGTCATGCTCGTCGTGGTGTTCCTGAGCCGCTCGATCTGGCTTGTTCCCCCGGCCCGGGCACGCAATGTCGAGCGTCTCGGCCAGTTCCACAAGACGCTGGAGCCCGGCCTGCACCTGGTGCTCCCGATGATCGACAAGGTCAAGGACCTGATCGACCTGAGGGAGCAGGTTGTGTCGTTCACCGGTCAGCGGGTGATCACCGAGGACAACGTCGTCGTGGCCATCGATACGGTGCTGTTCTTCCAGGTCACCGACCCTCGGGCGGCGGACTACGAGATCGTCAACTACATCCAGGCGATCGAGCAGCTAGCGGCCACCATGCTCCGCAGCGTGATCGGCAGCATGGACCTGGAGCAGACGCTGACCTCACGGGATCGGATCAACACCCTGCTGCGCGGGGTGCTTGACGACGCGTCAGGCAAGTGGGGCATCCGGGTGACCCGGGTGGAGATCCGCTCCATCGATCCACCGCAGTCGATCAAGGACGCGATGGAAAAGCAGCTCAAGGCCGAACGGGAGAAGCGCGCGGCGATCTTGCACGCCGAGGGACTCCAGCAGTCGCAGATCCTGACGGCGGAGGGCGACAAGCGCGGCGCTGTGCTGCGGGCCGAGGGCGACAAGCAAGCGGCGATCCTGCGTGCCGAGGGTCAGGCGCAGGCCATCGGATCGGTATTCAAGGCCATCCACGAGGGCAACCCTGACCCGAAGCTGCTCGCCTACCAGTACCTCCAGACGCTTCCCCAGCTCGCGCAGGGCGAGGGCAACACGGTGTGGATGATACCGAGCGAGCTCAGCAGCGCCCTGCGGGCCATCAGCGAGGCGTTCGGCGCAACGGGCGCCGAGCGGCCCGCGCCGGTGCCGCAGGTGACGCTGCCACGCAATCCGGTCGACGCCGAATTGCTGTCACGGCCTGACGGCCAGGCCAACGGTCAGCAGGACGCCGAACGCTAGCTGCAGCCTGCCGGTCTGTCCGAGCGCCGCGATCAGGTCCCGCCCGGTCGCCCTGGCGATCACCATCCGGGCCGGCGGTATCGCCAGCGGGATCGCGGCAAGCGCGAGCAGCGCCAGCGGAGCCGCCGGGGTCATGGCGGCGGCGAACGCGAACGGCAGCCAGACGCACGCGGCGTACAGCAGCCTGGTGCGCTGGTCGCCAAGCACCACCGCGAGGGTTCGCTTTCCGGACTCCCGGTCCGAGGGGATGTCCCTGAGATTGTTGATCACCAGCAGCGCGCAGGCGAGCAGGCCGACCGGGATCGCCGCGACCAGGGTCAGCCAGGTCAGCCGCTGCATCTGCACGTAGGCGGTGCCGGCCACGGCGGCCAGGCCGAAGAAGGCGAAGACCGAGACCTCGCCGAGGGCGCGGTAGCCGTAGGGCCGGCTGCCGCCGGTATAGAACCAGGCCGCCGCGATCGCCGCGACGCCGACGAGCAGGAGCCACCAGGTGGTCGCGGCGGCCAGGATCAGGCCGGCCACCCCGGCCACGCCGAAGCAGATGAGGGCGGCGGCGAGCACCTGGCGCGGTGTGGCCAGGCCGGAGCCGACGAGGCGGACCGGGCCGACCCGCTGCCGGTCGGTGCCGCGGATGCCGTCGCTGTAGTCGTTGGCGTAGTTCACGCCGATCTGCAGGGCCAGGGCGACCACGAGCGCTAGCGCGGCCCGCCAGAGGCTGAAGCCGCCATAGCCTGCCGCGACGCCCGAGCCGACGGCGACGGGAACCACCGCGGCCGGCAGGGTGCGCGGACGCGCACCGGCCACCCAGTCTCGTGCCGTGGTCACAACCCGTCCCATCCGCAAGTCCCATGAACCGCACACAGATTAACCGGGCCGGGGAGCGGGCCGGTCCGGGCGGGTGGCCTGCGGTGCGTTGGTCGCCGGGGGAGCGGGTCGGTCCGGGCGGGGAAGTGCGGCGGTCCGGGCGGGGGAGTGCGGCGGTCCGGGCGGGGGAGCGGGTCGGTCCGGGCGGACGACGCCTGATCAGTCCTGCTCGAGCGGCGGCAGCGCGCGCTCGGCGGCGGCTACCAGCGCGGCGATCTGCTCCGTGCTCAGATGATGGCGCACGGTGGCCTTGGACAGCTTGCGGAAGTAGCCGTTGACATGGCCGCCGGCGATCACGTCGACACCCTTGACCTTCATCACCGACCAGGCAACGTCGGGACCGTAGACGACCATCACCGGATGCACCCGAAGCTGCCTGCCAAGCGCCCGCCCGATCAGTTCGGCGCCCCAGTGAGCCTCATCCCGCGCGTGCGCCAGCCTGGCCTCCATGCTGTGCGGGCCGTGGTAGAGCATCCCGCCGATGGCCCGGAGCGGAAGCCGCCGGTCCCACTTCTCCGAGTCGATCGCGAAGATGCCGGCCGGACCGACCACCAGGTGATCGATGACCGAGTCCCGGCCCGGTATCACCCGCGAGTGCAGCGCGACGTAGCCCGCCGCGTTCAGCACGGCGAGCCGGCGCCGGGTATACCGCTGCGCCACGGTGAACTGGGTCTCGGGCTGGACCACGGCCATCGTCCTGGACCGGAACAGCACGTCGGCGGCGAGGTAGACCACGACCGCGGTCAGTGCGTACCGCCAGTCGAGCCAGAACTGGACACCGAGGAAGACGGCGAGGGCGATCACCCCCCGCCAGAGCCAGGCGCGGATCCTCGGGTCGGTGCCGCGCCGCGGTGTGGCCGGGTGCTCGCCGCGGGCTTCGCCGACTTCTGCGGTCCCGGTTCCCTGACCCTCGGAACGGCGGCGGACCTCGAAGTTCACATCCTGAGCGTAGCCGATTTCTCACTCGCCGAATATGGCCAGCGGACCGGCTGCCGGCATCCGCCGGGCACCCTGGACGCCCGGCTCCCGTCGTTCTACTGTTCGGTAACGTGGCTGACATTCACGATCTGACCGCGCTCGAGCAGGCCGCCGCGATCCGGTCCGGCGACCTCTCCCCGGTGGACATCACCGAGCACTATCTCGCCAGGATCGACCGGCTGAACTCCCAGACCGGCGCCTTCTACACCGTCACGGCCGACCTGGCCAGGCAGCAGGCCGCCGCGGCGGAGAAGCTTGCCGTGCAGGCGCGGGCGGCCGGCGATCCGTCCGGCGTCCCCGCGCTGAACGGGGTTCCGATCCCGATCAAGGACCTGAATATGGTCGCCGGGGTACGGATGACGCTTGGTTCGACGATCTTCGCGGAGAACGTCGCCACCGAGGACGACTACGTCGTGGCCGAACTCCGCAAGGCGGGCATCGTCATCACCGGCAAGACGGCCACGCCCGAGTTCGGGCTGCCGTGTTACACCGAGACCAAGATCGGGCCGCCGGCCCGCACGCCGTGGGACCTGACCCGATCGGCCGGCGGGTCGAGCGGCGGCGCCGCGGCGGCCGTGGCCGCGGGCCTGGCGCCCGCCGCGCAGGGCAGTGACGGCGGCGGATCGATCCGGATCCCGTCCAGCGTCTGCGGGCTGTTCGGGATCAAGCCGAGCCGCGGCCGGGTCTCCGGCGGCCCACTGATGCCGGACCTGTCCGGGCTGTCCATCGACGGCCCGATTGCCCGCAGCGTTGCCGACGCCGCCGCACTGCTGGACGTGATGACCTGCAACTACCCGGGGGACATGTATTACGCCCCGCCGCTGCCGGCCGGCCAGACGTTCCTCGGGCACGCGCAGCGGGAGCCCGGCAGGCTCCGGATCGGCCGCTCGATGGCCGCCGTGGTTCCCGGCGCCACCGTGCACCCGGATTGCGTCGCGGCCTACGAGGACGCCAGCAGCCTGCTGGCCGATCTCGGGCACGACGTCGAGGACGTCGACCTGCCCTTCGGCCCCGACGCGGTGCCGATGTTCGAACTGCTGTGGTACTCGATGGCCACGCTGGCCCCGATCGACCCGGCGCAGGAGGGCGAACTGCTGCCGCTTACCCGGTACCTGCGGGGAAAGGGCGCCGCCGTGACCGCGACCGAGCTGATCTTCGCCCAGGCTTACCTGCAGGCCGTCACGCGGCCCGCGCTGGCCCTGCTAAACAGCTACGACGCCTTCCTCAGCCCGACCCTCGCCGCACCTCCGGTCCCGGTCGGCTACTTCGACGAGGTCGACCCCGCCGAGAACTTCGAACGGCAGAAGCGGTTCACCCCGTACACAGCGCTGTACAACATCTCCGGGCAGCCAGCCGTTAACCTGCCTTTGTACTGGAACGCTGACGGCCTGCCCATCGGCGTGATGCTGGCGGGCCGGATCGGTGATGAGGCGACCCTGATCTCGCTATCGGCCCAGGTCGAGGCGGCCAGGCCATGGCGCGACCGGCATCCGGCGATCTGGTAGCTACGGGCCGGCCGCCGGGCGCGGGCCCAGTTTGCGGGGGGATCGGGAGTGTCCGGAGATGATCGCGTGACCAGTCGTCACCGCTGGAGGCTGGCGCGGCGGACCGTGAACGTCGTGCTCGCGGCCGTCGCCTCGGCGGCGGTGGTCGGCGTGTGCGCCGCCGGGTTCGGCACGGTGCCCGCCCTCGGGCCCGCGCTCGACCCCGGCCACGGCGCCTGGGCGTCCGCCGCGGGCGGGCGACTGCCGGTCTCGCAGACGCTACGGCTGCCCGGCCTAGCCAAGCCAGTGCGGGTCGGCTTCACCAGCCAGGGCGTGGCCACGATCGACGCGGCGACCACGGCGGACGCCGTGCTGGCACTCGGCTACCTGCACGCCAGGTTCCGGCTGGAGCAGATGGACCTCCAGCGCAGGCTGGGCGAGGGGCGGCTGTCCCAGCTTGTCGGCCCGGCCGCGCTCAGCTCGGACCGGTTCGAGTTGCGGCTCGGCCTGCTCCGGACGGCGCAGCGGGAGTGGGCGCTGATGCCGAAGTCGAGCATCGCCGCGCGGATGCTCATCGCCTACAGCCGCGGCGTCAACGACTACCTGCGCCAGGTGCGGGCCAGCGGCAACTGGCCGGCCGTGTTCGCGCTGGAGGGCGTCTACCCGCGGAACTGGACCCCGGTCGACAGCCTGGTGATCCAGGGCGATCTGACCCAGGAACTGGACTACACGAGCACGCCGCTGGACTACGCGCTGCTGGCCAGGTCGCTGGGCCTGCGCCGGACGATGGACTGGTTCCCGATCCTGCCGGTGAACAAGCAGAGCCCGTACGACCCTGGCCCGTACCGCAAGCTAGGCGTGGCGCCGCTGGTGAGCACGACCATGCCGTCGGTCGCGGCGGACCGGATCTCCGGCCCGGGGAGCGGTGCCGGGACGGTGGTGACGACCGGGACCGTGGCGCGGGCCAGCGTCTCCGTCGCGGCCAGCGTGCCCTCGGCCGGCGTGCCCTCGGCC
>JAJYTW010000201.1 GCA_021792855.1 Actinomycetes bacterium
CTGGGTCCATCCCGGCCGCCAGTAGTGGGCGTCGAGAACGATGACGGGCAGGCCGGTCTGCGCCGACAGCGCTCGCGAGAACGTGCTCTTGCCTGCACCGGCCATGCCGGTGACCACGACGCGGCGTGCGGCGAGGATTCCTCGCGGGTTCTCGCTCATCCCGGCTAAGGGTCCCTGAATCAGGTCTCCGGCACCAGTCCACGATGCCGAACGCCGCGGGCACTCGTTCGGAGGCGCGGGCTGCGGCCGTGATCTGCCTGGCTAGGCGACCCGGCGCCAGGAGTCGCCGAAGTCGGCGATGATCTTGAGTTCGCCTCCGAGAGCGCGGATGTAGTCGGCGAGAGTGGCGAGTTCGGCGACAGCGCCGTTCTCGATGGCGGAAACGCGCTGCTGGGACACGCCCATGGCCTGGGCGACCTCGGCCTGGGTCAGGCTGGCGCTCTTGCGCATCTGGGTGAGGTACTGGCCGCGTATATTCAGCGCCCGCTGGCGGCTGTTGTTTCCTTCTGGTCTAGCAGTGACCGCAGGACATCTCCGATCGCCTCGAAGCTGTCAAGCACTCCGTTGGAGCTGGTCAGTTCGTCCAGGTTCTGAGGGCTGGCGGGATAGTGGTCACGGCCAGCCTTGTCGCGGAACGCCAGCCGCATCGTCACCGTCGTGACTCCGTCAGTTTCGTGCAGCTGCCATGTTTCGACCGCTTCCGCATCCGGCCAGCCGTCGAACAGCCAGGTTTCCACGGTCCGGAAAGGCGGGTCGACCTCCAGGTAGGTGCCGTCGAGCGAGCATACGGTTCCGTCCTCGGTCACGAAGGACGAGTGGTACTTCCCTCCGACGCGTAGGTCGATCGTGCATTCCTGCATCTGGTCCGGGGGTGTGGCGCCCCATCTCCGCACGTACTCGGGTTTGGTCAAGACGTCGAAGACTAGGGCGATCGGAGCGTCGAACTCTCGCGTGATGAGGATCTCGAGCTCGCTCGGGAACTCGATCCGTGCCGAGCCGTGCCGATCAGGGGTCACTGCGCTCTCCTTGTCCCTGTAGCTCGTGGAGGATGTCGTCGATCCGATCCAGTCGCGCATTCCACGCCTGCTCATACTTGGCCAGCCAGTCGTGCAACGGCCGGAGGCGCACTGGTTCCGCGCGGTAGAGCCGATAGCGCCCGTCGGCCCGGTACCTGACTAGTCCCACCTCGCTGAGTACCCGCAGGTGCTTGGAAACCTGGGGCTGAGACATCGAGAGGTCGCGCACGATCGCCCCGACTGTCTTCTCGCCCGTCATCAGTACGTCCAGGATCTCGCGGCGGCCAGCCTCGGCAACCGCGTTGAAGACGTCCGACGTCGTGGAAGCGCGGGCCATCTGACGATCATATACCAATATCAGCATATGAAAGGGGCCCGGTAGGCCACCAAGTTGTGCCAGGCGTCACGCTTGTACTTGTGGTGTCGGGATCTCGCGGGTCGGTGCGGCGAGGCCGGATAGCGGTCTGATCATGACCGCGCCGGCTGCGATGATCAGGAGTGCGCTGATTCCGAAGATGGTGCTGATGGGGCCGAGGGTGAGGCCGGCGATGTCGGCACGGTAGCCGCGGAGCACGGTTCCGGCGAGAATGCCGGCGGCGGCGAGTGAGGTGATGCCCGCGACCTGCTGGAGGGGGTTGAACACGGACATGGCCCGGCCCATCATGTTCCGCGGTATCAGGGCCAGCAGGAGCGGCGGCGCGGCCGCGTTGATGGCGCCGAACATGAATCCGGCCGCCGCGAGGATAGCGAGCGCGGGCGTGATCTGGGTGAGGCGGGAGTAGGCCAGCAGCAGCATTCCGCCGGTGACCATGCCGATCCAGAAGACCCTGCCGGGGCCGATCCGGCTGCCGGCCCAGCCGCCGGCCAGTGCGCCGGCTATCGCGTCGGCGCCGATGACGGCGGCGAACGTGCCGAGCCAGGAGGCGGTGGCGTGCAGGTTGTCTCGAATGAAGAAAACTTCGAGGGCGTTGAGCGCGCCGGTGCCGAGGGTGCAGATCATCACGCCGGCGGTCATCGCGACCAGGGCCGGGTTGGTGATGAAGAACCGCAGGCCGGCGGTGAACTCGCGGCGGAATCCGGTGCGGCTGCCAGGCTCGGCCGGCTGAGCTGTCAGGCGGATGCGCGAGATGGCGGCGAAGGAGAGGGCGAACGAGGCGGCGTCGATCACGATGGCCCACCGGATGCCTGCGGCGAACAGCATGGGTGCTGCGATCGGCGGGCCGATAATCGCGGCGGCGCCGGCGGTTGCCTGCAGGTGCCCGCCGGCCCGCGGCCGGTCGGAGGGCGCGACGACGAGGCCGAGCAGGGCGAGGCGGGCCGGGTTGAAGAACTGAGCGAGCGCGCTTTCGGCGGCAACGACCACGTAGGCGGCCGTCAGGCTCAGCGGAACCGGCAGTCCGTTGCCGGGGACCGTGACCAGGAGCAGGGCCGCGATGACCGCGGCGCGTGCGGCGTCGGCGGTCATCATGATCCGCCGCTTGTCCCACCGGTCGATCCAGACGCCGGCGACCGGGCCGACGGCCAGGACCGGGACGGCGGCCGCGATCAGGACGCCGCTCGCGGCGGCCGGGGCCCACGGGCGGCTCCCGGCCAGCACCACCGCGACCCACAGCATGACCGTGATGTCGAAGACGCTGTCCCCGGTCAGCGAGATCGCCTGCGCCAGCCAGAGCCGGTGCCAGTTCGCGTTCCGCCGCAGCCCGGATATTTCTGTGCGGCCCGCCGGGGACGGGCTAGTCATCCGGCGGGCCGGCGGGCGCCGGGTTGCCAGGCGCCGGGCCGGCCGGGACCGGGCTGATGGCGGCGAACAGCCGGACCTCCCGGGCAGTTCCCGGCTGCCCTGATGCGCCGGCCCGCTCGCCATACCTGGCCAGCACCTGGCCGATCTCGGTGATCGCCTGCCGTGCCTCGGCTGCGGTCAGCCTGGCCGTTGCGGCCATGATCTTGTGCGTGCCCTGCCATTCGGCCGGCTCGCCCGCGCTGGCGCGGAGGGAGTCCTTCAGCCGCGTCATCTCGTGGTCCACGAACGCGGCCGCCGCCGCGCGGGAGGCCGCCGCCTGCTCCAGGTCGTCTCCGGACGCGGAGATGCCGAGGTCACCCCGCGCGAGCTTCCACGGCTTCTCGCGCCACTGCGCTCCGGCCACGCGGGTGATGTAGCCGTACTTGGCCAGGATCCCCAGGTGATACGAGCACGTCGCCGTGCTCTCGCCCAGCACCTGCGCGCACCGGGTCGCGGTCACCGTGCCCTCGCTGGCCAGCACATCGATCAGCTTCCACCGGACGGGATGAGCCAGTGCCCGCAGCGCCACCGGGTCAGTCACCCGCGCATCATCCGTCGTCTCAGGCATGCTCTGACCATAATCAGCCAAGAACTGTCGGTCAAGAACTCTTGGGTGACACCGAGGAAGTCTGAGCACCGAGAAAGATTGTCGGGCAGTTACCTATTCGGGACAATATTTCCGCCATTTCAGGTTGACGCTGACGGCAGAGCTTGGGACGTTAGGGTGCATGACGGCAACGTCCACGAGCCGGTACCTCGTAGGAATCCTGGCGGTCTGCGCGGTGGGGACTCCGGGCACGTCGTCCCATGCGCCGGCTGCGGCTGCCCGGGTGCTGGCCTGCCCGGCCGTGCGAGTATCGCGGGCGACGGCGCCAGGCGGCCAGAGCCCCAGGTGGGACTTGCCGCCGGGCCCGGGGTATCTGACCGCCGTAGCGGCGCGGTCGCCGGGCAGTGCCCTGGCCGTCGGCACGACCTTCCCGCATAAGCGGCCTCTTCTCGCGCAGTGGAACGGCGCAGCCTGGAGGATGCTGCGCGATCCGGCGCTGCCGGTGACAGGTTCGCTGACCGGCGTGGCCATCTTCCCTGGCGGTGCGTGGGCTGCGGGTGAGCGGGGGATGTCCGGGAGCGGCCGGGGTTCCTTCCCGCTCATGCTGCGGGTGACCGGCACGACGGTGCGGGAGGTGCCGATCCCGCGAACGACGTACGGCGGAGACCTGAACGGCGTGGCCGCCACCTCGGCCACGAACGCGTGGGCGGTCGGCAACGAGGCCACGATAGGCGGCGGCACCGGCGCGGCGCTGATGCTGCACTGGAACGGCAGGGCGTGGACCCGTGTGCGGCTGGCCGCCGGGCTGGCGCGCGAGGGCGGCGTGGTCACCGCAGTGGCAGCCACCTCCGCGACGAACGCCTGGGCGGTCACCAACTCCCCGGCACGTGGCGGTCTGCCGCCGATCATGCACTGGAACGGGCGGCAGTGGGGCAAGATCCCCAGCCCGGACATCGGAATGCCCTACGGGCTCACTGCGGTGGCCGCTACCTCAGCCAGGAACATCTTCGTCGTCGGATACGACCGTGCACTCGCGTCCAGATCGGTGCTTCTGCACTGGAACGGCCGGACTTGGACCTGCGGTCGCACCGTGCAAGTCGTCCGCTCGAAAGTCCCGGGCGTGTCTCTTACGTCCGTCAGCGCCTCCTCGGCGGACAACGCCTGGGCTGTGGGCAGCTATTTCGGTTCAGCCAGTCGAGTCCTGGCGCTTCGCTGGAACGGGCGCGCCTGGAGGCAGGTGAGGATCCCCCAGCCGAGCCAGTTCAACTTGCTGCACGGCGTCGCCGTCGTCCCGCACTCAGGCGCCGCCTGGACGGTCGGCGGCGCGGTCTCGCGAACGCTGATGCTGCACTGGAACGCCACCGCCTGGCAGTGACGGCCAGAGATGCGTCGTGGCTGGTTGTCCGCCCGCATCGGCACCGCCCGGCCTGGCCGGTCACGGATCGGTGCTCTTTTGGACTGCCGGCTGCCCGTCGGCTGCGAGGTCCTTCGCTTCCGGACGGGACCTCAGTTGCGGCCGGGGCGGAATCGTGGTCGCATTCTGAAATTGCGGTAATGGGGCGTCGCCGCAGCGTGGCAGGAGGGTCGGGAATGGGTGCGCACCGGGCTGGCGGCGCTGATGTGGGGTAGCCGGTTTCCGTTTGATCTGCCGGTGTCGCCGGAGCGGATGGCGGCGCAGGTGGCGGGGTGGGAGCAGCAGGTTGCCGCCGCCGTGGCGGCCGGCGGCGGCGTGCTGGGTGCGCGGGTGCTGCTGGTGCGGGCGTACCGGTTCGCGGGCCGGGATGGCGAGTCGGTGGCGGCGGCCCGGGCGCATCTGGCGGCGTGCGAGAGCGCCGGGGGCGCGGATGACCCGCTGACGCTGGCCGCCGGGTATGAGCTGGCCGGGTCGCTGGCGGCGGCCGGGCAGTACGCGGAGTCGGTGGCGGGCCTGCGGCCGGCGCTGGCGGGCCAGGAGCGGGTGCTGGGCGCGGATCATCCGGACACGCTGATGAGCCGCTGCGCCCTGGCCGCCCGGCTGTGGCTGGCCGCTGCTGACCGGGCAGCCAGGCAGTCGGCGGCGGAAGCGCTGGAAGCGGTCCTGGCCCGGGGTGAGGCGGTGCTGGGGCCGGAGCATCCGGACACGCTGGTGTTCCGTGACCGGGCCGCGGCCACCTGGCTAGGGCTGGGGCGAGTCGATCAGGCGATGGACCTGGCCGGGCGGAATCTGGCCGCCGCTGAGCGGGTGCTGCCGACGGACCACCCGGACCTGATCTCCGCCCGGATGACCCTCGGTACCTCGACCATGACCGCCCGGCGGTACGGCGACGCTGTCGTCATGCTCGAGCGGGCGTGCGCCGATGGCGAGCGCATCCTCGGCCCCGGTCATTCGCGCACGCTGACGGCACTGGACTCCCTCGGGAACGCGTGCATCCTGGCCGGCCGCCACGACCAGGCGATCAGCGCGAAGGAGCGGGCCACCGCGGAACAGGAGCGGCTGCGCGGACCGGGCCATCAGCTGGTCCTGAACTCCCGCAGCGGGCTCGGCGCGGCCTACAGCGCGGCCGGCCGGCACGGTGAGGCGATCCGGCTGCTGAAGCAGGTCGTGGCGGACTGCGAGCGTGCCCTGGGCCGCGGTGACCGGATCACCGTCATCGCCCGCGGCGCCCTGGCCGCTGCCTACGACCGGGCCGGGCGGCGCGGCAAGGCGACCAGCCTGTACTGGAAGGTCCTCGCCGACAGCGAGCACCTATACGGCCCGGACCATCCGCACACCCAGGCGATCCGCCGCCGTCTGGGCGGTGGTCCGGGACGATGACCGGCCGGGGTCTGGGCGGGGTCTGTTCTGCCAGCACCCGGCCAGGGCGCGGGGAAGTGGCGGCGCTAGCTCCGCACGCCGTATGTGGTGCACAGGGCGTGCAGTCCCGTGGTGCGGAGGGTGGTCGTGCCCTGGCCGGGGCTGGTGAATCCCGGTGTGGCCACGACGAGGCCGGCCACGCTGGTGATGACGCCGGACAGCCGCCTACTCATGCCCGGCGCGGCGGCCTCGCGGCGCAGCAGCGCGACGTACCTGTGGAGCTTGGCGCCGTCATGACGACCGGGTAGCGGTTATGTGGTGCGGGGGAGGCAGAAGGTTCCGGGCATGCCGGGGTGCCCGGCGGGTGCGTGCAGGAGCAGCGAGTCGCCGCCAGTGCCCCACGGGATCGCGACGGTTCTGGTGAACGGGCCGAAGCCGACCCGGACGTTAAACGAGGGAACTCGCATCCAGTAGCGGCGCTGGGCGCAGGGCGAGGTTCGAACCAGGAAGCCGAGGAACATCGTCTGGCCAGGCCCGAGCCGGATGTCGTGCAGGATCCGCGAGACGGGCGGGGGGATCTGGCTGGATCCGCCCATGCCGGGGGTGGAGTAGCGGACCGGGGCGGCCAGGACCGGTCCGCCGGCCGGCAGGGACACCGATTCGATGGTGATCGGATACGGGCCGTTGTTCCGTAGCGACGCCAGCAGCGAGAACGGGCCGCGCTGGGGCGGGAGGTAGATGTCCTGGCTGAATCCGCCCAGGTTGTTGACGGCGTGGATGCCGTGGCCGGGCGGCAGACCGGGGAAGAGTTCGGCGCTGTTGCTCAGGCCGCCGTAGGCGATCGGCTGGTAGCGGGCCGCCAGGGTGGCTGCGACGGCGACTACCGCCACTGCGACGGCGATCGCCGTGAGGACGCGGCGACGTCGGTGGCGAGACCCGGCCGTCGCCGGGCCGGGATGGGCGGCGGTGTTGGCTGCCGGACCGGGCGCCGTGGGCAGTGCTGTCACTGGCGGTCTCCGTCCTGGGAGTGTGCCTGGCGGGCCCCTCCCCGCTCATCATGACAGCGCCGGCGCGCGGGAAATAGAGGCCGGGCCGTCCGCACGGATAGCGCGTGTCCGCCGGTGCCGGGTGGTGCCTAGAGCGGGGTGAGCGGCGGGCGGGTCCGGGACTCTCCGGGTCCCCACATCGGCCGCAGGGGCGGCAGGTTGCCCGGGCCGGGATCACGCGGCATCGGCGTCTCGCCGTCATCACCGTCCCAGCGGCGCCGGTACTGGTCAGGAATGTCGCCCCAGCCCCAGTACGGCAGCGGCTTGGCGGGCTGGATGCCCAGGGTCTCGAACGGGTCGATCCGGCTGGAGCCGACGGTGCACAGGTGCGCCCAGTTGTCGCCGAGGTCGAAGACGTAGGCAAACTGCTCGCCCGGTCGCAGCCTCGACAGCCGTGCGCGACGGAAGTCTTCCTCGGGCTCGCCTTCGATCTGCCAGTCCGGGTCCGGATCGCACAGCCGTACCCCGCTGGCGAGGGTGAACTCCTGCAGGTGCGATCGGTCCCAGCGGGCGAAGGCGTCGTCGATGGCGTCCGCCAGGTCCGCGAAGGTGTGACTGCGGGCGGCGGCGAAGATCCGTCCCGGCCGGGGCCACAGGTACTCGCCGTGTCCCTCGATGAGGTCCACGCGGATCGACAGCCAGGTCCGGGCCATCTCACGTGGTCCTGGTGCCACGGGCGATCTGGCCGTCACGGCGGTCAGGATGGCCGTTTCCGGCTAGCTCCCGGCACACCTGGCTGACCGGCACGCCCGCCCGGCTGGCGGCCAGCCGGATGTAGGCGACCGCGGCGTACAGGGCGTAGCGCCAGAAGTCGTCGGTCTGCCACCAGGACACCTCATCGAGCAGGTCGGGTTCGGCGCCGGCGCGCAGCGCGGCGGCGGCCAGGATGGCGTACTGGAGCTTGCGGCGCTCCCGGCCGCGGAAGGAGAACTCGGCCAGGAACCTGCCCCGGACGTCCTGC
>JAJYTW010000202.1 GCA_021792855.1 Actinomycetes bacterium
CCGGGTCGCGCAGCGTCAGGAAGACGGTGCCGCCGCGCCGGCTGATCTCCGCGATCTGGCCCTCGACCCAGACCCGGCCGAGACGGCCGATCCAGTCGCCGACCATCCGCAGCACCGTGCGTACCGGGAGCGGCGTCTCCGCACTGGTCTGAACTGGCATCGCTTGCCCTTCGGATAGCCGGGCTAGCCTCGCCCGTTCCGGAGCTTGCCGATCCGGCGCTCGAACATCGAGACGACCTCAGGTCGGCCGGCATTGGCCCGCTCGTAGTCGATGAGAACACGAATCTGGCTCTGGTCCAGCGAGCGCAGCCGGGCCCGCAGTGCCGACAGGGTCAGCTGGTCGTACCCAGCTATCGGCAGGCTGGCCGACCCACTGATCGGGCCTGGAGCGGTACTGCGATCAGCCGATGCCGCGGGCCGAGCGCTAGGTACGGCGGACGAGTCCCAGGCCCGGGAGGTCACGGGAGCGGGATCCGCCCAAGCCGACGCCGGAGCGGCGGGTCCCTGGTCCGCAGCCGTGCCACCGGGCAGCCCCACGGGCGCGTCGGCCGCGCGTATGGCGAGATCCTCGGGCGTGAGCAGTCGGACGTTGTTCGTCGGATCGAGCGGCCGGGCGCCGCGGGCCGGCTCGAAGGGCCGGGCCGGGGCCGCGGACTGCGCGGGCTGGGAACGGCCCGGCCGCGGCGACTGACCGGACGCGGTCCAGGCCGCGAGGCCGGGCGGGTCGGCGGCCGGCAGATGGGCCAGGTCGTCCTCCGACAGCACCCGGACGTTATTGGTCAGGTTCAGCGACGGCCAGCGCGGATCCCGGTCCCTGGTCGCGCTGCGCCGTCGGGCAGACCGGGACCGCCCGGCCCGCCCGGACCCGGCCACGGTGCGCGCCGGCGCCGACGAACTCGGTGCGGGTGAACTCGGTGCGGGTGAACTCGGTGCGGGTGAACTCGGTGCGGGTGACCCGGGGGCGGGCCACAGTCCGTCCGCGGCGCGCGGACCCGGCACGGTCCCGCGCCGCCGGGTGTTACTGACCGGGTTCCCGGTGGTCCGCGGCTGGCCGATCCCGGCAAAGAACGTCCGGATCCCCTTCACCGGAGCGACACTGTCCTGCCCGGCGTACTCCGGCAACTGCATCGTGATCCCCTCCTCGTACGTCAGCCGGACGGCGGACCTGCGCGGTCCCGGCCCGGCGCGGCGCCCAGCACGGCTAGCCCGGCGTCGATCCGGCGGCTGAGCAACGCGTGCAGACGCCCGTCATCTGCCATAGTGCCGCATACGTGCCGCTGATGGGGGGTTCCCGAGGCGGCGCGCCGGACTTAGTTGTCCCGAAGCGGCTTTTCCGGCGATCGGCGGGTTCACCTACGATGGATGCCATGTCCGAGCCAGCCAGGCGAGTACTCCTCGCGAAGCCCCGCGGCTACTGCGCGGGGGTGGACCGCGCCGTGCAGACCGTTGAGCGTGCGATCGAGCGGTACGGCAAGCCCGTCTACGTACGCAAGCAGATCGTGCACAATACTCATGTCGTGCGCGACCTGGAGCAGCGCGGCGCGATCTTCGTGGAAGAGACCGACGAAGTCCCTGAGGGATCCATCGTCGTGTTCTCCGCGCACGGCGTGGCCCCGCAGGTGCACCGGGAAGCCAGCGACCGCTCGCTGCGCACGATCGACGCGACCTGCCCGCTGGTCTCGAAGGTTCACAACGAGGCTCGCCGGTTCGCCGCCCAGGGCTACGACATCCTGCTGATCGGCCACCAGGGGCATGAGGAGGTCACCGGCACCACCGGCGAGGCGCCGGCCAGCATCCACATCGTCGATGGTCCCGAAGATGCCGCCCGGGTGCAGGTCCGCGATCCGGCGAAGGTTGCCTGGCTATCGCAGACCACGTTGTCGGTGGATGAGACGGCGCAGACCGTGGCCGCGCTGCGCGAGCGGTTCCCGCTGCTGACCGATCCGCCCAGCGACGATATCTGCTATGCCACCCAGAACCGGCAGATGGCGGTGAAGCAGATCGCCAAGGAGTCCGACGTGGTCATCGTCGTCGGCTCTGGCAACTCGTCGAACTCGGTTCGCCTGGTCGAAGTGGCGCGCGAGGCCGGCGCGCCGGCCGCCCACCTGGTAGATGACTCCGGCCTCATCGACGACTCCTGGCTGGACGGCGTGTCCACGGTCGGTGTGACCAGCGGCGCCTCGGTCCCGGAGAAACTGGTCGCGGCGGTGCTCGGCCGCCTAGCGTCGGCGGGCTTTTCCGCCGTGGAGGAGGTCGATGCGGTGCACGAGAGCCTGGTCTTCGCGCTACCGCACGAACTGCGTCGCCCGCGCAGGTAGCAGCCGGTTAAGCGAGCAGTAAGGCTGAGGGGGGGAGCGCCTGGCGCTCCCCCCCTCAGGTCCTCTTTGATTCAACGGCCGCTCTGCTCTGCCGATCGGCCGTTACCGGTAACCGGCCTACGGGATTGGTGCGGACCAGACCCGGGTACCCCAGTTGCTGAAGTAGTCCCTGGGCTGCGGGGCGGTGTACTCGGTCGCCATGTAAACGCGGCCGTTGTAGTACTGAGCCATCGAGTAGTCGCCGTACCGGCACTGGCCGCTGGAGAACGGTGCGTAGCACGTGAAGTCATCGAGCGGAGTGGTGCCGCTAGCTGCGACGTGCACCGGGCCAGCAGTTCCCCTCGTGCCTTTGAACACGATGTAACCCGCGCTCGGGTATCGGTTCGGACCGGCCACGGCAAAGGCCATGTAGCCCATGCCGCGGGCGTTGACGCCGAGAACCGGGTAGAGCAGGTTCTGCGACGTGCGGACGTAACCTTGCCCGGCCATGGTGACCGAGATGTGCGAGCCTCTGACCTTCGAAGCCAGAACGAACCAGGCGGCGCCTACATTCTGCCCGGTGCCATAGTTGAATCCCGTGCTCATCGTGCCGTAGAGCATGCCATCGGCGTAGGTGACTTCCTGCACCGCGTTGAAGTCGGACTGAAGCTGCCCGACCCCGGTCGCGCCGAGAGACTGGCCGAGCGGGAACGGCCCGGACTTCTGGAAGGCATTCGGCGGGAACGAATAGAACTCTGAGCGCACGCTGGTCTCGACCATGGCGGGGCGCCCGCCGGTGTTCAGGTGGTTGGTGTTCATCAGCGCGTAGACGTGCAGCGCGCGACCGTAGTTAAGGTTGGAGTTCGACTCGACGAAGAACTCCGTGTCCCTCGTCTGGGCACCAGGAGTGACCGTCGACGGGGAGATGTGGTATGCCGCGAACGAGTCGCTGGCGAACGGAACGCGGTAGACCTGCACCACCGGCGGCGGGACGCTGCCGCGGGCCGCGCTGATGAGGCCGCCCTTGGAAACCGCATAGATCACGGAGCCGTTGAAATTCGGCCCACCGATCGAGAACTGGTTGGTGGCGATGAAGAAGCCGCTGCGGTCGGCGCCGATCTGGTCGTAGTCGCCAAAACAGGGGCAACCGCCGGCGGTGTTGGCGCTGTCGGTGGTGTTGATGCCGAAGGTCGTGTACGGACCGAACGGGCTGGTGGTCTGGCTGACATCAATGAACTGGATGCTCGGCTGCGACCCGTCTGGCGTGCCAACGATGAACATTGTCAGGAACCAGTGGTGGGTCTGCGGGTCCCAGTAGGCCCGCGGGTCCGACAGGAACGCGCTGGATGGTAGGCCGAAGAGCTGGAATGCCGGGATGGCGCCCAGCAGGGTCTTGCCGTTCATCGAGTAGATGTTCAGGGTGTCGTTGACGAACTCGACCGCGACCGTGCCGGCTGCGCTCGGGCCGACGGCGAGTCCCTGGTCGGGCGGGCTGACGTCGCCGACGCCGCCTATGCTCGGCGAGTTAGCCGAGCCGTTGATGGCAGCGGTGATGCCGTCAAAACCACGCTGGCCGGCAACATTCATGTTGCTGATCGGGAGGATGTGGCTGGCACCGACCTGCATCCTCGGCGGGGCTGCGGTGTGCTTAGCGGCGCGGGGCACAAACCTCAGCGGGGCCATGGCTCGCTTGAGTCGCATCGCCTTGCCGTGGCTGTGGGCGCGAAGACGAGCATCCTTGCTGGCCAGGGCCCGCAGGTTGACGGTGCCCATCTTCTTGAGGGTGATCGTGCCGCCACCGAACTTGACTACGTGCGAGGTTGCTTGCGGACGAGCACTGGTCGAGGCGGCTGCCGCCGACGCGGCAGTTGGCAGCGCAATGCTTACTGCCAGAGTGCCGGCGCCGATGGTGGCGAGAACGGTCCGGCGGCCCCATGCTCCGCGTCGTCGCGGAACGCGTTCTGACATATTAGTCACGTTTCGTCCCCATTTCCCGTGGGCCCAAATCATCCGCTTAGCGCTACCGCAGCGGACTGACGCGCCTGATACTTTCATAGATCATGACTCGTTGTTATAGAGGTCATAAGATCCGCAAGAGAGCTATTGGCAGGAGGCCGGTAGGTTAAGTAGGGCAGGAACGCTGAATGTCCTTCTCGTATCTGCATACGGGGTGCGCGGCGCCTCACCACCCGGCGCAACTTCCCCGGGCTAGCCTTCCTGGTGCGGGCAGAGCGCAGTGGCGTTCCGGCCCGCGCCTGCCGATCCGGCCTTGGGGCCTGGCTCTGGAGCGCCGACTGCTACGCGGGAATTGTTTGCCCCGCTACCAGCGCCGAGGCTCGTGGGATCGGGCGGGTCCGGCCGTGCCAGGCCAACCTGGTCTATGGCCTGCGACATCGGCACGCAGGTCGCGGACGCGCTGCGGCAGACCGCGCAGCACGGCGATGGCGAGAGCACCGGCCAGTCCGCCAAGCATCCACGGTGCGGTCGCGCTCAGGGTAAGGAAGATGCCGGCGCCGATCCGGCCGAGCGACCCGGACGCGTGGCTGAGATGGGCAGTGATCAGTTCGGCGCAGGTGATCGCGACCAGGAAGATGACCGGCGGCGTGGTGCTCACGATTAGCAGGTCGGACCGTCGGACGACTCCCGCCGCGATCGCGGCGCCGACCGCGAACCCGAACCCGGACAGGCCGCTGAACTGCAACGGAACCGATGCCAGGTCGGTCAGCAGGAAGATCAGGAACATCGTGGCGATGGCCGCCGGGGCGCCGACAGACGGGATCAGGCCGGCGCGGCCGGCGACCTGCCAGGCCTCGGCGAGAGTACGCGGTCGCTCGGTCATCGGGCTGCCCTGCCCGGGCCCGTCTGGTCCGGGTGGCTGCCATTGCCGTTGCTCGCGCCCGGGGCTAGCGCAGGCGCCGGTACCGTGCAGGGGCCAGCGACCGGGGCTTCTGCCGCGGAACCGGCCGGCGACCTGGCCGGGCCCTCGACCGCGACGTCGGTCGCCAGTTCGGCTGCGGACAGTTGCCGGGCGGTCACCTCGACGGCGCGGGCCGGGCTGAGCGGGGTGTCGGTGACGCCCAGCTGGTTGAGCTTGCGGGCGGTCACCAGGAGCCGGCTCTCCAGCGATCCGACCGCCTTGTTGTATACGGTCACGGCGCCGGTCAGGGAGCGGCCGACAGACTCCATGTGCCCGCCGAAACCCTGCAGCCGGTCGTAGAGTTCGCGGCCGAGGTCGAATACTGCCCGGGCGTTCTCGGTCAGTACCTCCTGCTGCCACGCATACTGCGCGGTGCGGAGCATTGTCACGAGGGTGGTTGGCGTAGCAATATGTACTCTGCACCGTATCGCGTGTTCGAGTAGCGACGGATCACGTTCTAGGGCGGGCGCGAGGAATGCCTCGCCCGGGATGAATAGCACCACGAATTCTGGTGCCGGGCTGAGTGCTGCCCAATATGCCTTTCCGGCCAGCCGGTCCACGTGCTCCCGCAGATGCCGGGCGTGGGCATCCAGTCGCGCCTCCCGCACATCGGGATCCGAGGTCTCGGCGGCCTCCAGGTAGGCGGCCAGCGACACCTTCGAGTCGACCACGATGTTCTTGCCGCCCGCTAGCCGGACCACCATGTCCGGCCGGAGCATCGCGCCGTCGCCGTCGGTCACGCTCACTTGCTCATCGAAGTCGCACCGGGCGGCCATCCCGGCGAGTTCGGCGACCCGGCGAAGCTGCATCTCGCCCCAACGTCCCCGGGCCTCCGGCCGGCGCAGCGCCGTGACCAGGGACTGCGTCTCGGCACGCAACTGGTCCGTGGCCCTGGTCGCCGACCTGACCTGCTCGGCCAGGGTCGCATGGGACGTCTGACGGGCGTTCTCGGCCTCTCGCAGCTGGGCCTCCACCCGGGCCAGGGTGAGCTTCAGCGGCTCGACTAGCTGCTCCACAGCGTTCTTGCGGGCATCGAGTTCCCCGGTGCTGCGCAGACCGGCCGCCTGCAGGCTGCTGCTGGTGAGCTCGACCAGCCGCCGCTGGCTGGCGTCCAGCGCCTGGGCCGACAGCGCCGCGAACCGCTCGGCCAGGTAGCCGTCGACCAGTCCGACCTGCTGCTCCGCCGCCCGGGCCCGCTCATCGCTGGCGCTGGCTCGGGCCGCGAGGTCGGCCTGCTCGGCGGTCATCCGGGCGCGCGCGTAGAAGTACCCGGCCACCGCGCCGATCGCGGCACCGACCAGGAGAACGACGAGGACCAGGATCGTGTTCACGTCAGGCAATGCTTCCAGGGGGGTGTGACAATCTGCCCATCCGACACGCGCGGCGCCGGGGTACCGGACGGACGGGCCCGCCGGGCAGGCGGCAGCGGGCAGGCGGCAGCCGCAGGGCCGTAGACTCGCCCGGGTGAGCCTTGAGATCGGAATCGTCGGCCTGCCGAACGTCGGCAAGTCGACCCTGTTCAACGCCCTGACCCGGGCCGGCGTGCTGGCGTCTAACTATCCGTTCGCGACGATCGAGCCGAACGTGGGGATCGTCGGCATCCCTGATCCGCGGCTCGACGCACTCGCCAGGCTGTACGACTCGGCGAAAATCGTCCCGGCCACGGTCCGGTTCGTCGACATCGCGGGGCTGGTCCGCGGCGCCTCGCAGGGCCAGGGCCTGGGTAACCAGTTCCTCGCCCACATCCGCGAGACCGACGCCATCTGCCAGGTCGTTCGGGTATTCACCGACCCGGACGTGAGCCACGTGGATGGCGACGTCTCGCCGGAGCGCGATATCGAGACCATCGCCACCGAGCTGATCCTGGCGGACCTGCAGACGCTGGAGAAGGCCGTTCCGCGTCTGGTTAAGGAAGCGAAGTTCGCCAAGGACGCCGAACGCAGCGCGGTGGCCGCCGCCGCCGAGAAGGCGCAGCAGGTACTGGACGGCGGGACCACCCTGTTCGCCGGGGCCGCGGACGCCGGCATCGATCTCGCGCACCTGCGCGAGTTGTCGCTGCTGACCGCCAAGCCGTTCCTGTACGTGTTCAACATGGACGACGCCGAACTCGGGGACGAGGGGCTGCGGGACCGGCTGGCCAAACTGGTCGCGCCCGCGCAGGCGGTGTTCCTGGATGCCAAGACCGAGGCCGAGCTAACCGAGTTGCCGCCCGAGGAGGCCGCCGAACTGCTGGCCGAGCTTGGCCTCGGCGAGCCGGGACTGGATCAGCTCGCCCGGGCCGGGTTCGCGGCGCTCGGCCTGTCGACGTTCCTGACCGCCGGCCCGAAGGAATCCAGGGCCTGGACGATCCGCGCCGGGGCAACCGCGCCCGAGGCGGCCGGGGTGATCCACACCGACTTCCAGAAGGGCTTCATCAAGGCCGAGATCGTGTCCTTCGAAGACCTGATGGCGGCCGGCTCGATCGCCGCCGCGCGGGCCGCTGGCAAGGCCAGGATCGAGGGCAAGGACTACGTGATGCGCGACGGCGACGTGGTCGAGTTCCGGCACAGTTGAACATCGTCGCTGGCTGGGCGGCGCCATAGCCATGGTGTCGTCAAGTCGCTGACCGTGATCCGGTTGCGTCCCTTGGCTGGCTGCGATCTTCGCTGATCCGGGTCGGCTGGAATGCGCGGCCCCGGCCGCCTGTGCCCGGGGCTGGCATGTCTGCGAGTCCGGGCGCAGGCGGCGGGGGCTCTCTTCTCCTTCACAATCCGCCCGTGAGCTTGTTCATCTGTTTCGTGCCGCCGTGGCCGCACTGGTTGAGGTCGGCACCTTCGACCTTGAATGCCTGCCGGGGAGTGAGGTGCCGGTGGTTCCCGATGTGGGCGACGCAGTATTCGGCGAGCATGTACAGGTT
>JAJYTW010000010.1 GCA_021792855.1 Actinomycetes bacterium
AGGGCCGGTCCCCCCTGGAGCGATCGCCAGCACGTGCTCCCGCCGGTCCATCCCCCCAGGACCGGTCCCCCCGGAGCGATTGCCGCGCGCCGATCACCCCTGGCTAGCCGGCCGGCCCCCGGCCGGCTAGCCAGGATCCAACCCGACGCCTATTCCGCGGCACCCGGCGCACCGACCGCCGGTTCACGGACCGCCGGTTCACGGACCGCCGGCGACGGCTCGACCCGCAGCAGTCGGGCCGCCCAGACCGGCAGCCACCAGTTCCACCGGCCGAACAGCGACACCAGCGCCGGCACCAGCAGGGAGCGGACCACCGTGGCGTCCAGCAGGATGCCGGCCCCCACCCCGGTGGCGAAGATCTTCAGGAACGTGAACGGCGCGCTGGCCAGCGCGGCCATCGCCAGGAACAGGATGAGCGCGGCCGAGGTGACCAGCCGACCGGTGCGCCCGATGCCGGTGACGATGGCCTGGGTAGTCGACCCGGTGGCGTCGTACTCCTCCCGCATCCGGGCCAGGATGAACACCTCGTAGTCCATCGACAGGCCGTACAGGAACGCGAACACGAACAGCGGGATCCAGGCCGTGATGGCGCCGGTGGCTGGCAGCCCCCAGATCAGGTTCGAACCATGCCCCTCCTGCCAGACCAGGACCATGACCCCGTACACCGCTCCGACCGAGAGCAGGTTGAGGATCACCGCCTTGGCCGGGAGCAGCAGCGACCTGAATGCCCGCGCCAGCAGGATGAAGGTGATCGCCAGCAGACCGATCAGGACATAGATGAAGTTGCCGTAGGTGGCATGCACCTGGTCGACCAGGCTGGCCCCGTAGCCGCCGACCTGCGCGGCGGGTTCCGCCGCGGCGAGCACCCGGCGGACCTGGCTGACGGTCGCCTGACCGGCCGAACTCGCCCCGTCGACCTTCGGCAGGATCGCCACCAGGGCGGTGCCGGACCGCTGCCAGGACGGCCCGGCCGGCGCGACAACGCCGTGCACGCCGGGCAGGTGGGCGGTGGCCGAGGTGACCCGGGCGGTCCCGGCCGCGGCCGGCGCCAGCACCTCGATCGGAGTCAGCACGCCGGTCGGAAGGCCGGACCGCTCGAGCAGCACCACGCCGGCTCTGGGCTGTCCCTGCTGGGACAGTGAATTGACCCCGGCGTCGCCGACATGCATGCCCAGCGCAGCGACGCCGAGGACGACCAGGACGGCGAGGCCGAGGATCGCGGCCAGCCACCGCTGGCGGACCACAAGCCGGGCCCACGCCGTCCACCCGCGGGCCGGGGCGGCTTCATGACGTAGTTTCGGCCAGTCGAACCGTCTGCCGACTCCGGCCAGGAAGGCCGGCAGCAAGGTAATCGACACGGCCACGCTGATCAGCGGGATCAGCATCCCGCCGAGGCCGATGCCGCGGATGAACGGGATCGGCAGGGCGATCAGCGCGAGCAGGCCAAGCGCCACGGTGACACCGCTAAACGCGATCGCGCGCCCCGCGGTGGCCATCGCGATCGTGATCGCATCCTGGTTCTCCGCGCCGCGGGCGGTCTCCTCCCGCCATCGGGTGATCAGCAGCAGTGAGTAGTCGATCGCGACACCCAGGCCGATCAGCGAGACCAGGAACTGGGTGGTGAAGTTGATGTCGGTCAGGTACGTCAGGCCAAGAATGGCCAGGAAGGTGGTCGTGATGGAGACCGCGGCGATCATCAGCGGGACGAGCGCGAGGAACGAGGCGAAGACGAAGGCAAGCACCGCCAGTGCGCCGAGGCCGCCCACGATGGTCTCGCTCAGCACACCGACGCCCTTGGAACTGCTCGACTTGGTCAGCGGGGTAATGCCGGTGACCGCGACCGTGCTGCCGTGCGGCAGGTGGGCGAGCAGTGCCTGCTGCACCGCCGGCAGCGGAATCACCGGGTCAGTCAGCGGGTTCCCGCTCGTCGGCGTGAAGATCAGGCCGAAGGTGGTGCGGCCGTCTGCCGAGACAAAGGCCGGATTGCCGGTCGTCCCGTAGGAGGTCACCCTGCTACGGCCGAACGGCCCGGCGCCTACGTCGCTGGCCGCGGCGAAGCCCGCGCGCAGGTCGGCCCGGATGCCCGGATCGGTAACCCGGCGCCCGGCCGGTAGCCGGATGACCGGGACGAGCGGCGTCTCGACGCCTCCGCTGTGGTAGGTGCCGACGATGGCGGTGTTCGCCCGATAGCTCGCCGTGCCCGGCACGGAGAAGCTCTGGCTGAGATGTTTGCTGATGGTCGCGGACGCGTAACCGCCCGCCAGCAGGGCCACGAGCCAGAACAACGCGACCAGCCGGCGATGCCGCAATACAAACCCCGTGAGAGTGCGCACCGGCATATCTTGGCAATGTGCATATTCAGTTGCGCGACCGGGGGGGTATTAATTCGCGCACGACGTCGACAGCATTTCTAGCGAGAATTAGCCGGAATAATTCGGGCGCGTGAGCATCGGGAGCACGCCAGCCGGGCATCCCCGTCGCTTCGGCTTATTTCAGCATCAGCGCCATGATCCGGCGGCCGGCCAGCCACAACCCGCTGGCCCCCAGGACGCCAAGGTAGACGGCCGCGAGCAGTTGCGCCGACCCGACGGCCCCGAGGGTGAGGCCGCGCACCAGGACCACGCCCTGATACAGCGGCGTGCACTCCACGATGATCTGCACCGCCCGCGGATAGACGCTGAGCGGGTAAAAGGTGGTGGAGAACAGGAACATCGGGAGCGTCGCGAGCGTGACGAACTCGAAATGCTGCCAGCTCTTCATGTACGTGGTCGCCGCCATGCCCGCGCCCGCGAAGGCAAAGCCGATCAGCAGCGCGGCCGGGACCGCGGCGATCGCCCAGACCGAATGCACCAGGCCCATCGCGAGCATCACGACCATAAAGGCGACCGCGTACAGTCCGCCCCTGATCAGCGCCCAGCCCACCTCGCCGAGTGCGATCTCGTCCGGCCGCATCGGGGTGGCCAGGGCCGAGTCGTAGAGCTTGGCGTACTTCATCCGGAAGAAGACATTGAAGGTGGAGTCCATTACCGCGCCGTTCATCGCCGAGGTGGCCAGCAGGGCCGGAGCGACGAAGCTCGCGAACCCGATCGGCCGGCCGTCCGGCCCGGTCACGGTGCCGACCAGGTGGCCGATCCCGATCCCGATCGACAGCAGGTAGAACAGCGGCTCGAAGAAGCCGGAGATCAGCACACCCCAGGTGTGCCGGTAGACCCGGGCATGCCGCTCGATCAGGCGACCGCTGCCCCGGCCGCCGAGGCCGGCCCCCCGCAGCAGCGGCCAGGGCAGAATGCGCAGCGGCAAGCCGCCGAAGCCGGACGGCCCACGACCGGAGGAGACCGTGCCGGCCGTCTCCTGAGGCGCCCGCTCGTTCATTACCCGGTCAGGCATACAACCTCCGCCGATAGGTCAGGTTCCCGGCATAGATCCCGGCCGCGGTCACCGCGAGCAGGTAGCCGACGTGCAGCGCGGTCTGGCCCGGCTGGGCCGTGCCCAGGCTGAGCGAGCGGCACAGCGCGACGCCGTGCCAGAGCGGCGTCAGGTACGCCAACGGCCGGACCACGGCGGGCAGCGAGGTGATCGGGAAGAAGGTGCCGGAGAACAGGAACAGCGGGATCACGCCGAACCGGAACAGCAGCGCGAACGAGCTGTCCTTCTTGCAGGTCATCGCGTACGCCTCGATCGGCGTGGCGAACGCCAGGCCGGTCAGCACCGCGGCGGGCAGGCAGGCGAGCACCCAGGGCGATCTGGCCGCGCCGAAGGCGGCCATGATGGCGAGGAAGACCGCCGAGTTCATCGCCAGCCGGAGCGTGGTGAACATCAGGTGGCCGTGGAACAGGTCGGCCGGCCGGAGCGGCGTGGCCGCCGCCGCCTGATAGGTCTTCAGCCATTTGACCGAGCCGAAGACCGGATAGGTCGACTCCCCCATCGCGGTCTGCATCGCGGCCGCCGCCATCAGTCCCGGCGCGAGGAACGTCAGGTAGCTGACCCCGCCGAGGCTGGCCGTGCCGTGCGCGTTCACCAGGCTGCCGAGGCCGACGCCCATCGCGCCCAGATAGAGCACCGGGTTCAGCACGCTGGAGTAGATCGAGCCGCGCCAGGTGCGCCGGTAGTTGGTCATCCAGAACCGCAGTTGCCGGATCGCTGCCCGCATCAGTCCTCCAGCCTCCGGCCGGTCAGCCGCAGGAACACGTCCTCCAGCGTGCTCCTCCGCACCAGCGAGGTGACCGGCTCAAGCCCCCTGGCCCGGACCGCACCGAGCGCCGCGTCGCCATCGGCGGTGTAGAGCAGGATCCGGTCGGCGAGCACCTCGATCCGCTCGGCGGGCACGCCCTCCAGCTTGCCGGCCATCTTCTCGTGCTCGTCCAGGCCGAAGCGGAGTTCCAGCACCTCCGCGGTCGAGTACCGGTCGATCAGCTCGCGCGGCGAGCCCTCCGCCGCGATCTTGCCGCCGTCCATCACCACCAGCCGGTCGCACAACTGCTCGGCCTCGTCCATGTAGTGCGTGGTCAGCACCAGGGTCACGCCCTGCTGCTTCAGCCGGTACAGCCGGTCCCAGACGACGTGCCTAGCCTGCGGGTCGAGCCCGGTGGTCGGCTCGTCAAGCAGCAGCACCTCCGGGTCGCTGATCAGCGACCTGGCGATGGTCAGGCGGCGCTTCATGCCGCCGGACAGCGGCTCGACCTCATCGTCGGCCCGCTCGGTGAGCTGCACGAACTCCAGCAGCCGCGCGGTCCGCTCCCGGATCACATCTCGCCGCAGCCCGAAGTACCGGCCGTAGATCAGCAGATTCTCCCGCACGGTCAGCTCGACGTCGAGGGTGTCCTCCTGCGGTACCACCCCGAGCCTGGCCCTGATCGCCTGGCCATCGCGGACCGGGTCCAGGCCGAAGATCGACAGCTCGCCGCCACTCGGCGGCGAGACGCAACCGATCATGCGCATCGTGGACGACTTGCCGGCCCCATTCGGCCCGAGGAAGCCGAACACCTCGCCGCGGGTGAGCTCAAAGTCGATTCCGGCAACAGCCGTGAAGTCGCCGAAAGTCTTAGTCAGGCCCTTGGCGCGAATCAGGATGTCGGGAGCAGCCACGACCGTGACATTACCCGGGGCTTCGGACATGGCGGGAGATCCTGGTTCGGCGTGCCCGACCCCGGGCGGCCGGCCCAGTTGGTAGCCTGAACCCGCAAGACGGGCACGTCGCAGGGACCTCGATCGTTGAGACCAGCGAGCGAGCGCAACACCAGCGTTTCGGGTGTTTTCAGGGTCAACCGTCCCGCCTCGCGCGGTAATGTTTTCCGGCCACACGTTGCGGCCGGACTGGCGTGGGTAGCACCGCCAGTGACAGGATCGATCGGAGGCCACCCCGGTGAGCAGTGCCCGAAGACTCTATGAGCGTTTCCGGCAGCTCATTCATGAGGGTGCGAAATTTGGAATTATCGGGATTGTTGGTGTTGTCATCTACAATCTCGTTGACAACGCACTGCTCAGCCTCGGCCCGCTCAAGGCCGCCACGGTCGCGGTCATCGTCACCACGCTGATCAGCTACGTGGCGAACCGCTACTGGAGCTTCCGGCACCGCGAGCGCACCACCGTGCCGCGCGAGACCGTGCTGTTCTTCGCGCTCAACGGCTTCGGCCTGCTGATCCAGTGGGCGGTCGTCGGATTCACGTATTACGGCCTCGGCGAGACCGGCAAGCTAGCCAACTTCATCGCCAACAACATCGGCATCGTGCTCGGCACACTGTTCCGGTTCTGGTCCTATCGCAAGTGGGTCTGGGCGAGTAAGGACGAGACCGGTGAGCACGAGTCGCTGGAACCCGCACTCGCGGCCACGTCAGCCGGCCCGACGGCGGCTCAGTCCACCGCGGAAGGGGCTGACGAGCCGCATTGAGCCAGGTCAGGACGTCGATCCCGGCGGCTGAGTCGCGGCCGGGCCTGTACCAGCGGATTCGGGCGCTGATTGGCGAGGGCGCGAAGTTCGGCATCGTCGGACTGATCGGCATCGGCGTCACCAACCTGGTCTTCATCCCGCTGCACAACTGGCTCCATCTGGGCCCGCTGACGTCGATCACGGCCGCCACCCTGGTGGCGACCGTGGTCACGTTCGTCGGCAACCGATACTGGAGTTTCCGGCACCGCGAGGGCGCGGGGACCGGCCGGGAGGGCGTCACCTTCTTCGTACTGAACGGCGTCGGACTGCTGATCCAGTACGCGGTGCTCGGTTTCACCAACTACGTGCTCGGCCTGGACAGCAAGCTGGAGAACGTGATCGCGGTCAACCTGGGCATCGGCATCGGCACGCTGTTCCGGTTCTGGTCCTACCGCAAATGGGTCTGGGTATCACCGGAGGAGCAACTGGCCAGGCTGCGTCGCGGCCGGCACCGCAAGGGCCGTCCCGTGCCACTGCCCGAACCGGCCCGGGCAGTGGCGGCGATGCCGGGGCGAGATGATCCGGTCCTGGCGCGGTCCGCACCCGAATCCGGCTACCGGGACGGCGTGGCCTAGCCCGCCCGGCACCCGCCGGCGTTCGCGACTAGCTGCCGCATCGGCGTGGCCAGCACGATGGCGGCCTCCCTGGTATTCAGCACCCCGGTGGCCACCAGTCTGGCCACCACGTGCTGCTCGCGGAGCCTGGCGAGGGCCGGATAGCGAAGCGGGTCGTAGGCGGACGGCGCCTGCACCAGGCCGGCCAGGACGGCAGCCTGCGGCCAGGACAGCCCGCTGGGCTCGGTGCCGAAGTATCCGCAGCTAGCCGCCTGCAGCCCCCAGAAGCCGTGGCCGAAGTAGACCACGTCGGAGTACATCCGCAGGATCTCGCTGCCCGGATAGCTGTACTTGAGCTTGACCGCCAGCGCCACCTGCTCAAGCTCGACCAGCACGCCGGACCGGTAGGGGGTGTATAGCAGCTTGGCAAGCTGCTGATAGAGCGTGGCACCGCCCTGGTCGCCGTGCCCGGTCAGGCGGCCGAGCAGCACCCGGCCGATCGCGAACGGATCGATGCCAGGCTCGTAGCTGAACCGGTGATCCTCGGTCGCGATCAGCGCGTCGCTGAACTTCACCGGCACGGGAGGACCGGGAAAGGCTACCTTGTGCTGCCGGTCCTGTGCCCTGGCGATCGCGATCGCGTTACCTGCCGACGGTGCCCAGAGCATGAGCGCGACCCCGGCGAATACGACGACCACGGCCAGCACCGCAACCGCCACGCCGAACCGGCGCAGGACCCGACCCGCTCGCATTCGCGGCACCACCCTGCCTGTGCTCGGCCTGTGCTCGCACGCTCCGAAACCGATGCAAGAGCGATAACGACGACTTGCACCGGTGATGCAACGATTCGGGTGACTTCAAAGTGCCCGCGCTCACGCCCGGGCACCGATCGGAAGAGTCGGGACGCCGGGATTTGAACCCGGGCTCTCTGGTCCCCCAGACCAGCGCCTTAACCAAGCTGGGCCACGTCCCGTCGCCCTGTCGGACGCTCAGATAATAGCGCATTGTCCGGCACCGCCGCGGCCCGCGCCGCCGGGCGGGCGACGATCACGCTATGCTCGCCCCAACGCGCCGACGGAGACAAGTAGCACCGGTCACCGCGAGCCAAGAGAGCCGCCGGAAGCTGAGAAGTCGGCCTCGCGCACCGGTCGCGAAGACACTCCCGAGCGCGGGGAGGAACGGCCACCGCCGCCAGCGGCCGGCCCGATGCCCCGCCGGCCTGCCCCCGTGACCGGGCACAACCGAGGCCGTCATCGACGGCGAAGGTGCGGTGGCACCGCGAGTCCCTTCTCGCCCGCACTCCCAAGGGCCGTGACTACCCAGGAGTGCGACATGACTTCTGACCGGGTCCTGGCCAGCGAACTGAGCACGCGCGTCGGCCACGACGTCACCATCGCCGGATGGCTGCACCGCAAGCGGCAACTGAAGGCCGTTACCTTCCTGATCGTCAGGGACGCGACCGGCCTGGCTCAGGTCGTGCTCTCCGGCCCGGCCGCGCCGTCCGCCGCCGAACTGACCGAGGAGACTCCGCTGAGCGTGACCGGCACGGTCGCCGCGAGCGCGCGGGCGCCCGGCGGCGCGGAGATCGTCCAGCCGGTGATCACGGCGCTCAGCGAGCCGGCCGAGCCGCCGCCATTCGATCTGTACCGGCCGGTCGTCACGGCTTCGCTGCCGACCGTGCTCGACCACGCGCCGACCTCGCTGCGGCACCCGCGGCTCCGGGCCGGCTTCGCCATCTCGGCCGCGAGCGTGGCCGGCTTTCGCGCCGCGCTGGACGCCGCCGGGTTCACCGAGATCCATACCCCGAAGATCGTCGGGTCGGCGACCGAGTCCGGGGCGAACGTGTTCGGCCTGGACTACTTCGGCCGGCCCGCGTTCCTGGCCCAGTCGCCGCAGTTCTACAAGCAGGCGATGGTCGGCGTCTTCGAGCGGGTCTACGAGACCGGGCCGGTCTTCCGGGCCGAGCCGCACGACACCGCGCGGCATCTGGCCCAGTACGTCAGCCTGGACGCCGAACTTGGCTTCATCTCCGGCCAGCAGGACGTGATGGCCGTGCTCAGGCAGGCGCTGGCCGGGATGGTCGCCGCGGTCGCCCGCCGGGCCGGCCCCGAGGCCGACCTGCTCGGCGTCCGGCTGCCCGAGGTTCCCGCCGAGATCCCACAGATCCACTTCGCGCAGGCGCAGGACCTGATCGCGCGCGAGGCCGGGTGGGACCCGCGCGGCGAGCCCGACCTGTCCCCCGCCGACGAGCGCTTCCTCGGCGACTGGGCGCTGCGCGAGCACGGCAGCGAGTTCTGCTTCGTCACCGGCTACCCGATGGCCAAGCGGCCGTTCTACACCCAGCACGACCCCGGCCGGCCCGGCTACTCGGTCAGCTTCGACCTGCTCTTCCGCGGGCTGGAACTGGTCACCGGCGGCCAGCGCCTGCACCGTCACCGCGACTACCTGGCCGCCTTGGCCGCCCGCGGCGAGGACCCCGCGGACTACGCCAGCTACCTGGAGATGTTCCGGCACGGAATGCCGCCGCATGGCGGCTTCGCGATCGGCCTTGAGCGGTGGACCGCGCGGCTCACCGGCGCGCTCAACATCCGGGCGGTCACACTCTTCCCCAGGGACCTGCACCGGCTGGCGCCGTAACCGGGACGGCGCGCTCAGACTCCGGTCGGGATGCCGACCGTCTGACGCCGCCGCCAGCCGCCGCCGGAAAGCTCCCAGACCGATACCGTGCCGGTGCCGGGCACCAGTGCCGACACCGGGCTGCCGGGCACCACGGTCGCGTCCGCTCCCGGCAGCCTGCCGGGCAGGTAGCGGGCCGTTCGGGGGCCTATCAGGACCGCCCGGGAGTTCGCCAGCGCGACCCCCCATTGGCCACCCGGCCCGGCCGACGCGAACCGGGCGGCCGTGTGCCCGACGGCGATCGGCGGACCAGCCGTCCACCCGGACCCGCTGCCGGAGGTCGCTGCCAGCAGGACGGTGCCGGCCGGTCCGGCGACCGCGATCAGCGCCGCCGCGCCACCGTTGGTCGCCAGCAGGCGGAGCACGGTGACCCGCGCCGTGCGCAGCGCGGCGGGCAGCGCGATGTCGGCCAGCGCCCAGCCGGGGCCGACCCGGCGGAAGAGCCCCACCCGGCCCGGCCGGGCACAGTCCCCGGCGAGCAGCGGAACGCCGCCCGGCGCCGCCGCAGCGGTCAGCGAGCGCAGGCCGCAGGCACGCCCGGCCGGGCTGGCGGCCAGCGCTGCCTCGGTCACCAGGGGCCGCCACCGGGCACCGGACGGGCCGGACACCTCGGCCGCCCGCGCGGTCACCGCGATCAGCGCGCCGGCCGGCAGCGTGCTCAGCGCGTCCGGCCGGCCGGCCAGGCGCTCCGGCAGCAGACCCTGCGACCAGTGCGCGCCGCCATCGCCGGTCACCGCAAGCGGCGTGAAGGTGAGCAGGTCCGCGGGCACGAAGGCGACGGTCAGCGACCCGCCGGGCGGGCCGGCCACCACCAATCCGGCGTTGTCGGCGACACCGGGCGGCGTGGCCAGCCGCCAGGCCGCGCGGCCGGCCGGCCGGACCAGCAGTTGCCAGTAGGCGGTGGTCGTCCCGGCCGGCCCGGGTACCGGCAGGGTCGCCCAGGCCGCGCCCGATCCGCCCGCGGCCGCGGTCGCCAGCCCGATCGGCGGGGGCGCCGCGGCGGGGCCCCCCGGCCGGGCCGACTGCCCGGCCGAGCAGCCCGCCAGCGCCAGCCCGGCAGTCGCGGCGATGGCCGCCGCGGCGGCAGCGGCGGCTCGAGCCCGGCTCATCGCGGCACCACCCTCCTGACTCTCGGCAGGCGCATCCTATGGCAGAAAGCGACGCTTTTCCGGTACGCGGCAAAACTGACTAGTAGCGAAGATCACTCGCCGCCGAGCGTGATCGCGTCGATCTCGGCGAGATCCGCCGCGGACGGGATCCAGTCCGCCGCGGCCGCGTTCCCGGCGACCTGCTCCGGGCTCATCGCACCGGCGATTACGCTCCCGCATCCCGGCTGCTCGGCCAGCGCGGCGATCGCGACAGCCAGCAGCGAGACGTCGTGCTTGGCGCCCCAGTCCGCCAGCGCCTCGACCACGTCCAGCTTGGCCTCGGTGACGTAGCCGTCCCGGCCGGCCAGCCTGGTCCCGTCCGGGGCCGGGCTGCCCCGTCGGATCTTGCCGGTCAGCAGCCCGTTCGCGAGCGGGAAGAATGGCAGCACGCCGACCCCGAAGTGCCGGGCGGCGGGCACGACCTCGGTCTCCACCGCTCGCTCAAGCAGCGACCAGTGGTTCTGCGCGGAGACGAACGGCACGCTGCCGGTGGCCTCGGCGACGCAGGCCGCCTCGGCGATCTGCCAGCCGGTGAAGTTCGAGCTGCCGATGTACCTGATCTTGCCCTCGGCGACCAGTTCGGTCAGCGCCGCCAGGGTCTCCGCGATCGGGGTGGCCGGGTCCGGGGTGTGCAGCTGGTACAGGTCGATGTAGTCGGTGCGCAGCCGGCGCAGTGACTGCTCGACCGCGCGCCGGATGTAGCCGCGGCCGCCCTTGGCGCCCGCGGCGGGCCCGTATCCCATGTCGTAGCCCTGGTGACCGAACTTGGTGGCCAGCACCACCTGGTCCCGGCGGCCCGCGAGCACCTCGCCGAGAAGCTCCTCGGAGCGTCCGCCGCCGCCGTAGATGTCCGCGGTGTCGAACAGCGTGATTCCCGCGTCGATCGCCGCGTCGACCACCGCCCTGGTGCCCGCGAGGTCGAGCCTGCCGCCGAAGTTGTTGCAGCCCAGACCGACCACGGAAACGGTGAGGCCGGACTGACCAAGTGCGCGATACCGCATGGACCTGCCTTCGCTGTCGATGATGGTGACGGGGCGCAACCGGGGCGCCGTACCGCAGATCGTACCGACCGCGCCGCTGGCCGCCGGAGGCAGCGGCCCACGCCACCGCCCCGCGGCCCCGGCCGATGGCGATATCCTGTGCCGCGCACGGTGTCCGCGGCAGTTCGGAGCGCACCAGATGAGCGATCAGCCAGCCGGCTCCGCGATAGCGCGGATCAGGCTCGGCGCGCGCCTGCGGCGACTCAGGGAGGCGCGGGGCGTCACCGCTCAGCAGGCCGCGGCAGCGATCGGCGGCTCCGACTCCAAGATCAGCCGGATCGAGCTTGGCAGGCACGCGGCAAGGGAGATCGACGTGGTCGACCTGCTGACGCTCTATCAGGTCACCGATTCCGGCCAGCGCGAGGAGTTGCTCGACCTGGCCAGCCAGGCGCTGGCCGCGCCGTGGTGGCAGCACAGCGCGGACCTGCTGCCGCCCTGGTTCCAGGCCTATCTGGGGCTGGAGGAGGCGGCGGCCGGCATCCTGAGCTACGACACGCACGCCGTTCCCGGCCTGCTGCAGACCCCCGACTACTGTGCCGGTCTGCTCGGTGCGGCGGACTTCGATGCGGAGGAGACGCGCCGCCTGGTTGAGGTGCAGGCACAGCGGATCGAGCGATTCGCGGCCCGCGGCTGGCGGCTCCGAGCTGTGATCGACGAGGCGGTGCTGCTGCGCCCGGTGACCGGCCGTCAGGTGCACGCCGACCAGCTTCGGCACCTGCGCGAGGCGGCCGGCTGGTCCGGGGTCACGCTCCGGATCAGGTCGCTCGCGGCCGGCGCCGCGGCCGCCCCGGCGGGATTCACGATTGTCCAGATGGCCGACCCCGACCTGCCCGACGTGGTCTACACCGAACAGCTAACCGCCGCGAGTTACCTGGACCGGCCCGCAGACGTGCGCCGGTATGTCCGGGCCTTCGGCAGCCTCGAGGGCAGCAGCCAGCCGGCCAGCCGCACCGGTGCGGCGCTCGACAAGCTGCTTGCCGATCTGGATCGGTCCGCCTGCTAGCGGTACTGGCCGGCCAGATCGCGGATCAGGGTGAGCGATTCGGCGGGCCCGATCGCGGCGCTGGCCAGCGCTCCGAACGTCGCGATGAGCGCGCGCACCTGAGGCGCCCGGTACTCGAGCAGCACCTGCCCGGGCAGGCCGGGGACGCAGGCCAGGTCCGGATCGGCCGCCTCGGTAAAGCGCAGGATCCCGAACGACGGCGTCAGCACGGTCCGCACCCCGGCCAGCGGTAGTACCTGGACGGTAAGCCAGCCGTCGCCGGCCGCCGCGGCCAGCGAGGTAAGCTGCTCGGCCATCACCACGCGCGATCCGAGCACCCGGTGCAGCACCGACTCGTCCAGCACCAGGTGCAGCCGGAGTCCGGCGGCCCCGCGCACCTGCTGCCTTCGTAGCTGCACGTCGGCCAGTCGGCCCGCGTCCTCGGCGGCGAGGTCCGGGCGGCCCGCGGCGATCACGGCCCTGGCGTATCCGGGTGTCTGGATCAGTCCGTGCAGCACCTGCGCGCCGAACGCGAGCACCTGATCGGCTTCGGCCTCCAGGCCCAGGTAGGTTCCCGCGCCGGCCGGCAGCAGATCGTCCGCGCTGGACCACCAGCCCTTACGCTGCCCCTCCCTGGCCAGGTCAAGCAGCATCCGGCGCTGATCGGCGTCCTGGACGCCGTACAGATCGAGCATGACGGACAGGTAACTGGTCCTGGTCGGCGCCTTCCCGGTCTCGATCCTGGACAGCGTGGACGGCGCGACTCCCAGGTGCTCGGCGACCTCGTCCAGCTTGAGCGAGCGGGCCTCCCGCAGTCGCCTTAAGTCGGTTCCCAGCCTGCGGCGCCGAATGGTCGGTCCGGCCATCGCGCACACACCGCCTCTCCTCGCCAGACGACACCGGAGCGGATCGCCGGCCCGGGCTCGTGCCTACCTGGTGAGCCTATAGCAGCACCCGGCACGGCGGCTCGCTGCGCAATCCTGAGGCATGCAATCCCAGATCGGCTATCTGCTCAATGCACTTGCATTCGCTGCACTCCCACAGTCAGTATGGACCTGGGTCTGGCGCGGAGGATCTGGTTTTCCCGCACACGCACAGGTGCTGACGCCGACGGCGGCCGGAAGGAGCCCGCACATGCCAGCAGATCTCGTTCACCCCAGCGATTCCGAGCAGGTCTTACTACTCGCCTGGACCGTCGTCGGACGGCTGACCATGCCGGGCAGCCCCGAGTTCGTCAGGAACGCGCGGCGCTTCACTGCCCGCACGATCGGCGCCCACCCGCGCGCCGAGGACGCGCTGCTGCTGATCTCCGAGGTGGTTACGAACGCGGTCCTGCACAGCCGTTCGGGGCTACCCGGCGGCAAGATCGTGGTTACCGTCGCCAAGCTGGCCGACGCGCTGCTGATCAGCACCGCCGACGACGGCGCCGAGGAATGCCTGCCGCGAGTCGCCGCGGCAGCCGACCGGGGACATGGCCTGGTCCTGGTCGATGGCCTCGCGGACCAGTGGGGCTACCAGCGCGACCAGGCCGGCACCACGGTGTGGTTCACGCTGGGCGGCGGGCCCTGACCGCGATCAGGTCCGGCTCCGGCTGCGCCCGGAACCGGCGGACCGCTTCTCCCGCAGGCGCATCGACAGGTGCACCGGGGTCCCGGCGAAGCCAAACTCTTCCCGCAGTCGGCGCTCGATGAATCGGCGGTAGCCGGCCTGCAGGAAGCCAGAGGTGAACAGCACAAAGTGCGGCGGGCGCACGCCCGCCTGGGTAGCGAACATGATCTTCGGCTGCCGGCCGCCGCGAACCGGCGGCGGGGTGGCCGCGACCAGGGCGGACAGCCATGCGTTGAGCCTGGCCGTCGGCACCCGGGTTTCCCACCCGTCCAGCGCCGTCCGCAAGGCGGGTACCAGCCGGTCGACGTGCCAGCCGGTGGCGGCCGACAAGTTCACCCGCGGCGCCCAGCGTGCGTTGTGCAACTGCCGGTCGATCTCCCGGTCCAGGAAGTACCGGCGATCCTCGTCGACTAGGTCCCACTTGTTGTAGGCGATCACCAGCGCGCGGCCAGCATCGATCACCATCGAGATGATCCGCAGATCCTGCTCGGCGAGCGGCTGGCTGGCGTCGACCAGCACGACGGCGACCTCGGCCCGTTCCAGCGCGCGCTCGGTCCGCATGGCGGCGAAGAAGTCAGCGCCCTGGGTCTGGCTCACTCGCCTCCGGATCCCGGCGGTGTCGATGAACCGCCAGGTCTGCCCGCCAAGCTCGACCAGTTCGTCGACTGGGTCGCGGGTCGTGCCGGCGGTCGCGTCAACCAGCACCCGCTCCGATCCGGCGAGCCGGTTCAGCAGGCTGGACTTCCCGACGTTCGGCCGCCCGATCAGGGCGATCCGGCGCGGCCCTTCGGGCTGGGTGAGCAACTCGGCCGGAGCCGGCGGCAGCGCGGCGAGCACCACGTCGAGCAGGTCGCCGCTGCCCCGGCCGTGCAAAGCGCTGACCGGGTACGGCTCACCGAGTCCCAGCGCCCACAGCGAGTGCGCCCCGGCCTCGGCGGGCGCGTCATCCACCTTGTTCGCCGCGAGCACCACGGGCTTGCCCGAGCGCCTGAGCACGGCGGCCACCGCCGCGTCGGCGTCGGTGACGCCGACCACCGCGTCGGTCACGAACAGCACCGCATCCGCCGCGTCCACCGCGACCCGGGCCTGGGCGGCGACCTTGGCGGCAAGATCCGCCGAGCCCTCCACGGCCGGCTCCCAGCCGCCGGTGTCGACGATCGTGAACGCCCTGCCCCGCCAGGAGGCGTCGTAGGTGACCCGGTCCCTGGTCACGCCGGGCACGTCCTCGACGACCGCCTGTCTGCTGCCGAGGATGCGATTCACCAATGTCGACTTGCCGACGTTCGGGCGCCCCACCACCGCGAGCACGACCGGTGCGGCTTCGGGTTCGGTCATCACGCCTCCGCCAGTTTGGCCGCCGCCAGGGCGGTGATCCGCGCGATGACCTCGTCCAGCCCGAGGTTGGTCGCGTCAATCTCGACGGCATCCGCCGCCAGCTGGGTCTGGGCGGCGTCCCGGCGATCCCGCCGGTTCTGCTCCAGCCTGGTCACCGCCGCGGACGGCGCCTCGTCGGCGGCCAGGTCGACCTGGCCGTCCGCCTGCCGTGCGGCCAGTTCGGCGGCCCGGCGCTCGGCCCTGACCTGCTCACTCGCGGTCAGGAAAATCTTCACGTCGGCATCCGGCGCTACGACGGTGCCGATGTCCCTGCCCTCAGCGACGATCCCGCCGCCCGACTCGACCGCGGCGGCGATAATCTCCCGCTGCAGCGCGATCAGCTGCCTGCGTACCTCGGGCACCGACGCGACCAGGCTGACCACGTTCGACACCCGGCGGTTCCGGATCTCGACCGTCACGTCGATGCCGTCTATGCGGACCCACTGTTCGCCGGGATCGGTGCCGATCTCCACCGCGCGCAACTGGGCCTGCCCGGCCACCGCGGCCGGATCGGAGACATCGACCTCGTGCTCGAGCAGCCACCAGGTCAGCGCCCGGTACGTCGCCCCGGTGTCCAGGTAGCGCAGGCCTAGCGCGGTCGCCACGCCCCGGGCCGCGCTGGACTTGCCCGAGCCCGACGGGCCATCGACCGCGACGACCAGCCGGGGCCCGGTGCCGGAATCTGAACGCCGCAGTTCCGCGGCCGAATGTGTCACGAAGGCGATGCTACCGGCCAGCCAGCCGCCGACAGCGCGGCCGACAGCTCCCTGGCCCGCTCGGGCCGCACGGACAGCTCGGCGATACCGACCTCCAGGCCGGGCGTGTGCTCGATCCTGATGTCTTCCACGTTGATTCCGGCGGCCCCAGCGGCGGCGAAGATTCCGGCCAGCTCGCCGGGCCGGTCCCCGATCACGACCTGCACCACGGCGTAATGCGGGGCGGGGCCGCCCCGCTTGCCCGGGATTGCCTCGGCGCCCGCCTGCCCGGCCGTCAGCACGGCCGCCAGGCCCTTAGCGGCGTCCTGCTCGCCGGCGGCCACGGCGGCCAGGTCGCCGGCGGCCGTGGCCAGTCGGTCGGCGACGGCCACCAGCACCTGGCTCACCGCCGATGCGTTGGCGGTCAGGATCTCGGCCCACAGATCGGGATCGCCGGCCGCGATCCTGGTAACGTCCCGCAGCCCCGGGCCGGCCAGGGCGAGCGCTGCGGCGGGCGCCAGGCCGCACTGGGCGGCCATCGCCGCGGCCACCAGGTGCGGCGCGTGCGAGATCAGGGCGACCACCTGGTCATGCTCCTGGGCAGGCATGGTGACCGGCTGGGCGTCGCATGCCAGCGCGAGACCGGTCACGGCATCGACGCATTCCGGTGCGGTCTCCGGCGCCGGGCAGATGACCCAGGCCCGGCCGGCGAACAGATCGGCCTGAGCCGCCGACGGACCGGACCGCTCCCGGCCGGACATCGGATGACTCGGGACGAAGCTGGCCAGGTCGCAGCCGGCCTGCCTGGCCTGCTCCAGTGGCAGTTGCTTCACGCTCGCGGCGTCGGTGTAGCACCTGGCCAAGCCGGACCGCTGGGCCTCGGCCAGGGCGCCGGCGACCGCGCCCGGCGGCACGGCAAGCACCGCGATATCGGCCGGCTGGCCGGCCAGCGCGCCCAAGGTCAGCAGCCGGCCGGCGCCAAGCTCGGCCGCCATCGCCGCGGCTGCCGGATCGCGGTCGCTCAGCCAGACCTCGACCTCGTGCTTGCGCAGCGCCAGCGCGATCGAGGTCCCGATCAGACCGGTCCCGATCACCACCACGCTGCCGGGTCGCGGAGCGCTCAGCACCGGATCGACCGCTCGCTCACTGGGCGATGTCCAGCCGCAGCGCGGCCGCCCCGCGCAGGTAGACGTGCCGGATCTCGGACCGCGGCCGGTCGACCTCGACGTGCATCATCAGCCGAACTACTCGCGGCATCGCCTTCGGCACCGCGATCTCGGTGCAGCACAGCAGCGGCACGTCCGCGAAGCCCAGCGCCCGGGCCGCGAGCGCGGGAAATTCCGCCGTCAGGTCCGGCGTGGCCGAGAACAGCACGCTGATAACCGATTCGGTGCTGATCTCGTTCCTCGCCAGCACCTCGGTCACCAGCTCCGACGTTCCCTCAAGAATCGACGCCGGCTCGTTGGCAGCGACCTGAACCGCTCCCCTGATGGCTCTGACCGCCACCACTGCTCCTCTCCCCCGGGACCAGCCCGGTTCTCCCCCGGGATCAGCCCGGTCACATGCCGACCGCGGCGTAGAGGTTGCCCACCTCCGCCGCGGTCAGCCGCCTCGTCGCCGCTGGGCGCAGCGAACCGAGACTAACCGGCCCCACCTGCGTGCGAACCAGGCGGCTGACCGGATGCCCGAGTTCGGCGAACATCCGCCGGACGACGTGCTTGCGGCCCTCGTGCACGGTGACCTCGACGAGCACCCGAGGGCCTGCCCGGTCGACCACCTTGAACCGGTCCGCGACCACGACCCCGTCGTCAAGCTGCACGCCGGTGGTCAGCTTGCGGCCCAGGTCCTTCGGGACCGGGCCGGTGACCTCGGCCAGATAGGTCTTGAGCACCCCGTACCGCGGGTGCGCCAGCCGGTGGGCAAGCTCGCCGTCGTTGGTGAGCAGGATGAGGCCCTCGGTCTCGTAGTCCAGCCTGCCCACGTGGAACAACCGCTGGGTGGGGTCGGGCAGCAGGTCGGCGATGGTCCGGCGGCCACGATCGTCCGACATCGCGCTGATCACGCCGACTGGCTTGTTCAGCGCCAGGTACACCAGGTCCCCGCTGGCCGGGATGCGCTTGCCGTCCACCCTGATGACCTGCCGCGCCGGATCGACCCGGGCGCCAAATCGGCGCACCGTCTCGCCGTCCACCTCGACCCGGCCGGCCCCGATCAGCTCCTCGCAGTGCCTGCGGCTGCCGATCCCGGCCGCGGCAAGCACCTTCTGCAACCGGACACCGCCAGGGACGTCGGTCAGCGAATCCCGCTCGCCCGGCTCGATCCCCCAGTCCTCGTCGTCGTCCCACGAGTCGGCCCGGGCCGGTGCTGGCCGGGGCGGTGCTGGTCGGGCCGGTGCCGGCCGGTTCGACGCCGGCCGACCGCCAGCCCGGCGCTGGGACCGGCCCGGCTGGGAGTCGCGCCCTGGCCGGTCAGGTTTCCGCGTGGCCATGCTCGGTGTCCTGTTCATCGTCGATGTGCTCGGGCAGGAACGGCGCCAGGTCCGGCAACTGGTCCAGGCCGGCCAGGCCGAGCCGTTCGAGAAAATACCCGGTTGTGCGGAACAGCGCCGCCCCGGTCTCGCCGTCCGCCCCGGATTCCTCGATCAGCCCGCGCAGCGTCAGGGTCCGCATCACGCCATCGCAGTTCACGCCGCGCACCGCCGACACCTGGGCCCGGCTGACCGGCTGCCGGTACGCGACCACGGCTAGCGTCTCCAGCGCGGCCTGGGTCAGCCGCACCTCCTGGCCGTCCCGGACGAACTTCTCCACCACCGGCGCGTGCTCCGTCCGGGTGTAGTACCGCCAGCCCCCGGCCACCTGCCGCAGGTCGAATCCCCGGCCCTGCTCGGTGTATTGCTCCGCGAGCCGCTCCAGCGCGGTCCCGACCACCCCGGTGGGCAGCTCGAGCACCTGAGCCAGCACCACGTCGGGCACCGGTTCGTCGGCGACCAGCAAGATGGCCTCCAGGCTCGGCAGCAGGTCCGGCCGCTCGCCGGGGTCGTGCCGCGTCGCGTCATTCATATCTGCCCGCCGTCGTCCTCCGTCCCGGCGCCGTTCTCGGCGTCGGGGATCCAGCTCAGGTACAGCTCGCCAAGCGGCGTTTCCTGCTCGAAGGCGACCCGCTTGTCCCGGTACAGCTCGAGCACGGCCAGGAACCTGGCTACCACCTCGTAGGTATCCTCGCAGTCCGCCGATAGCTCGCGGAACGAGGCCCGGCCCGCGGCCGCAAGCAGCGCGGCCAGTCGGGTGGCCTGCTCGCGCACCGTGGTCCTCGGCATGTGCAGGTGCGCGGTCGGCACCTCGGGCGGCTTCCTCGGCGTGAGCGCGGCGGCCGCGATCCGCGCGAACTGCTCCGGGCCAAGCCCGAGCAGCACCTCGGGCAGCAGCGCGGCGAACCGCGGCTCCATCGGCACCCGGCGGGGGAACCGGCGGCCCTGAGCCGCCATCTGCCCGGCCAGGACCGCGGCCACCTCCTTGTAGGCGCGGTACTGCAGCAGCCGGGCGAACAGCAGGTCCCTGGCCTCCAGGATGGCCAGGTCCTCCTCGTCCTCCACCTCCCCGGCCGGCAGCAGCCGGGCCGCCTTGAGGTCGAGCAGGGTCGCCGCGACCACCAGGAAATAGCTCGCCTGGTCCAGGTCCCAGCTATCGGCCAGGGCCCCGATGTAAGCGATGAACTCATCGGTCACGGCGGACAGCGCGACCTGGGTGATGTCGAGCTTGTGCTTGCCGATCAGCGCGAGCAGCAGGTCGAACGGGCCCTCGAAGACGTCCAGATGGACCTCGAACCCGCCGGCGGCGGGAGCCGGCGCTGCCTCGCCCGGCTCATCGGCGGTCACGGCCGTCAATGTCCCTCGCGCAGCCGCCGAACCATCAGACTCGCTTCCCCTTCGGCATCGAGATCGGCGAGCAGCACGGCGAGGGCCTCCCGCACCAGCCGACCGCGATCGACGGCGATGCCGTGCCCGCGCAACGTCAGCTTGGCCCGCTCCAGATCCAGGAACTCAGTATCGGATAGATACACCGTGATCTTATGGGAATGGCCTTCCCGGCCGCTGGCCGACCGCTGGCCCGTCTCGGCCGGAACCTCGGCCGGCGGGCGCAGCAGTTCGGCTATGCCTGGGACCTTTACCCGGCGCTGACCGGGTCCGCGAGCTCGGCCCTGCGCCACCGGTCAAGCACCTCCCTGGCGAGCTCACGGTACGAGGCCGCTCCGGCCGACGACGGATCGAACATCGTGATGGGCTCGCCGGCCACCGACGCGTCGGGGAACCGCACCGTCCGGTTGATGACGGTGTGAAAGACCTTGTCGCCGAAGCCGGCCACGACACCGGCGAGCACCTCGCGGGTGTGCAGCGTACGCGAGTCGTACATGGTCGCCAGCAGTCCGTCCATGGCCAGCTTCGGGCTGAGCCTGGTGGAAACCTTATCGATCGTCTCCATCAGCAGGGCGACGCCCCGCATCGCGAAGTACTCGCACTCCAGCGGCACGAGTACGCCGTCCGCGCAGGCCAGCGCGTTGACCGTGAGCAGTCCGAGGGACGGCTGACAGTCGATCATGATCACGTCGTACTCGGGGATCAGCGGCGCCAGGACCCGGCCGAGCACGAACTCCCTGCCGACCTCGTGCACAAGCTGCACCTCGGCACCGGACAGGTCGATGTTGCTCGGCAGCAGGTCCATGTTCTCGACCTTGGTCGGGAACACCACGTCCCTGGCGGTGACCCCGGCTTCCATCAGCACGTTGTAAACCGTCGCGTCAAGCTCATGCGGCTGGAACCCCAGGCCGACCGAGAGCGCGCCCTGCGGATCGAAATCGACCAGCAGCACCCGGCGGCCAAGCTCGGCCAGCGCGGCACCCAGGCTGATAGTGGTCGTGGTCTTGCCGACCCCGCCCTTCTGGTTGCAGACCGCAACCACGCGGGCCGGCCCATGTCTTAGCAGCGGCTCGGGCATCGGAAACACCGGCAGCGGGCGGCCGGTCGGGCCGATCGTACCGGCAGACGCCTCGGAGAGTCCGGATACTGACACGGCGGCTGCACCTCCCCGGCAGACTCGCACACTGCGGACTGCTGCGTTCTGCGACTTTAGATGCTGGGTGTGGGGCCGGCAAGCCGACTCACCGGGTACGGCAGAAGACGCAGGTTGATCTGTCCCGGTATGGTGCGGCCTGTCGCAACTTCGGTTGCCTCGCTCAGCCGAGCGCTCGCGGGTGCGCCGCCGCGTAGACCTCCCGCAGCCGGTCAACGGTCACCTGCGTGTAGACCTGCGTAGTGGCCACCGACGCGTGACCGAGCAGTTCCTGGACGACCCGGACGTCGGCGCCGCCGTCCAGCAGGTGAGTGGCGAAGGAGTGCCGCAGCATGTGCGGCGAGACGTCGGGCAGCCCGGCCCTGACGGCCGCGGTGCGGAGCGCGCCCCAGGCACCCTGCCTGGTCAGCCTGCCGCCACGGGCGTTGAGGAACACCGCTGGGCTCGGCTGGCCGGACCGCGCGTGCCCGGCGAGCACCGGCCGGGCCTGCACCAGATAGGCCTCCAGGGCCCGCAGCGCATAGCTGCCGATCGGGACGATCCGCTCCTTGCCGCCCTTGCCGGCCAGTCGCACGGTCGCTACCTCGCGATCCGCCCCGGTCAGCTCGAGATCGTCCAGGTCCAGGCCGACCGCCTCGGAAATCCGGGCGCCCGTGCCATAGAGCACCTCGAGCAGCGCGCGGTCCCGGCGCTGGGCCGGAGCGTCGCCGGGCACCTGGAGCAGCCTGGCCACATCGGACACCGGAATCGCCTTCGGCAGCCGCCGGGGCGGGGTCGGCGGCCGGACGGCGCGCGCCGGGTCACCCGGCGCCATCTGCTCGGCCGCGGCGAACGCGTGCAAGCCGCGGACCGCGACCACCGCCCGGCCGGCCGAACTGGCCGCGAGAGGGGGATGGTCGGCATCCCCCTCCCGCAGCCCGGCCAGGTACTCGGCCACGTCGACGGTCGTCACCGCGCCGATCTCGGTGGTCCCGCGGGCCGCCAGCGTCGCGGCATACCGGTTCAGATCGCGCCGGTATGCCTCGATCGTGTGGGCGGCCAGGCCGCGCTCGACGGTGAGGTGGTCGAGATAACGGCGGACCGCCGCGGTGACCTCGGTCAGCTCGGTACCTCCGTCAGCTCGGCACCCGGATTCGGATGACGACCGTTAGGCCAGCACGGCGGCGACCGTGGTGTACTCCAGGCCATGCGCCTGCGCGACCGGCTCGCAGGTCACGGCGCCTGCGTGGGTGTTCAGCCCGGGCGCGAACGACGCGTCCGCGCGCAGCGCCTCCCGCCAGCCGCGGTTCGCGATCTCCATCACATATGGCAGCGTCACGTTGGTCAGCGCGTAGGTGGAGGTGTGCGGCACCGCGCCCGGCATGTTCGCGACGCAATAGAACACCGAGTTGTGCACCAGGTAGGTCGGGTCCGCGTGGGTGGTCGGCCGGGAGTCCTCGAAGCAGCCGCCCTGGTCGATCGAGATGTCCACGAGCACCGAGCCCGGCTTCATCCGGGACACCAGCTCGTTGGAGATCAGCGTCGGCGCCTTGGCACCGGGCACCAGCACCGCGCCGATGACCAGGTCTGCGTCGATCACGGCCCGCTCGATCTCGTAGGCGTTGGAGGCGACCGTCTGGCAGTGCCCCTGGTAGATGGCGTCGGCCGCACGAAGCCTGGCGACATTCTTGTCGATCAGCAGCACCTCGGCCTGCATGCCGAGCGCGATCGCCGCGGCGTTCATGCCGGACACACCCGCGCCGAGAACCACCACCTTGGCCGCGTAGACGCCGGAAACGCCGCCCATCAGGACACCGCGGCCGCCGCCGTCACGCTGCAGGTGATGCGCGCCGACCTGCGGCGCCATCCGCCCCGCGACCTCCGACATCGGAGCGAGCAGCGGCAGCGAGCCGTCGGGAAGCTGCACGGTCTCGTACGCGATGGCGGTGATCCCCGAGGTCAGCAGCGCATCGGTGCACGCCTTGGAGGCCGCCAGGTGCAGGTAGGTGAACAGCACCTGGTCCTTGCGCATCCGGTGGTACTCCTCGGCGACCGGCTCCTTGACCTTCAGGATCAGGTCGCCGGCCTGCCACACGTCGTCCGCGGTCGGCAGGATCGTGGCGCCCGCGCCGACGAAGTCTGCGTCCGGGATCGACGAGCCGGTACCGGCGTCCTGCTGCACGAAGACCTCGTGACCGGACCGGACCAGCTCGTGCACGCCAGCCGGGGTGATGGCAACCCGGTACTCGTGGTTCTTGACTTCCTTAGGAATGCCAACCTTCATGGCAGTTCCAGCCCTTCCTTCTGTTCACGACAACCTGGCACCGATGCCAGGCCGCACGTCTTGGCGCCGGGAGGCCGGCGATCAGCGCTCGGATACGTCCGCCGCGCGCAGCCCGGCGAAATCGCGCTGCCGCGCGGTGTGCGCGGCTAGTGCCCCGACGGCCAGGACGCCGTTGTGCAGGTCACCAGCCAGCACGCCCGAGACCACCGCCTCCAGCGGGACCCATTCGACCAGCAGATGGGCCTCTTCATGATCAGGAACGTACTCGCGCTCGGATTCGGGGACCAGCGTCAGGTCCCTGGCCAGGAATATTCGCAGCCGCTCGGTACTGAATCCGGGCGAGGAGAAATAGTCAGCGAGCACGTGCCAGGTGCCCGCGCGGTATCCTGCCTCCTCCAGAAGTTCGCGCTGCGCCGTTGCCAGCAACGGCTCCCCGGGGACATCCCGCAGGCCGGCCGGTATCTCCCACAACTGCCTGCGGACCGGATGCCGGTACTGCCGGATCAGCAGCACCCGGCCGTCGTTGTCGATTCCGACGACGGCAACCGCACCAGGATGCTCGACGACGTCCCTATCCACGGCCGCACCATCGGGCATGCGGACTGTATCACGCCTAATCAGGACAACACTACTGGTAGCGAGCACTTCCGATCGCGTCACCGGCCATGCGTCGGGTTCATCGCGCAGGTGCGCCTGGACGGTCATGCGGTCGCGACCGAACGGCTCTCGGCCGACTGCTGGCCGGCCCTGGCGCGCTCAAGCGCCGCCGCGATCAGCCCGCTGAACAGCGGATGCGGCCGGGTCGGCCGGGACAGGAACTCCGGGTGCGCCTGAGTGGCGACGAAGAACGGGTGCACGTCCCTGGATAGCTCGATGAACTCCACCAGGCGACCGTCCGGGGACACCCCGGAGCAGGCCAGGCCCGCTGCCTCCAGGGCCGGCCGGTATGCGTTATTGACCTCAAAGCGGTGCCGGTGGCGTTCCTTCACCACATCTGCGCCGTACAGTCCGCGGACGGTGCTGCCCTCGGCCAGCGCCGCCGGGTACAGGCCGAGTCGCATGGTGCCGCCCATGTCTCGTTCCCCGGCGAGCACGTCCGCCTGGTCCGCCATCGTGGCAACCACCGGATGCGGGGTGTCGGCATCGAACTCCTGGCTATTGGCGTCCGCCAGGTCGGCCAGGTTCCTGGCCACCTCGATCGCCATGCACTGCAGGCCCAGGCAGAGCCCGAGGATCGGGATGTTGTGCTCCCTGGCATGGCGCACCGCGCCGATCTTGCCCTCGATCCCGCGCACCCCGAAGCCGCCGGGAACCAGCACGCCGTCCACCCCGTCCAGGTGCCTGGCCGCGCCCTCCGGGGTCTGGCAGTCATCGCTCGGAACCCAGCGGATGTTGACCCTGGCGTCGTTGCCGAACCCGCCTGCCCGCAGCGCCTCCGCCGGGGATAGATAGGCGTCCGGAAGGTCCACGTACTTGCCGACCAGGGCGATCGTCACGCTCCTGGCCGGGCGGTGCACCCGGGCGAGCAGGCCGTCCCAGTCGCTCCAGTCGACGTCACGGAACGGCAACCCGAGGCGGCGGACGGCGTACACGTCCAGTCCCTCGGCGTGCAGCACCTTGGGAATGTCGTAGATCGACGGCGCGTCCGGCGCCGAGACCACCGCCTCCTCGTCGACGTCGCACATCATGCTGATCTTGCGCTTCAGTCCCCCGCTGATCGGCCGGTCCGACCGGCAGACGATCGCGTCAGGCTGGATGCCGATGCTCCGCAGGGCCGCCACCGAGTGCTGGGTCGGCTTGGTCTTGAGTTCCCCGGCCGGGCCGATGTACGGCAGCAGCGACACGTGCAGGAAGAAGCATCGGTCCCGGCCGATCTCGTGCCTGATCTGGCGGATGGCCTCCAGGAATGGCAGCGACTCGATGTCGCCGACAGTGCCGCCTACCTCGGTGATGACCACATCGATCTCCGGGCCGCCCATGTCCATGATGCGGCTCTTGATCTCGTTGGTGATGTGCGGGATGACCTGGACGGTGTCGCCCAGATAGTCGCCGCGACGCTCCTTGGCGATCACGCTGGAGTAGATCTGACCGGTCGTCACGTTCGCCGACCCGGGCAGCCGGGTGTCCAGGAACCGCTCGTAGTGCCCCACGTCCAAGTCGGTCTCGGTGCCGTCGTCGGTGACGAACACCTCACCGTGCTGGAACGGGTTCATGGTGCCCGGATCGACGTTCAGGTACGGATCGAGTTTCTGCATGCTGACCCGTAGCCCGCGCATCTTGAACAGGCGGCCAAGGCTCGAGGCGGTCAGCCCCTTGCCCAGGCTGGACGCGACGCCTCCGGTGACGAAGACGTGGCTAGTCAGGACTGGTCGTGCGGCATGGGCTGACGTCACCAAGTCGGCTCCCGTGGTTCGTGCCGACGGTGCTGCCCGCCGGTCCACGGGGTATCAGATTATCAGGAACCGACCCCGGCTAGCTGGACCGACGCCAAGTCGGCTGGCGAATGGGACAGCTGAGCCTGGCTACCGCGGCAGTTGCCTGCGCTGGCCGGAGGTCAGTACCTGCCCGGGGCCAGCGTCTTCCTGGCCGGAAATTTCGGCGGCCCAGTGACCGCCGGGCACCGCGGACTGCGGCGCGGTCGGGGCATCGTCCGGGCCATCGTCGGCGGCCGGGTCATTATTGGCAACATGGCTGGCCGCCGAGCGATCGCCGGCCGCACCGGCACCTGCGGCACGCGTCCTGGCCGGGCCGACTGACCCGGCCGCCTCCTCGCTCGCGCCCTCGCCGAACCTGGCCAGGGCGATGGCGCTGACCAGTGCGATGATGAAGCCCGCGACCGCCACCGGAGTCATCCCGGGCCGGGTGCTGTCACCGAGCAGCATCACCCCGACCAGAGCGGGCGGGATGGTTTCCAGCAGGATCACCGCCGCGGTGGCCGTCGTCACGCTGCCGCCCTCCAGTGCCGAGGCATACAGCATGAACGACACGATGGCGGCCGCGATCAGGGTGTACGCCGACGGCGACCGGATCAGCAAGTGCACGCTGAAGCCCGGCAGGATCCGCGCGCAGACCGCGAGCACTCCGTAGCCGAGGCCGGCGAACGCGCCGAGCACCGGCGTCCGGATCGGATTGGGCAGCCGCGCGGCGGCCACCCCAGCCACTGCGATCGCGGCTAGCGCGGCGAGCAGGGCCAGGTGGAAGTCGACCCCGACCTTGGCCGCCCCCTCGGCGCCGGCCGACGAGCCAAGCAGGCCGACGCCGATCACCACGGCGATCACCGCCGCCCACTCCCGCCAGCGCAGCACCGTGTGCATCAGCCAGGACGCGAACACAGCCGTGACTGCCAGGTTGGCAGCGATGATCACCTGAACCTCGAACAGCGGCAGTCGCCGCAGCGCGACCAACTGGCCGATGAACCCGATTAGGTCGATGACCAGGCTGGCGAGGAAGGGCCACTGCCTGAGCAGCCGGATGAACATGCCCGGGTCGACCCGACCGCCCGATCCGCCCGCCGCGGCAAGCATCGGACGTCGCGACGACGCCCGGACGGCGATCGCCTGCATAACCGCCCCGAGGCCGTAACAGAAGGCCGCTAGCAGGGCCGCCAGAAGGCTCACGAGCACACAGTCGACCTTACGCCGGCACCGATCGTCACGACCGGTCAGTATGGCAAGTCGGCCGGGGCGGTATCACACGCCCGCGGCCTGCATGCCCCGAAGTTCCTGCTTCAGTTCCCTGATCTCGTCCCGGAACCTGGCCGCGAGCTCGAACTGAAGCTCCGCGGCCGCCGCGTGCATCTGGTCGGTCAGCGAGGTGATCAGAGCGATCAGGTCGTCCCGGGCCGCGCCGGTCCCCGACTCGCCCTCGGCCTGCGGCACGCCCGCCACGGCGGCCGCCGCCCTCGCACGCGCGGACTGGCCCGGGACCGGGGCCTTGCCCCGGCTCTGCCGCCGCCCCGAGCCACCGATCAGGTTCTGGGTGTCGGCGTCCTCGCGGGCAAGCTGGTCGGTGATGTCGGCGATCCGCTTGCGTAGCGGCTGCGGATCCACGCCGTGCTCGGCGTTGTAGGCCATCTGCTTGGCCCGCCGCCGGTTGGTCTCCTCGATCGCCCGGCTCATCGAGGGCGTCACCTGGTCGGCGTACATGTGCACCTGGCCGGAGACATTCCTGGCGGCCCGGCCGATGGTCTGGATAAGCGAGGTGCCTGAGCGCAGGAAGCCCTCCTTGTCCGCGTCCAGGATCGCGACCAGGGATACCTCCGGCAGGTCCAGACCCTCGCGCAGCAGGTTGATGCCGACCAGCACGTCGTACTCGCCGAGGCGCAGTTCGCGGAGCAACTCGACCCGGCGCAGGGTGTCCACCTCGCTGTGCAGGTATCTGGTCCGGATGCCGAGTTCGAGCAGATAGTCGGTGAGATCCTCGGACATCTTCTTGGTCAGCGTCGTCACCAGCACCCGCTCGGACCGCTCGGTCCGCAGCCTGATCTCGTGCACGAGGTCGTCGATCTGCCCCTTGGTCGGCTTCACGATCACCTCGGGGTCGACCAGGCCGGTCGGTCGGATCACCTGCTCGACCACGTCGCCGCCGACCCGCTGCAGCTCGTACGGGCCAGGCGTGGCCGAAAGGTACAGCGTCTGGCCGATCCGGTCGCAGAACTCCTCCCAGGTCAGCGGCCGGTTGTCGATCGCGCTCGGCAGCCGGAAGCCGTGCTCGACCAGGACCCGCTTGCGGGACACGTCGCCCTCGTACATCGCGCCGATCTGCGGCACCGTGACGTGCGATTCGTCGATGACCAGCAGGAAGTCCTCGGGAAAGTAGTCCAGCAGGGTGTTCGGCGGGCTGCCGGCCTCCCGCCCGTCGATGTGCCTGGAGTAGTTCTCGATCCCCGAGCAGCTCCCGACCTGGCGCATCATCTCGATGTCGTAGCTCGTTCGCATCCGCAGCCGCTGGGCCTCAAGTAGCTTGCCTGCCTGCTCAAGCTCGGCCAGCCGGTCGGCAAGCTCGGCCTCGATCCCGGCGATCGCGCGTTCCATCCGCTCTGGCCCGGCCACGTAGTGGGTAGCCGGGAAGATGTAGAGCTCGTCGTCGGTCGTCATCACCTCGCCGGTCAGCGGGTGCAGCGTCATCAGCCGCTCGATCTCGTCGCCGAACATCTCGATCCGGACCGCGAGCTCCTCATAGACCGGGATGACCTCGACCGTGTCACCACGCACCCGGAAGGTACCCCTGGTGAACGCGACGTCGTTGCGCAGGTACTGCATCGCGACCAGCTTGCGGAGCAGCGCGTCCCGCTCGACCGTATCGCCGACCTTCAGCTTGACCATGCGGTCGACGTACTCCTGCGGCGTGCCCAGGCCGTAGATGCAGGAGACCGACGCGACCACGATCGTGTCCCGCCGCGTGAGCAGGGAGTTCGTGGCCGAGTGACGCAGCCGCTCGACCTCGTCGTTGATCGAGGAGTCCTTCTCGATGTAGGTGTCGGTCTGCGGCACGTAGGCCTCGGGCTGGTAGTAGTCGTAGTAGGAGACGAAGTACTCCACCGCGTTGTGCGGAAGCATCTCCCGCAGTTCGTTGGCGAACTGGGCGGCTAGCGTCTTGTTGGGGAGCATGACCAGCATCGGCCGCTGCACCCGCTCGGCCAGCCAGGCGACGGTGGCCGTCTTGCCCGTGCCGGTCGCGCCGAGCAGGACGGTATCGCGCTCACCGCTGGCGATCCGCTTCTCGATCGCCGCGATCGCGCCAGGCTGGTCCCCGGCCGGGACCATCTCGGTCACCACCCGGAACGGCGCGACGCGACGCTTGAGGTCAGTAACCGGACGCATTAGCTCTCCTCATCACCATCTCACTCTAGGCCGGGGTTCCGACACTTGGTCTCGGAGCGATGGCTGACGAATGAATTTGCACGCTAATCGCGAACCCGCCGGCCCGGCTAGTAGTACGGTCTCAGACACTCGACTGCGACAGGGGAAGCCATGTACCAGCCCTATCCGAGCGGCGACGGGAACCAGATGCCGCAGCGCCCGCCGATGCCGCGATCGGTGCAGATGGCCGTGAACTTCATGTACGGCGGGGCGGCCCTGAGTCTGATCGAGCTGATCATCGGCCTGGTGACAATCGGCAGCCTGCGCACCGCCATTCACAACGCGAGCCCGAGCCTGACCCCGTCCCAGGTACACACCGCCGAGGTGGCCGGCGTGGCGCTCGCGGTCGTCTCAGGGCTGATCGGCGTCGGCCTGTGGCTCTGGATGGCCTGGGCCAACAAGGGCGGCAGGCGGTGGGCCAGGATCGTCGCCACGGTGCTCTTCGCCCTCAACACGCTCGACCTGATCGCCCAGGTCGCCCGCCCGCACGCGCTGCTCAGCCTGGTGCTGTTTATCCTGGTCTGGCTGGCCGGTCTCGGCGCGATCGTGTTCCTGTGGCAGGGCGATTCGTCGGCCTACTTCCGCGCCACTAGCTGACGCCACTGGCGGCGCTGATGCCACTGACTGCGCTAGCGGCCGGGATCCGTCAGGCGTCGCGGCGGCTGAGCAGCAGACCCGCCGCGACCAGCAGAACCAGCGTCCAGGCGCAGAACACCCCGAATCCTTGCCACGGACTCAGCAACGCGCTAGCCGCCGGCCTGGCCTGATAGATCAGCGCGCCGGCCTGCTCGGGCAGGTAGGCGTTAAGGTGGGCGCCCCAGCTACCCGGCAGCAGCCCGGTCAGGATCGGCACGACCAGCACCACTCCGATCACGGCCGCGATCGCACCCGCGGTGTGCCTGATCAGCGCCCCGATCGCCAGCGCGAACAGGCCGAGCACGGTCAGGTACAGGCCGACGCCGACGGTCGCGCGGGTAACGCCGGGATCGCCGAGTGCCACCGGCACCCTGCTGTGCAGCAGGGCCGACCCGGCGAAGAACGAGCCGAAGGCGACGATCTCGGCCACCACGATCAGCAGCGCGGCGAACACCGCGGACTTCGCGACCAGCATCGGGATCCGGCGCGGCACGGCCAGCAGGGACGCCCGGATCACCCCGGTCGAGTACTCGGTCGTGATCACCAGCACGCCGAGCACGCAAATGGTGAGCTGGCCGAGGCCGATCCCGGCCCCGAAGATGAATCCGGCCGGATCGGCCGCGATCGTCGCGTTCCTGGCCGCCGAATGCGGCGCGTTCCAGTTCGCGGCGATCAGCGCGGTGAGGCCCGCGGTCAGGCCTACGGTCAGCACCACGAACAGGATCAGCGTCCACAGGGTCGAGCGCACCGATCGGATCTTGGTCCACTCCGCGAGCAGCAGCCCGCCGAAGCCACCGTGCGGTAGCCGATCTGAGTTTCTGGCGGCGTGCGCTCCTGACGCGCGAGCGGTCATCGCTGCTCCTCGGGCCCGGTCGCCGGGGCCGTCGGCCCGGCGTCAGATTCGCCGCCGCCGTACTCCAGGCTGCCCGAGGTCAACTCGAGGAATGCCGCCTCCAGCGAGGCAAGCTGCGGCGTCAGTTCGTGCAGCACGATCCGCGCCGCGGCGGCGATCTCACCGATCCTTGCCGCGGGCACCTCCCGCACGGTCAGCACATCGGCGCCGGCGGCCGGGCCGGCGGGACCGGTGGCCGACCCAGCGCGATCCGTGACCGGGCTCGCAGGACCTGCGCCCAGCCCGGCACTTCCGGCACCGCCGCCACGGCTGACCTGGCCGCCGGCCGCGACGATCAGCCCGGCCAGCTGGTCCGCCTGCGGCGACCGGACCAGCACCGACTTCTCGGTGCTCCGCTCGATCACGTCGGCGGTGCTGGCGTCCGCGATCAGCCGCCCCCGGCCGATCACGATCAGGTGATCGGCGGTAACGGCCATCTCGTTCATCAGGTGACTGGAGACGAAGATCGTGCGGCCCTCGGCCGCCAGCCGCTTCATCAGCGTCCTGATCCACAACACGCCCTCTGGGTCGAGGCCGTTCACCGGCTCGTCGAGCAGCAGCACCCTCGGGTCGCCGAGCATCGCCGCGGCGATGCCGAGCCGCTGGCTCATGCCGAGTGAGTAGCCCCCGGCCCGCTTGCCGGCGACGCTGGTGAGACCGACAAGCTCGAGCATCTGATCCGCCCGCCGGGCCGGCAGTCCCTGCGATTGCGCGAGGAACAGCAGGTGGTTGCGCGCGGTTCGGCCGCTGTGGATGGACCTGGCCTCCAGCAGCGCGCCCACGGTGCGCAACGGGTCGGGCAGGTCGCGGTACCTGCGGCCATCGATGGTCGCGGTACCGCGCTGCGGGTAGTCGAGCCCGAGAATCAGCCGCATGGTGGTGGACTTCCCCGCGCCGTTCGGACCGAGGAATCCGGTCACCCGACCGGGTTCGACGGTGAAGCTCAGATCGTCCACCGCAGTCTTCTGGCCGAACCGCTTGGTCAGGCCGCGTACCTCGATCAAGCGACCACCTCCCGCCCGCGTCACCAACCCTAAGCGAGCGAGCAGCCGCGCTGGGTGCAATGGGGTCAGCTGGCGCGTCGCCGCCGGTCCAGTTCGGCCCATACCCGGTCCACCTCGCCGTCCAGCGCGGCGATCGGCCCGGAATTGTCGATCACCAGATCGGCGATCGCGATCCGTTGCGGCCGGCTCGCCTGGGCGGCCATCCGGGCCCGCGCCTGCTGCTCGGGCATGCCGCGACGGCGGACCAGCCGGTCGATCCTGACCTCATCCGGCGCGTCGACCACCAGAACCAGGTCATACCCAGACGCCAGCCCGTTCTCCGCGAGCAGCGGAACATCGTGCACGACGATCGCGTCCGGCCCGGCCTGCCGGTCAAGTTCGGCCATCCGGTCGCGCACCAGCGGATGCACGATCGCGTTCAGCCGCTCCCGCTGGCCAGCGTCGGCGAACACGATCTCGGCGAGTCGCTGCCGGTCAAGCGCGCCGTCGGTGAGCACCTGGTCGCCGAAGGCCGCCACGATCGCGGCCAGGCCGGGCGTGCCGGGTGCGACCACCTGTCTGGCCACCGCGTCGGCGTCGATCAGCAGCGCGCCACGAGCGGCCAGCCTGCTGGCCACCTCGCTCTTGCCCGAGCCGATGCCGCCGGTCAGGCCGACCCTCAGCACGGTGTCCATCCGATAAGCACGGTGTCCGTCCGATAAGCACGGTGTCCGTCCGATAAGCACGGTGTCCGTCCAGTCCCGATAACGGAGTGGCGGGCGATCCTGGTAAGGACCGCCCGCCACGTTCATGACGGCTGTAACGCCAGCGACCTAGTTGCGGCCGCCAGACAGCTTCTCGCGCAGGGCCGCGAGCGCCTCGTCCGAGGCGAGCGCGCCACCTGGCTCGGTGGATCCGCCCGAGGTGTGCGAGCTTGCGCCGCCCATGTCCTCGTCCTCGTCCTCGGAGCGGGTGCGGGCCTCGGCGACCTGCCGCTGGTGCGCCTCAAACCGCGCCCTGGCCTCGGCGTACTGCCGCTCCCACTCCTCGCGCTGGGTCTCGTACCCCTCGAGCCACTCACCAGACTCCGGATCGAAGCCATCGGGGTAGACGTAGTTGCCCTGCTCGTCGTAGGTGGCCGGCATGCCGTACAGGGTCGGGTCGAAGTCCTCGGCGCTCATGTCGCCGATCGCGCCCTCGTTCGCCTGCTTCAGCGACAGGCTGATCCGGCGGCGGTCCAGGTCGATGTCGATGATCTTGACGAAGATCTCGTCGCCCACCTGAACGACCTGCTCCGGGATCTCCACATGCCGGTCGGCAAGCTCGGAGATGTGGACCAGGCCCTCGATGCCCTCCTCGACCCGGACGAACGCGCCGAACGGCACCAGCTTGGTGACCCGGCCGGGCACGACCTGGCCGATCTGGTGCATCCTGGCGAACTGCTGCCACGGGTCTTCCTGGGTGGACTTCAGCGACAGCGAGACCCGCTCGCGGTCCATGTCCACGTCCAGTACCTCGACGGTGACCTCCTGGCCGACCTCGACCACCTCACCCGGGTGGTCGATGTGCTTCCAGGACAGCTCGGACACGTGCACCAGGCCGTCCACCCCGCCAAGGTCGACGAACGCGCCGAAGTTGACGATCGAGGACACGACGCCCTTGCGGATCTGCCCCTTCTGCAGGGTGTTCAGGAAGTTCTGGCGGACCTCGGACTGGGTCTGCTCGAGCCAGGCCCGGCGGGACAGCACCACGTTGTTGCGGTTCTTGTCCAGTTCGATGATCTTGGCTTCGATCTCCTTGCCGACATACGGCTGCAAGTCGCGAACCCGGCGCATCTCGACCAGGGACGCGGGCAGGAAGCCGCGCAGGCCGATGTCCAGGATCAGGCCGCCCTTGACGACCTCGATGACCGTGCCGGTGACGACGCCATCCTCGTCCTTGATCTTCTCGATCGTGCCCCAGGCGCGCTCGTACTGCGCGCGCTTCTTGGACAGGATCAGCCGACCCTCCTTGTCCTCCTTCTGCAGGACAAGGGCCTCGATGTGATCACCGGTCTTGACGACCTCGTTCGGATCGACATCGTGCTTGATGGACAGCTCGCGTGACGGGATGACGCCCTCGGTTTTGTAACCGATGTCGAGCAGGACCTCGTCCCGGTCGACCTTGACGACGGTCCCGTCGACAATGTCGCCGTCGTTGAAGTACTTGATGGTCTCATCGATAGCGGCGAGGAAGGCCTCCTCGGAACCGATGTCGTTGACCGCTACCTGCGGAGTCGAGGTGGCCTCGGTGCTGCTCGTCGTCATGTGTGAATGGGCTCCGGATACGGACAGGTTTTGTTTGGGCGCGCCATGCGCAGCGCATCCGACATGGTGGCTGGACTTGCCTGGTCAGGAATCCCGGTCGGGTTCAACAGACCCGCAGAGCGGCCTGACCATGGCGGATTGCAAGAGATCACAACGCAACGTTCAGCATATGAGAGCCCGGGCGGCTGGTCAATCGGAGCGCCAGCCGGGGCCACATCGTAACCAGGCCGAGACGTACCCGCCGTCTGGCCAGGCTGGCCAGGCTGGCCGGCCAGGCCGCCAGGCCGCCGTCAGTGTGCCGCATCGGCCCAGCTACGGCCGGTCCCCATCGAGACCTCCAACGGCACGGTGAGCGTGAACGCGCCGCACATCGTGGTCCTGACCAGGCCCCGCAACTCGTCAAGCTCGCCGGGCGCGACCTCGAACAGCAGTTCGTCGTGCACCTGGAGCAGCATCCGCGAGTGCAGCTTGCGATCCCGGATCCCGCGGTCCACCGACAGCATCGCGACCTTGATGATGTCCGCCGCCGAGCCCTGGATCGGCGCGTTCAGTGCCATCCGCTCGGCCATCTCCCGGCGCTGCCGGTTATCCGAGGTCAGGTCCGGCAGGTAGCGGCGACGGCCGAGGATCGTCTGGGTGTACCCGTCCTGGCGGGCCTGGCCGACCACCTCGCGCAGGTAGTCCCGCACGCCGCCGAAGACCGCGAAGTACTCGTCCATGTACCCGCGCGCCTCGGCCGCGGGAACGGCTAGCTGCTGGGACAGGCCGTACACCGACAGGCCGTAGGCGAGGCCGTAGTTCATCGCCTTGACCTTGCTGCGCAACTCGCCCGTGACCTGCTCGGGCGGCACGCCGAAAACGCTGGCCGCGGTGGCCGCATGGAAGTCGTGCCCGGAGCCGAACGCGGCGGCTAGCGCCTCGTCGCCGGACAGGTGCGCCATGATCCGCAGTTCGATCTGGCTGTAGTCGGCGGTGAGCAGGCACTCATAGCCTGCGCCGACCACGAACCCCTGCCGGATCCGGCGGCCCTCCTCGGTCCGGATCGGGATGTTCTGCAAGTTCGGGTCGGTCGAGGACAGCCGCCCGGTCGCCGCGATCATCTGGTTGTAGGTGGTGTGGATCCGGCCGTCGGCTCCGGCCATCGGGATCAGCGAGTCGACGATGCTCTTCAGCTTGGCCACGTCCCGGTACCGCAGCAGGTGCTCGAGCACCGGGTGCCCGGTCTGGGCCAGCAGGCCGGTCAGCGCCTCCGAGTCGGTGGTGTAGCCGGTCTTGATCCGCTTGGTCTTGGGCAGCTCAAGCTCGGTGAACAGCACTTCCTGCAACTGCTTGGGCGAGCCGAGGTTGAACTCGTGCCCGGTGGCCGCGTACGCGCCCTGCTCGGCCGCCTTGACCTCGCCGCCCAGGCTGTCCGACATCTGGGCGAAGTGCTCGGTGTCGGCCGCGATGCCGGCCTGCTCCATCTCGGCGAGCACGCCGACCAGCGGCAACTCGACGTCGGCGAGCAACTCGGCCGCGCCCCTCCTGGCCAGATCGGCGTCCAGCGCGTCGGCGAGCACGGCGGTGGCGAGCGCACGCTGCGCGAGCGCCCGGGCGGTGTCGGCCTGATCGGTCATCTCCAGGCTGAGCTGGCCGGCGGCCGGCTCGGCCGGGCGCAACTCGGTCCCGGTGTACCGGAGCGCGAGGTCGGCGAGATCGAACGAGCGCTGCCCAGGCAACGCCAGGTAGGCCGCGAGGGCGGTGTCGCTGGTCAGTCCGGCCAGCCGGAGGCCGCGCGCGGCCAGCGCGTGCATCGGCCCCTTGGCGTCGTGCAGCGCCTTGGGCACGGACGCGTCGGCCAGCCAGTCGGCCAGCGCGCGCTCGTCCGTCTCGGTCAGCGTCACCGGGTCCAGGTACACGGCGTCGGCCGCGGATTCGCCGGCCGGGCAGGCCAGCGCGATCCCGTCCAGGTCGCCGGTACCGCGGCCCCACCGCCCGCTGACCGCCACGCCGACTCGCGCGGGCCCGGCGTGCGCCGCCAGCCACCCGGCCAGCCGGCCCGGCGCCGGCTCGGCCAGGCGCACCTCGAAGCCAGGCGCGGACTCGGGCTCGGCGGCCGGAGCGGTCAGCCCGGCGATCCCGTTCGGCAGCGTCGCGTACAGCCGGTCGCGCAGCACCCGGAACTGGAGCGTGTCGAACAACTGGTGGATCTGCTCCCGGTCCCACGGCTCGGGCACCAGATCGTGCGGGCCGACCGGAAGCGGCACCGCGCGGTCCAGTTCGGTCAGCTGGCGGTTGCGCAGCACGCTGCCGAGGTGCTCGCGCAGGCTGTCCCCCACCTTGCCCTTGACCTCGCCGACCCGGTCGACCAGCGCGTCCAGCGAGCCGAACTCGGTGATCCACTTCGCGGCCGTCTTCTCCCCGACCCCGGGGATGCCAGGCAGGTTGTCGCTCGGATCGCCGCGCAGCGCGGCGAAGTCCGGGTACTGCGCCGGAGTGAGCCCGTACTTCTCGGTCACCGCGGCGGGCGTGAACCGGGTCATGTCGCTGATGCCGCGCCTGGTCATCAGCACCGTCACCGAGTCATTGACCAGCTGGAGGGTGTCCCGGTCCCCGGTCACGATCAGCACGTTCATGCCGTTCGCGGCGGCCTGGGTGGCCAGCGTGGCGATCACGTCGTCGGCCTCGTACCCGGCCGCCGAAAGCTGCGGGATGCCCAGCGCGCCGAGCACCTCGTAGATCAGGCTGAGCTGACCGGTGAAGTCGGCCGGAGTCTCCCTGCGGTTCGCCTTGTATTCGACGTACTGCTCGTGCCGGAAGGTGGGCTCGCTGCGGTCGAACGCGACGGCGATGTGGTCCGGCTTCTCATCCCGCAGGACGTTGATCAGCATCGCCGTGAACCCGTAGACCGCGTTGGTCGGCTGCCCCGTGGTGGTCGAGAAGTTCTCCACGGGAAGCGCGAAGAACGCCCGGTAGGCGAGCGAGTGTCCGTCCAGCAGCAGCAGTAGATCCCGCTGGCCGGGGGCGGCCGGCCCAGGGGCCGGATGAGTGTCAGCCACCCCGCAATCCTAGGCTGCGACAAGCGGCGAGCAGGCGTCCGCGGCGAACTCGGAGGTGGCGGTGACAGACTCGGCGGACCAGCCGGATTTCAGCGGTGTTGACCTGGTCCCTGCGGACTCGCTGGCGAGCCGGATGGGGATCGTGATCACGCAGGCCTCGGCGGAGCGCGTGGTCGGCACCATGCCGGTGGCCGGTAACACCCAGCCCTACGGCCTGCTGCACGGCGGCGCGTCCTGCGTGCTGGCCGAGACCCTCGGCTCGGTCGGCGCCGCGCTCGGAGCCGGCCGGGACCGGTTCGCGGTCGGCATCGAGATCAACGCGACCCACCACCGGTCCGCCTCGGCCGGGCTGGTGACCGGCGTGGCCACCCGGGTGCACGGCGGCCGCACCCTCGCCAGCTACGAGATCGTGCTCACCGACGAGTCCGGACGGCGGGTCTGCACGGCCCGGCTGACCTGCCTGCTCAGGGACGCGGTACCCGGGAGCACGGTGCCCGGGAACACGGTGCCCGGGAACACGGTGCCCGGGAACACGGTGCCCGGGGACGGTGCGGGGGCGGGGCGGCCCTGATGCGCGGCCTCGGCACGCTGATCAACGTCCTGGCGGTGCTCGCCGGCTCGTCGATCGGCGTCCTGATCGGCGACCGACTGCCGCACCGGACCAGGGACGTGGTCACCGACGGGGTCGCCCTGGTCGCCCTGATGGTGGCCGTGCTGGACGGGGCGAGCGTGCTCGACCCGGCGCTGCGCCGGGCGGTCGGCTCGTCCGCGCCGGTGCTGATCGTGCTGGGTGCGATCCTGATCGGCGGCATCACCGGCTCGCTGCTCCGAATCGAGGACCGGCTGAACGCGGTCGGCGGGGTACTCCAGCGCCGACTGGCCCGCTCGCGCCCGGTCAGCGACGTGGTGCCCGATGGCGGCCTGGCCGAGGGTGTCGTCGAGGGCACGCTGGCCGGGACCGGGCCTGCCGGAGCGGACGCCGAGCGGGCCAGGTTCATCGAGGGCTTCGTCACGGCGTCGCTGGTGTTCTGCGTCGGGCCGCTGACGATCATCGGCTCGCTCCAGGATGGCCTCGGCGACGGCTTCTCCCAGCTTGCGCTGAAGAGCGTGCTCGACGGCTTCACCTCGATCGCGTTCGCGGCCTCGCTCGGCTGGGGAGTCGCCGCCGCCGCGCTCAGCGTGCTGGTCATCCAGGGCTCGCTCACCGCCGCCGCGGCGGCGATCGGCGGCCTGATCCCGGCGGCCGGGATCGCCGCGCTGACCGCGACCGGCGGCCTGCTGCTGGCCGGCGTCGCGCTGCGACTGCTGCGGGTGCGGACCCTGCCGGTCGCCGACCTGCTGCCCGCGATCGTGGTAGCACCGCTGCTGACCGCGCTGGTCAGCGCCGTGCGCTGAGCCGGCCGAATTCTTAGGGCAGCCTGCCCAGCATGCCGATCGGCGCGCGGCCCCGCGGCAAACCCGGGCCACCGCACGCAAGACCGGGCAAGACCCTGCCCGACCTGCCGTGATCAGTCATGATCAGCCAGCCCAGCTTTCGCCCAACGGATGTTGCGCGCATACCGGCCCGGTAACTGGACTGACCCCGCATGAGCTGCCGCCGGTCGCTACGGTGTTCCCCGGAGCTCGCAGATGTCGAGTAGAGAACGTGTCGGTCCGGGGAAGGCCGACACGGCACCAAAGGATCCGCGGGCTCCGGCACCGTTGCTGACGAACGGCAGCAACGCGCGGCAGCAAGCGAGCGGGCGCCAGGTCTGTGCGGGGGGCAACCGACCTGGCCCCGCTCGCTTGCGTACCGGCGGTCAGTCGGTCTGGGCCTGACTCGTTCCGGCATCACCAGCGCCGGCGTCGGCCGCGCCGTCAGCACCGGCGCCAGCCGGCCGGGCAGTGGCAGACGGCTGATCCGGGCCGACCCCGGACTCGATGATCTGGCTGGCGAGCGCCCGCATGGTCATCCGGCGATCCATCGAGGTCTTCTGGATCCACCGGAACGCCTGTGGCTCGGTCATCTGGTAGGTCGCCTGCAGCACGCCCTTGGCCCGGTCGAGCAGCTTGCGCATCTCCAGCCGCTCACGCAGGTTGGTGACCTCGGCCTGGAGCCCGGTCAGCTCGGCGAACCTGGTCACCGCGATCTCGATCGCGGGGATCAGGTCGGCTCGGCTGAAGGGCTTGACCAGGTAGGCCATCGCGCCGGCGCTGCTCGCTCGCTGGATCAGGTCCCGCTGCGAGAACGCGGTCAGGATCACCACCGCCGCCAGGGCACGGGACGTGATCTGCTCGGCAGCCGAGATCCCGTCGAGCACCGGCATCTTGATATCCATGATGACTAGGTCTGGCCGCAGTTCCTCGGCTAGCTTGACGGCGGTGCCGCCGTCGGATGCCTCGCCGACCACGACGTAGGCGTTCTCGCCCGGCTCCTCGAGCATTTCCTTGAGGTCTAGCCGGATCAACGCCTCGTCTTCGGCGATCACGACACGATAGGGAGTCTGGCTCACCCACTGAAGCTTATCCACAGCCGCTACATTGAGCAGTGGCACGGCACCCCCTGCCGCCGCCCCGGTAGACCAACGGCAGAGTCAATGGCCTCAAAATCCATCAAGTGTGGGTTCGAATCCCACCCGGGGCACCATCGGGCGAGGCGTCATCCCGGTTCTGGCCCCCCTCAGGCAGGGGCCTGCTGAACCACCGGGCGGCCCGCAGCGACTCGGGGCCGCGATCCGACCTGGTCGCCACCAGGTACACCCCAGCGGCGATAACGGCACCCACCGCGGTTACCTGACCAGCGCCGATGGCCGGTCCGGAGAGCACGAACGAGATCGCGACCAGCCAGCCGAGCGCGTACAGGCCGACGCCGAGTACCAGGGCCCGCACCCCGGTCAGCGCAAGTCGGTCGATCAAGTAGACCAGCAGTCCGGCCACCGCGACGTCGACCAGGGCCTGGTACAGGAAGATCGGCTGGAAGTAGCTGACGCTCTCGAACCCGGCCGCCCGGTGGTACGGGGAGATCTGGACCGCCCAGGCCATCGCCGACGGCGGACCATACATCGACTGGGTGAACCAGGTGCCGGTCACCGCGGCGGCCAGGCCGAGCGCCAGGCCGGGCAGCACCGCGGTGAGCACCGGGCCGATCGCTAGGTCGTCTCGGCGGCACCAGAGCCAGGTCGCGGCCAGACCGCCGGCCGCCGCACCGGGCAGGCCGACGCCGCCGTCCCAGATCCGCACCGCGCCAAGCCAGCCGCCGTAGGGCAGCGCGCCCGCCTGGGTCCCGGCCACCAGCCGGAACAGCCAGCCGCCGAGCAGCGCGGCGGGCACCGCGACGGTCGCGATGTCCCAGATCAGCCAGCGCCGCCCGCCCATGCCGGTGTACCGGCGCTCCCCCAGGGCGATGGCGATCACGACCCCGGCCACCAGGCACAGCGCGTACAGGTGCACCGGGATGGGTCCCAGGTGCCACTGCCCGCTGGCGGGACTCGGCAGGTAGGCGAGCGGCATGCTTGGAGATTACGCCGGTCCGGGTGGTGGCCAGCTACAACCGGGCGCGCAGGCTGATCGGCGCGGCCGAGGCCCGGATCGGGGCCGGCAGCGCCGAGTCCCCGGCCAGGTACCGATCGGCGGCAGCCGCCGCCGACCTGCCCTCGGCGATCGCCCACACGATCAGCGACTGGCCCCGGCCCATGTCACCGGCGACGAACACGCCAGCAGTGCTGGTGGCGTAGTCGTCACCGCGGGGAACTCGGCCCCGCTCGTCCAGGCCGAGGCCGAGTCCGCGGAGCAACTCGCCGTCCTCGGCCCCGGTGAACCCCATCGCCAGCAGGACGAGGTCGCAGCGCACCTCCCGCTCGGTGCCCGGCCGGACCGTGACCCGGCCGTCGGCCAGGTCGGCGTCGGCGAGCACCAGCACCCGGACCCGGCCGTCCTGGCCGGCCAGGAACCGCTGGGTGGACACCGCGTAGACCCGCTCGCCGCCCTCCTCGTGGGCGCTGGAGACCCGGTAGATCATCGGGTAGAGCGGCCAGGGCTGGCCGTCCGGACGCTGCCGCGGTGGCTGCGGCATGATCTCAAGCTGGGTCACCGACGCCGCCCCCTGGCGCAGCGCGGTGCCCAGGCAGTCCGCGCCGGTGTCCCCGCCGCCGATCACCACGACGTGCCGGCCGGCGGCCGACGCGGCCGCCACGTCCGCCGCGGGATTCCCGAGCCCGGCGACCTCCCGATTGGCCAGGGTCAGGTAGTCCATCGCCTGGTAGATCCCTGGCAGATCGGCGCCGGGCACCGGCAGCCCGCGCGGCACCCGGGCGCCGCAGGCCAGCACCACCGCGTCGGAGCGATCGCGGAGGCGCGCCGCCGTCAGGTCCGCACCGACGTGCACGCCGCACTCGAAGCTGGTCCCCTCGGCCCGAAGCTGGTCCAGCCGGCGATCCAGCCACCGCTTCTCCAGCTTGAACTCCGGGATCCCGTACCGCAGCAGGCCGCCGGGCGCGTCCGCCCGCTCGTAGACGGTGACCCGGTGCCCGGCCCTGGTGAGCTGCTGCGCGGCGGCCAGGCCGGCCGGACCCGATCCCACCACGGCGACCCGGCGGCCGGCCGCCCGCGCGCCGGCCGGCGGCCGGATCGGCGCCTCCCAGCCCCGCTCCAGCGCCCGGTCGGCGATCGCCACCTCGACCTGCTTGATCGCGACCGGATCGGCGTTGATGCCGAGCACACAGGCCGATTCGCACGGCGCCGGGCAGAGCCGGCCGGTGAACTCGGGGAAGTTGTTGGTGGCGTGCAGCCGGTCGGCGGCCTCCTGCCAGCGACCGGTCCGCACTAGGTCGTTCCACTCCGGGATCAGGTTCGACAGCGGGCAGCCCAGATGGCAGAACGGGACGCCGCAGTCCATGCACCGGCCAGCCTGCCGTTCCAGCCGGTCGGCCGCAAAGTCCTCGTGCACCTCCCGCCAGTCCCGTAGCCGCAGGTCCACCGGCCGCCTGGCCGCGGTCTGCCGGGGCGCGGATGGGATTCGGTCCGTCATCGTCGCTCCCTCATCCGCGCGCCGCGGCCATCACGGCCTCGGCGACGTCGTGGCCGTCCTGCCTGGCCCGCCTGGTCGCGGCCAGCACCCGCTGGTAGTCCCTGGGCAGCACCCGCCGGAACCTGGCCAGCGCGCCGTCGGGATCGGCGAGCAGGCCGGCCGCCACCGGCGAGCCGGTCTGCTCGCGGTACCGGGCCAGCAGGTCGAGCAGGAACTCGGCGTCGGCGTCGTGGACCGGTCCGACGTCCACCATCTCGGTGTTGATCAGATCGGGGTCGGCGTCGAGCAGGTACGCGATACCGCCGGACATCCCGGCCGCGAAGTTCCGGCCGGTCGGCCCGAGCACTACCGCCCGGCCGCCGGTCATGTACTCGCAGCCGTGGTCCCCGACGCCCTCGGCGACCGCGGTGGCGCCGGAGTTCCGGACGCAGAACCGCTCTCCGACCACCCCGCGCAGGAACAACTCGCCGCTGGTCGCGCCGTAGCCGATCACGTTCCCGGCGATCACCTGCTGGTGTGCCTCGAACGTCGACCGGGGGTCGGGTGTCAGCACGACCCGGCCGCCGGACAGGCCCTTGCCGACGTAGTCGTTGGCGTCCCCGGACAGCCGGATCGTCACGCCGCGGGGCAGGAACGCGCCGAGCGACTGGCCAGCCGAGCCGCGCAGGCCGACCAGAATCGTGTCGTCCGGCAGTCCCGCGCCGCCCCACCGCCTGGTCACCTCCGCGCCCAGCATGGTCCCGACCGCCCGGTCGGTGTTCCGCACCGGAAGGTCGAGCCGGACCGGGCCATCGCCGGCCAGCGCGCCGGCCGCCCGCTCGATCAGGGTGCGGTCGAGCACCGCCGCTAGACCGTTGTCCTGGCTGGTGGTCCGATGCCGGGCAGCGCCCTCTGGCAGGTCGGGCAGGTGCAGCAGCGGACCGAGGTCGACCGCGGCCGCCTTGGCCAGCCCATCTGAACCAGCGGCCGCCGCACCGCCGGTTGCCGGGATCTGGCTGAGCAGGTCGGCCCGGCCGATCGCCTCGTCCAGGGTCCGGAAGCCGAGCCTGGCCAGGTACTCCCTGACCTGCTCGGCGATGAACTCGAAGAACCTGACCACGTACTCCGGCCGCCCGGTGAACCGCCGGCGCAGGTCGGGGTTCTGGGTCGCGACGCCGACCGGGCAGGTATCGGAGTGACAGGCCCGCATCAGCACGCAGCCGACCGTGACCAGCGGCGCGGTCGCGAACCCGAACTCCTCGGCGCCGAGCAAGGCCGCGATCAGCACGTCCCGGCCGGTCTTGAGCTGACCGTCGACCTGCACCACGACCCGCTCCCGCAGTCCGTTGCGGAGCAGCGTCTGCTGGGTTTCGGCCAGGCCGAGTTCCCACGGCGCGCCCGCGTGCTTGATGCTGGTCAGCGGCGAGGCGCCGGTGCCGCCGTCCCGGCCGGAGATCAGCACCACGTCGGCATGCGCCTTGGTGACCCCGGCCGCGATGGTCCCGACCCCGACCTCGGAGACCAGCTTGACGCTGATCCTGGCCGCCGGGTTGGCGTTCTTCAGGTCGCTGATCAGCTGGGCGAGATCCTCGATGGAGTAGATGTCGTGGTGCGGCGGCGGCGAGATCAGCCCGACGCCGGGCGTGGAGTGCCTGGTCTTCGCGATGTGCGGGTAGACCTTGTGGGCTGGAAGCTGGCCGCCCTCCCCCGGCTTGGCGCCCTGCGCCATCTTGATCTGGATGTCCTCGGCGCTGACCAGGTACTCGCTGGTCACCCCGAACCGGCCGCTGGCCACCTGCTTGATCGCGGACCGGCGCAGGTCGCCGGAGGCGTCCGGCACGGACCGCCCGGCATCCTCGCCGCCCTCGCCGGAGTTAGACCGGCCGCCTAGCCGGTTCATCGCGATCGCGAGTGTCTCGTGTGCCTCGGCGGACAGCGAACCGTAGGACATCGCGCCGGTGCAGAACCGCCGCACGATCGCGCTGACCGGCTCGACCTCGTCCAGCGGGACCGGCTCGGCCGGCGGGGTGTCGATGCCGCGGATCGCGAGCATGCCGCGCAGCGTCATCAGCCTGGCCGCCTGGTCATCGATCAGGGCCGTGTACTCGCCGAACACGTCCCGGTCCCCGGTGCGGGTGGCGTGCTGCAGCCGGAAGATCGCCTCCGGGCTGAACAGGTGCGCCTCGCCCTCCCGGCGCCAGTGGTGGTCGCCTCCGATCTCCAGGGTGCGATGCGCGGCGACCGCAGCCGGCCGGTAGGCGTGCCTGAGCCGGGCCGAGCAGTCCGCGGCAAGCTGGTCGAACCCGATCCCGCCGATCCTGGACGGGGTGCCGGCGAAGCACTCGTCGATCACCTCGGGGCCGAGCCCGATCGCCTCGAAGATCTGCGCGCCGATGTAGGACGCCACCGTAGAGACGCCCATCTTCGACATGATCTTCAGCAGGCCCTTGCCCAGCGCCTTGCGCAGGTTCGCCGCGGCCTTCCGGCCGCTGATGCCGCCGAGCAGGCCGGCGCCGGCCAGATCCTCGACCGTCTCG
>JAJYTW010000203.1 GCA_021792855.1 Actinomycetes bacterium
GGCGCTGCCCGGCGCCCGACAAATTCGCTGCTGCCCTTCCGACAATATGCGCGTTGTAACCGATGATTTGTCGGACGAGACGTCGGACGGAACCGCAGGCGACCGTGGCGGATTGCGGCCCTCCGGCCAGGTGAGCCTTCGCGGTCATCGGCTCGGAAGCGAAGGAACCCGATCCTTGCCAGAATGAGCGCCAACGACCAGGCAGCGGGTTATGGGCGGAGGCACATGGACCAGGAAGGGCAAGGCGGGCACTTTCACATTCCGCTCATCGAACACGACGACTCACCGCGCGCGTTCATCGAGCCTTCGGAGCACATCGCACGTCTCGATGTCCCCGAGGCGTGCGTCATCACCTTCTTCGGAGACGTCGTGGACCGGCTCATCGAGCGCAGAGGCGCGCGGATCCTGGTCGAGAACCGGTGGGAAGACGGCCCGCATCCCCTCCTGGAGGTCGAGCACGCGGGTCAGCGACTGGCGGTCCTCCGATCAGGAGTCGGTGCCCCGCTGGCCGGGGCGCTCCTTGAGGAGGTCATCGCGATGGGATGCCGCTACTTCATGGTCTGCGGCGGGGCCGGCGCGCTGCACAGGGATCTGGCCCTCGGGCACCTCGTCGTCGTGTCCTCGGCGATTCGCGACGAGGGAACCTCGTACCACTACCTGCCCCCTGCGCGGCGCATTGAAGCCGATCGCGAAGCCCGCCGAGTCCTCGAGGATGTACTGCAACGCCGGGGGGCGCCCTACGTCGCCGGCCAGACCTGGACGACCGACGCGCCATATCGCGAAACTCCGCGCAAGATCGCGGCGCGACGCGACGAGGGCTGCCTGACCGTCGAGATGGAGGCGGCGGCGCTCGCAGCGGTCGCGGCCTTCAGGGGCGTGCCGCTCGCGCAGGTCCTCTACTGCGGTGACGACCTGGCTGGCGACTCCTGGGATCACCGCTCCTGGCAGAGCCTCGCTGACGTTCGCGAGGATCTCTTCGACCTCACCGCGGCCGCCGCTCTGGCCCTCGCCCGATCAAGCGATTGACGACAAGCGCCGCCGCTTATTGACGACTCCCGCTCGTTACCTCGCGCTCGCCAGATCGTGCGTCAGCCGCCGGGCGCCTCATCATGAGAAGACCCCCCAGGCGCGGCCGGTGGTGAGCCGGAAATGTTCCCCGGCCAAGCGCCCTGCCCGGTCGGCGTCTCCGGCCAGCACAGCGCGCACGAGGTCGTGGTGCTGGCTTCGGGCGGTGTCGCGGAGTTCGGCCGAGTAAGGTTCCGCGGCGAATCCGAGGTTGACCCGGCCGGCCAGATCGCGCGCCAACTGCGCCAGGTGCTCATTGCCTGCCGCCTGCGCGATCGCGTCGTGCAGGGCCCGATCGGCGATCCGCGAGGCGGACGCGCCTTCGGCCGTCTGATAGGCGGCCAGGGCCCGGGTGATCGCCGCATCGTCCTGCTCGTCGCGCCTGGTAGCCGCGGTGCGCGCGATCAGTTCCTGGATCAGCGCCCGATAGTCGTGCAGCGAGTAAACCTCGCGCCGAATCGGCTCCAGGATGCGATGCGTCGTCGCGGCATCCGGCGGCAGATCCGCCACGAATGTGCCGCCAGAGCGACCTCGCCGGGCCTGGATGATGCCGAGCGCGGCAAGCCGGGCCAGAGCCTGCCGGATCGTGGTCCGGCTCACGCCGAGCGTGTCGGCGAGGTCCCGTTCGGACGGAAGCTGCTCGCCGGGCTGGAGCACGCCCACGGCGACGGCGGCCAGCAGCCGGTCCGCTATCCGCTCGGGCGCGGTGCGCTGGCCGACGCGCGGGTCCTGGTCCCTCCACGTCGGCGCATTCTGCTCGGTCGTCATCAGGTGGGTCATCACCTACCACGGATAGCACCGACCAGCGTAGCCCGGCTAAGGGTCGCCGCGTGCACATAAAGGTCTTTTATTGACTGAAGGTATAGCCAGCATACCAATTGATTGCTACGATCGCGATCGCGCGGCAAGAGGACAAACGTGATGGAGTTGCCATGGCTACTGCTCAGCAGGCCGGCGAGCGCCGGTCGCTGCATGGGGGCGCGCTGCGCCCGGTGAACGTGCTCGCGATCGCCATCGCGGCGATCTCGCCGACAACGTCGGTCTTCCTCGTGTACGGCGCCGGTCTTGCCTCCGCAGGCACCGGGGTGATCTGGGCATTCCTGATCGGCGCGGTGATCGCGCTCGCGATGGCCTACTGCTACGCGGAGGTCGGCGGGGTCTTCCCGTCCGCGGGTGGCGCCTACACCATCGTGCGCCGGGCGCTTGGACCGGTCTGGGGCGGGGTCGCCACCGTCATGTTCCTGCTGCTCGGGATCGTCGTCACCGCTTCGATCCTGGTCGCCTCCGCGACCTACCTAGTTCAGCTGACCGGCGCCAACCTGCCGGTCAACTGGGTGGCCTTCGGCATGATGGTGCTGGTCACGGCCCTGTCGGTGGAGAAGATCTCGCCGACAAGCTGGGTCACCGGGCTGATGCTCGTGATCGAGCTCACCGTGATCATCGTCTTCACCGTGTTCTGCTTCGCGCACGTCTCGCTTGGTTCCAACCCGTTCACACATCCGTCGCTGCCCGCATCCCACGGCAGCGGACTGATAGCGGTGGGCGCCGCCGGCATGATCTCGGCGATCGTGCCCGCGCTGTTCGCGTTCAACGGATATGACTGGCCGTTGTACTTCGCAGAGGAGTCCAGCGGCGCCCGCCGCTCACTGCCCCGAGCGGTCATGCTCGCCGCCCTGGTCTCGGTCGTGGTGGAGGTCCTGGCCGTGATCGCCGCCACCTACGCCATCCACGGGCTGTCCGGCACCGCTGCCAGCGCCGCGCCGCTGTCGCTGATCGCATCGCGGGTAATGGGCTCCGTAGGCGCGAAGATCCTCCTGGTCGGCGTGGTCATCGCGATGTTCGACACCGGCCTGGCGGGCAACCTCGCCTATGCCCGGATCTACTACGCGGCCGCCCGGGACGGCATGTGGCCGAAACCCCTGAACGGGTTTTTCGGTCACCTGAGCCAGCGCAGCCAGGTCCCGGTCTGGGGCTTCGTGGTGCTATTTGTCGGCAACGCCATCCTGTGCATCTTCACGTCGCTGAACAACCTCATCACGTTTACCGGTGTCGTGATCGTGGCCGTCTACCTGCTGGTCGCCGTGTCCGCGCTAGTCAGCCGGGTCCGGGACCGCGGCCTGGCCCGCACGTTCCGGATGCCGCTGTGGCCCCTGCCGCCGCTAGTGGCCATCGCCGGGGTGATCATCGCGCTCACCCAGCAGGCTGCCAGGGACCTGTGGATCACGTTCGGAATCGGCGCCGTCTCCTTTGCCGTGTACTTCCTGGCCCGGCGGCGGCTGCCTGGGCGCCTGGACGGAGATTCCGGCGCGAGCACGACACCGGCGGCGGTCACATCCGAAGTCGAGGGCGCCGCGTGACCGGGGGCACGGCCCCTCGCCGGTGCGTGGTCGTTGGCGGCGGCCTGGTTGGGCTGTCGGTCGCGTGGTTCCTGCAGGAGCATGGCGTCTCGGTCACCGTCGTCGACCGGTCAGCGGTGGCCGCCGGGGCCTCCTGGGGAAACGCCGGCTGGCTTTCGCCTGGCCTGGCTACGCCGCTGCCCGAGCCGGCCGTGCTCAGGTACGGGCTCCGCGCGCTGCTCGACCCCGGGGCCGCGCTGGCTGTCCCGGCTCGGCTCGACCCTTCGCTCTGGCGGTTCCTGCTCACCTTCGCGCGGCACTGCACCGCCGCCCAGTGGCACCGCGCGATGCTCGCGCTAGCCGAAATCAACGCGGCCGCGCTCGCGGCCTACGACGAGCTAGGCAGGTCGGGCGTGGCCGCCCCGGCCACGCCCGCGCCGATCACGGCCGGGTTCACCAGCGCGCAGGAAGCCCGGTCGCTGCTCGCGGAACTGGCTGCGATCCGGGCCTCGGGTCAGGATCTGTCGTTCACCGTGCGGGACGGCGACCCCGGCGCCCCGTTCTCGGACCGGATCACCTGCACGGTGGAGATCGCCGACCAGCGGTATATCGATCCCGGCGGTTACACGGCCGCGCTGGCTGAGTCCGTTGCCGCCCGCGGCGGGACGATCCGCGCCGGGTTCACCGTCACCCGGCTCCGGAGCGAGGCCGGCTCGATCTCGGTCGAGCCGGCCAGCGGAGATCCCGTGCCGACGGACGCCGTGGTGCTTGCCACCGGCGCCTGGCTGGACACGCTGGCCCGCCCGTTCGGAGTACGGCGCCGAGTCCGGGCCGGACGTGGCTACTCCTTCGACGTGGCTACCTCCAGTCCGGTCACCAGGCCGGTCTACCTTCCTGCACAGCGGGTCGCCTGCACCCCCTATCAGGGGAGGCTGCGGGTGGCCGGCACGATGGAGTTCCGCGGACCTGACGAGGCACCGGTGGCCGGCCGTTTCGCCGCCATCAGGGAGTCGAGCCGCGACCTGCTGTCGGGGGTGGACTGGGACTCGGCCGCGCACCACTGGGTCGGACCGCGACCGGTCACCGCGGACGGACTGCCGCTCATCGGCGCCACCTCCGACCCGCGGGTGTTCGTCGCCGGCGGACACGGCATGTGGGGGATCACGCTCGGCCCGGCGACCGGAATGCTGCTCGCGGAGCGGATCGCGACGGGGAAAGACCCGGCGGCGATCCTGCCGTTCAACCCTTTGCGTTGAACCGAACTGAAGAGGGCTATCGCATGCGTGCCTTGATATCGGCCGACATGGAAGGGGCGACCGGGGTCACCTGCCCGGACGACTGCCGGCCCGGATCCGCGCAGTGGGACCGGTTCCGCCGGCTCCTGACAGCCGACGTGAGCGCCGTTGTCAGCGGACTGTTCGAGGCTGGGGTCGACGACGTGGTCGTCAACGAGGCCCACTCCAGCATGAGGAACCTGCTGATCGAGGAACTCGATCCGCGTGTCCGGCTCCTCACCGGTAACCACAAGCCCTACGGGATGATGGAAGGCATCACCGCGCGGCCGGATCTCGTCGCGTTCGTTGGGTACCACGCTGGTCCCGGGGAGGAGGGCGTTCTCTCCCATACCTTCGTGGGCTACGAGATCTATTCCGTCACGCTCAACGGCCGGCCGCTGAGCGAGGGGTACCTGAACGCGATGCTCGCCACCGAGTACGGGGCGCGGGTGGCGCTCGTGTCCGGCGACGACGTGACCTGCCGCGATGCCGCCGATTACGCGCCCGGCGCGCAGTTGGTGGCGGTCAAGGAAGCGGTCGACAGGTACACGGCCCTGTGCCTTCAGCCGTCCCGGACCGGTGAACTGCTGCGGCAGGCGGCCCTGCGGGCGGTGACGTCCGCTGGCGAGGTTGTGCTCCCTGAACCGCCGTACCGGTGCGACGTGGAGTTCGTGGGCACGAATTCCGCGGCGCTGGCAGCCATGGTGCCGACGGTGCGGCGGACCGGCGCCCGCGGGGTCGCGTTCGAGACCAGCCGGATCGATGACCTGTACCGCTGCTTCCTGGTCGTGGCCCGACTGGGCGCCTCCGCGGCCGAGCCGCGCTACGCGTGAGCGACACTTACGTTTGCCAATGTCATCGGCGGTGGCACGGCATTCTCCGGCGTACGCATGACAGTCGGCGAACGGCCGGGCGGACGGTTCATCGATGTTTGCTCCGCGTATGTGGGGCACGAATGGGTTCAGAGGGCTCCACGAAGGGAGCGAACCCCCATGAAGACTGCGTCAGCCCTGGCCGTCCTGGCGATCGGCGCCATTCTCGCCTTCGCCGTCACCGCCCAGACCCCCTACATCAACATCCAGATCGTGGGCTGGGTGCTCATCTGCACGGGCGCCGTCGGGCTGTTTCTGCCCAGGCGCGGGCGCGACTGGCTCCGCCGCAGCGTCCTGATCCGCGGGCCGGGGAATTACGCCGCAGCCCGGCAGCGGCGCGGCATCGGCGGCTCCGGTTACCGCCGTTCAACCACGGTTCGGGACGGCGTGGCCGCACCCGGCGACCTCGGGCCAGGCGATGCCAGCACCGAGCCGATTCCTGGCGTCCCAGGTGGGGCTGAGACGGTGCGCGAGGAGACGATCGTCGAGTACCCCCCGACGTAAGAGACCCGACCGGAGCGAACTGCCCGGCCGAGCCGGATCCCCGGTCGGCCGGGCAGTTCGCCGGGCCGGGCAGATCGCCGTACCGCTAGAGAGAAGCCGCCATCGGCGACTGACGCAGACCGGGAACGGTCACCCGGGCCGGTCGGCAACCAGGCGGCGGGTGGCCTGCCTCCGGCTCCGACGGGCCCGGTCCCTGGCCCGGATCCGGGCTCGCTCGCCCTCGCTCGTGCCACCCCACACCCCGTGCGCCTCGCCGGAGGCCAGCGCGAACTCCAGACAGGCCAGGCGTACCTTGCAGCCGGCGCAGATCCGCTTGGCCCGGGCGATCTGAGTGTCCGCCGGCCCCCGCTCCGAGAGCGGGAAGAACAACTCCGGATCCGCTCGCAGGCAGGCTCCCTGCGAGCGCCAGTCGGCGAGTCCTGTCGTTGGCATCCTGATTGGTCCTTCCCCGGCGCCCGCGACCGCCATCCGGCCGCGACACCGTGCGGTGCCCGGTACCCGTTGCGGTTGCCCCCGTATGTGCTGGCATCCCTGCCCCGGCTCGGGATATTTACTCGCCCGGTTAGCATGCTGCGGGCAATGCGCCGCGAGTGATGAGACGGGGGTAACGATGGCGGGCACCGGACCGGTTGCCGCGCACGGAGACGGCGAGGCGGGCAACGACCCGGCCGTGCTGCTCCGCCGCTGGCAGGACGACCTGGCTAGCTGGGCGATTCCCGAGGAGATCCTGACGGCGGTGAGCGAGTCGCCGTGGGCGCTGCCCACGCAGGTATTCGCCCGGCGCGCGGATCAGGTCACCGCCGCGCCCGCGGGCGAGTCGTATCAGCGGGAGTGGGACGCGCTCGACCCGCCGGGCAGCGTGCTGGATGTCGGCTCCGGCGCCGGCGCCGCCTGCCTGCCGCTGCTCCCCCGGACCACCGGACTGACCGCGGTGGACGCCGAGGACCGGATGCTCGCACTGCTGGCCGAGCGGGCGGCCGCCCGCGGCGTGCGCGCCGCCCGCGTCCAGGGTCACTGGCCGAAGGTGGCCGCCGAGGTGCCCGTGGCCGACGTCGTGACCTGCCACCACGTCCTGTACAACGTGGCCGATCTGGGACCCTTCATCGCCGCGCTGACCGATCACGCCCGCCGCGTGGTCGTGGTCGAGGTCTCGGCGGCCCACCCGATGTCCGGGCTGAACGACCTGTGGCTGCGGTTCCACGGCCTGCGGCGGCCGACCCGGCCCACCGGGACCGACCTGCTGGCGATCCTGCGCGCGCTCGGCCTGAACCCCGGGCACCGGGTCTGGCAGCGGACCGCCGGACCGGAGTACCCGAGCTTGGACGAACTTACGGAGGTGACCCGCCGCCGGCTCTGCCTGCCGCCCGACCGGGCCGGTGAGGTCAGGCAGGCGCTGATCGACGCGGGCGTCGACCCGGAGCACCCGGGCGATCTGGGTTCATCCGGGCGGGATGTCCTGACCATCTGGTGGTCCGGGCGCGCTCGGTAACGTCTTCGCCGGCCTGCCGATTTGGCCTCTGGGGCGTCCTGGTTATAGAGACGAAGGCAGACGCCCCTACAGCGACGGCGAGGCAGCTATGACGGACTGGCCCGACGACTGGTTCCGCGATGGCGGGCAGCCGCCCGCGAACGACCAGGCCGCGAACGGTTCCGCGGTCACCGTTCCGGGCCGCACGGCTCGCCCTGGCCCGGCCGGGTCAGGCTCAGCCGGACCGGGCGGCGCGGCGGGTGCACCCGCCGGGTCAGGTGTCGCGGGCCCGGCAGGCGGCGCGGCCGCACCGACCACCGCAGGCGCCGCTGGCGGATCAGGCGCAGCGAAAGCGGACCCGACCGTCCGGCTGTCGTCGCGCTCACCCGGCCAGCCCAGCCCCGGCGGCCGCACGGCACGGGCGGGCGGATGGCCCGAACAGCCGGCCATCCGCACCGGCACCCGGACGGCCCGGCCCGGCCCCCG
>JAJYTW010000204.1 GCA_021792855.1 Actinomycetes bacterium
ACACCGTCGCCTGGCACCGGCTCTGCCTCACCGACCCGCACTGGTCCACCACCGCCGGCACCCAGCTCATCCTCCAGAGCTGCCGCGACTGGCAAAACCAGCGCTGGACCAGGCCCTAGGCAGCCAACTCCTCGACAGGGTCAGGATCCGGCAGGCGGCTGGGCCGTGACCGCACGGGACAGCAACTGCGCCACGTCCACGACCTCCAGCGACTCCTTCGCCTCGCCCGAGGCCTGCTTGGCGCTGACCGCGTCGCCGAGCATCACCAGGCAGAACGGGCAGCCGGTGGAGATCGTGTCCGGGTCGGTGCCGAGCGCCTCGTCGATCCGCTCGGCGTTGATCCGCTTGCCGATCCGCTCTTCCATCCACATCCGGGCCCCGCCCGCGCCGCAACAGAAGCCGCGCTCCTTGCACCGGTGCATCTCCTGCGCCTGGACCCCGGGAACCCGCTCCATGATCTCCCGCGGCGGCGTGTACACCTTGTTGTGCCGGCCGAGGAAGCACGGGTCGTGGTAGGTGATCTTCTCCTCGATCGGGGTGACCGGGGTCAGCTTGCCGTCCGCAACCAGCCTCGCCAGCACCTGGGTGTGATGCATCACCTCATAGTTCCCGCCAAGCTGCGGGTACTCGTTGGCGATCGTGTTGAAGCAATGCGGGCAGCTCGCGATGATCTTGCGGACGCCCGCCTCGTTCAGGGTCTCCACGTTCTGCTGCGCCAGCATCGAGTACACGAACTCGTTGCCCATCCGGCGGGCCGGGTCGCCGGTGCAGGTCTCGGCCGGGCCGAGCACGGCGAAGCTCACGTCAGCGGTGTGCAGCAGTTCGGCGATCGCCCGGGTGGTCTTCTTGGCCCGGTCCTCAAGCGCGCCTGCGCAGCCGACCCAGAACAGGTACTCGATGTCGTCGCCGATGGTCCCGTCGATCACCGGCACCACGAAGTCCAGGCCGTCCATCCAGTCGGTCCGCTTCGACTCGCCCATGCCCCATGGGTCGCCCTTGTTCTCCAGGTTCTTCAGCATCCCGGAGGCCTCGGCCGGGAACTCCGACTCGATCAGCACCTGGTGCCTGCGCATGCCGGAGATGTGGTCGATGTGCTCGATGTCGACCGGACACTCGTTCACGCAGGCACCGCAGTTGGTGCAGGCCCACAGCACGTCAGGGTCGATCACGCCGTGCGCGTCGACGGTCCCGACCAGGGGCCGTTCCGCCTCCTGCCGCACCGCCTCGGGAAGCCCTTCCCTGGCCTCATCGGAGCCTGCCAGCAGGTACGGGGCCTTCGCGAACGCGTGATCGCGCAGGTTCAGGACCAGCATCTTCGGCGATAGCGGCTTCCCGGTCGCCCAGGCCGGGCACTGCGACTGGCACCGGCCGCACTCGGTGCAGGTGGCCAGGTCCAGCATGCCTTTCCAGGTCAGGTCCTCGATCTTGCCGATGCCGAACACGTCGGTGTCCGGGTCGGCCTCCTCGAAGTCGAGCACCTTGCCGTTGGACCGCATCGGCTCCAGGCCGCGCAGGCCGTTGGGCCGGCGCGAGAACAGCACGTTCAGCGGCGCCAGAAAGATGTGCAGGTGCTTGGAGTAGACCACCAGCACCAGGAAGCCGAGGATCACGGCAAGCTGGGCCAGGATGAAGGCGGTCTCGATGCCCATGTTGGCGCTGCTGCCGAGCGGGGCGAGCCAGCCGCCCACGATCTCGGACGCGAACGCGCCGTGCGGGTAGGGGAAGTCGCCGGTGTTGATCTGCGCGCCCCGGTACAGCAGCAGCGTCGCGACGACGCCGAAGATCAGCACGAGCACTAGCCAGGCCGCGCCGTTGTGCGACCCGGCGAACCGCGACGCCCGGCCCTCCCGCCGGGGATCGTTGCGCAACCGGATCACCGCGAACACCACGATGCCGACCAGCACGGCGACCGCGAACAGGTCCTCGATGAAACCGATGAACGCCCAGTGCCCGATCAGCGGGATAGCGAACTTCTTATCGAACAGGGCCCCGTAGGCCTCAATGATGGTCAGGATCAGCACCAGGAAGCCCCAGAACGTCATGACGTGGGCAATTCCCGGTACGGTCCACTTGAGCAGCTTGCGCTGTCCGAGAACCTCGGCGATCTCGGTCTCGGCGCCCCGGCCCGGATGGTCGCGCAGCGCCTGGATCCGCTCCGGCGCTGGCTGGCCGCTCGTCGCCAGCCGGTAGAGCCACCAGAGCCGCCGGCCGGCGATCGCGAAAGCAACCACGGTCAGGGCAAGGCCGATGACAATGCGCAGCGCCAAAGAAACCTCCTGGTACGGCGTTGGATGTCAGCGTACGCCGGTGGCCCGTCGGTCCGGCGCCGGGCGGCGCGCCGGTGATCTTTGTCCGGTTATGCAGGTATGTAGCGCGATTAACCACGCGCGGCGGAAGGCATCTGCCAGGCCATGATGCTGCCATTTTCCACCGACGGCCGCCCGAAGACCGAGATCAGGTACCGGCCGAGCGCGGTGCCCGGGCCGGCCTCGGCCACCACGGCGGCCGGCCGCCAGAACGCCAGGTCGGCGCGGACCACCGCGGCGGCGGGCCGCGCTACCGGGGTGGCCTGGGCATACGGCGCCGAGTGTCCGTTCGGACCTGCCAGCCACAGGGCGTCCAGGTAACTGGCGGTCGGCCGGGCCCCGTTCCCGTCCACGTAGGCCTGTCCGTTCCAGGCCGGGCCGAGGAAGTACCCGCCGATGATCGAGATATTGGTGCCCGCCGTCGCCTGCCACCGCATCGCGTTGGTCAGGCCGGAGTTCGGGATCGGGACGATGAGCACCCGCGCGCCCGGCCGGAGGCGGAGCGCGGTGAAGGTCGCCGCCCACCCGGATGGCACCCGCGGCACCGGTGCCGCCTGGAGCGGCGCCGGGATCAGCGGCACGATCGCGCCGGCCACCACGGCCGCGGCTAGCCAGGACCGCACGCCGCGGTTGGCGGCGCGCTCAAGCAAGATCGCGATGATGACGGCGATCAGGCCGTCGGCGAAGATCGACAGCCGGTCCGGCAGCGCCAGGCCGACCAGCGGAAGGCCCTGGACCCACTGCCACGGCAGCGTGACGTGGTGCGCGGTGATGCCGTGGATCTCCGGGTGGGCGCCGAGCGAGAGCAGTTCGAGCAGGCCGGCCACTACCGCCAGGACCCGGATCCTGCGGTCCCGCCAGAACAGCACGGTGACGACCGCCAGCACGATGATCAGCGGCCAGCCGAGGTAGCCAAGCTGCTCCGGCGCGCCGCCGGGCAGCCAGGCCGCCGCCAGGGCGCTCCCCGGGGAATGCAGCAGCACGTAGCTGGACGGGTCGGTGAAGACGGTCAGGTCATTCTTGTAGTAGTCCACCAGGAACGGGCTGCCGTGCTGGGTCAGCGGGCCGGCGAACTGGGTGCCCAGCGCGACCCCGGCGATCAGCAGCGCGACGACGGCGGCAACGGCCGCCCCTGCCGCCGGGATTGCGGCCCGCCGCAGCAGGTCCCGCGCCGGCAGCGACCGCTCCTCCAGCCAGTCGCGCAGTCCGGCGCGCAACCTGGCCGGCCGGGCGACCGCAAGTCCGGCGAGCACCAGCGCGCCGGTCGCGGCGCTGGTCGCGAGCAGTTCCTCGGCGAGGAAAAGCTGGGCCGCCGCGAGCAGGCCGAGTCGCAGGCCGGCCCGGACGCTCTCCCGCCTGGTGGCGGACCTGGCCCGGCCCGGCCCTTCCGGGGCGAGGAACAGCCGCAGTCCGGCATCCACGAGCAGCGGCGGCAGCACCGCGAACTGGAGGTTGTAGTGCCCGACGGCCGACTGCACCAGGGCCGGGGAGAATCCGTAGATCGCGCCCGCGACCGCGGCCGGCCAGAGCCCGAACTGCCAGCGCCGCAGCACTACCAGCATGCCGGCGGCCGACCCGGCGAATCCGGCGGTCATCATTACGGTCAGGCCGACCTGCGGTCCGGCGAGCAGGGTGATCGGCGTCAGCACGATGCCCGCCAGCAGGATCGAGGTGTTCCACATCAGGCTGATGCCCTGCGGGGCGTTCAGCCGCTGGGTGATCAGCGCGGGCAGGTGACCGTGCGCGATCGCGGTAGCGCTGTAACGCAGGTACCAGGCGAACAGGTCGGCGTCCCACGGATTGCCGCTCACGGCGACCCGCGCTGGACTGGCCCACAGATGCCAGGTCAGCGCGACGGCGCCGAGGACGTAGCCGAGCAGGACGGCCGCCGGGCCGGCGATTGCCGCGGCTCTGGCCGTGCGCGGGCCGGCGGCCAGGCCGGCCTGCCCAGTCGGGCGCGCGGTACCGGTGTCGGAGGCCATCGAGCGGTCCGCCTGTCATGGTTACTGGCCGGGACGTGCCGATCTCGGTGCGGAGTCTACCGGCTAGGAGGGCTCGGCTGGTCCGGTCAGCCGGCCCGGGCGCCGGCGCGGCCGGTTAGCTCGAACACGTACACGCCGTCGCGGGCGAAGATCTGCCGGTACGGCGCGCCGTGCTCTAGCTGACGGATGAACCCGAGCGGGTTCCTCGGCGGCGGCTGGAAGTCGGTGCTGTGCGAGTCGAACACGATATACCTCGTCAGCGGGTTCGTCCCGTAATTGCCGAGCCAGAAGGTGTCGGTGCGAGCGGCGAGCGGTGCCAGCAGTTCCAGGTCGGTCGCGACGGTGGCGCCGGCGGGGACCACCGCCATGGCCGCGTTCTCCGCGCTCACTACCCGCCCGAGGTGGTAAGTGGCCGGCGTCCACAGGCCGCTCAGCGGGAACTGGAAGGCCAGCGCCGCGCAGATGGCCAGCATCGCCGCCGCGCCGTAATGCTCCATCGCGAAGCCGATCCGGCCCGGAGAGCGGCCGCCGGCGTTGCTTCCCGCGACGGCGCGGCGCGCCCTGATCCGGGCCATCGCGTCGATCGCCGCGAGGAAGACGATCGGCATCACGGTCGCGTTGTAGTGCCAGGCCGTGCCCCAGTAGGCCGGCATGCTGTCCACGAACCGGAGCGCCAGCGCGGGCACCGCGGCCAGGGCGATCGGCGAGCGCACCGCGATGAACGCGGTCGGCAGCCCGATCATGGCCAGGGTCGGCAGCTTGACGCTCAGGCCGGCGCTGAACTGATGCCACAGGCCGCCGACCGAGAAGTGCCCGGCGGCTAGGTCCACCGGCCCGGCCTGGGACCAGTAGGCGTACACGTGCGCCGCGTTGAAGTGCGGGATGATCACGAAAATAGCCAGCAGGGAGCCGAGCAGGCCCCAGCCGGCCAGGGCCAGGCCAAGTCCGCGCCGACGGTAGCCGAACGCCAGGATCAGGCCGATCGCGACCAGGGTGAATCCCTGGTCCTCCTTTACGAACACCATCGGCGCGGCCCACGCCACCGCCGCCCGGTACCGGCCCCGGATCAGCGCGGACAGCGCGAACGCGAGCAACGGGACCGCGAAGGCGATCTCGTGGAAGTCATAGTTGACCAGTTGCTGGAGTCCCCAGGAAAAGCCGTAGGCCGCGGCAATCGCCCGCCCGGCGCCAACGCCGAGCAGGTCGGCCCCGGCCCGGTAGACCGGCAGCACCGACACCGCAGCCAGCAGTGCCTGGGCGACAAGCAGGGTCGCCGCGCTGGGGAAGATCGCGAAGAACGGTGCGATCAGGGCCACGATCGGATGAAAGTGGTCGCCGAGCAGGTTCACCCCGGCGCCTCTGATGTCCACGATCGGCGCCCGCAGATGCGCGTACTGCTTCACGTACTCGGTGAAGATGCCGAGGTCCCAGGAGGTCGGGTCGCGGCGCAGGTAGCGGAAGACCGAGATCACCGTGTAGCAGACGAAGACGACGGCCGCGATGGCCGCGGCCACCGGGTCAGCCCGGCTCCGGGCCGCCAACCTGCCGCGAGCGGTCAGGGGGTCCAGGCTGCCCGCGGGGTGATGGCCGGGGACGGCCTGGCCGGCGCCACCGCCGGACCGTGCCCGCTCCAGCGCCACCTCACGTCTCCCTGCTCGCTCACCCGGATCGTTTCGTGCCGCCCCGGCGGCAAAGCGTCAGCCCGGCCGCGCTGCCGCCAGACTATCTCCGCCGCCCCGCCTGCCACGGCGGCGCGCACGAAGCGCCAGAGCATCGGCGCAGCCATAGTTGAGCCGATGGGACTCAACTCATTTGACAGTGTCAGAACCCGATGGCAGACTTGCGTCTGATCGACTCAATCTTCAGACCATAGGTACGCGCAAGCAGCTACCACCAGGCACAACGACAGACACAAGGACTGACACATGGCACGAGCGGTAGGTATTGACCTGGGGACGACCAACTCCGTCGTCGCCGTACTCGAGGGCGGCGAGCCCACGGTCATCGCGAACGCTGAGGGCTCGCGGACCACCCCGTCCGTGGTCGCGTTCGCCAAGAACGGCGAGGTTCTCGTCGGCGAGGTGGCCAAGCGCCAGGCGGTCACCAACGTGGACCGCACGATCCGGTCCGTCAAGCGGCAGATGGGCACCGACTGGACCATCGCGATCGACGACAAGAAGTTCACCCCGCAGCAGATCAGCGCCTTCATCCTGCAGAAGCTCAAGCGGGATGCGGAGGCCTACCTGGGTGAGACCGTGACCGACGCGGTCATCACCGTGCCGGCGTACTTCAACGACTCCCAGCGGCAGGCCACCAAGGAGGCGGGCCAGATCGCCGGGCTGAACGTGCTGCGCATCATCAACGAGCCCACCTCGGCCGCGCTCGCCTACCACCTGGACAAGGCCAGCGAGGCCACGATCCTGGTGTTCGACCTCGGTGGCGGCACGTTCGACGTGTCCCTGCTGGAGGTCGGCGAGGGTGTCGTGGAGGTCAAGGCGACCAGCGGCGACAACCACCTCGGCGGTGACGACTGGGACCAGCGGATCGTCGACTGGCTGGTGAAGAACTTCAAGAACAGCTACGGCGTCGACCTGTCCGCCGACAAGATGGCGCTCCAGCGGCTGCGGGAGACCGCTGAGAAGTCCAAGATCGAGCTGTCCAGCTCGACCGAGTCGCAGATCAACCTGCCTTACATCACCCACTCCGAGCAGGGTCCGCTGCACCTGGACACCAAGCTCAGCCGCGCCGAGTTCCAGAAGATGACGTCGGACCTGCTCGACCGGTGCAAGCACCCGTTCCAGCAGGTCATCAAGGACGCCGGGATCAAGCTCGGCGACATCGACCACGTGGTGCTGGTCGGCGGTTCGACCCGGATGCCCGCTGTGGTGGACCTGGTCAAGGACCTGACCGGCGGCAAGGAGCCGAACAAGGGCGTCAACCCGGACGAGGTCGTCGCCGTGGGCGCCTGCCTGCAGGCGGGCGTGCTCAAGGGCGAGGTCAAGGACGTCCTGCTGCTCGACGTGACCCCGCTGTCGCTGGGCATCGAGACCAAGGGCGGCATCTTCACCAAGCTGATCGAGCGGAACACTACGATCCCGACCAAGCGCTCGGAGATCTTCACCACCGCCGACGACAACCAGCCCTCGGTGCAGATCCAGGTCTACCAGGGCGAGCGCGAGATCGCCGCGTACAACAAGAAGCTCGGCATGTTCGAGCTGGCCGGCATCGCCCCGGCCCCGCGCGGCGTGCCGCAGATCGAGGTCACCTTCGACATCGACGCGAACGGCATCGTCAACGTCTCGGCGAAGGACCTGGGCACCGGCAAGCAGCAGTCCGTGACCATCTCCGGCGGCTCGGCCCTGAACAAGGACGACATCGAGCGGATGATGGCGGACGCCGAGAAGTACGCCGACGAGGACCGCAAGCGGCGCGAGGAGGCCGAGATCCGCAACCGCGCGGAGACGCTCTCCTACACCACCGAGAAGTTCTTGTCGGAGAACTCCGACAAGCTGCCCGAGGACGTCAAGGCCGAGGTCAGCGCCTCACTTGAGGAGCTGAAGAAGGCACTCGAGGGAACCGACACCGAGGTGATCGCCGCGGCGACCGAGAAGGCTGCCCAGGCCAGCCAGAAGATGGGCACCGCGATCTACGCCCAGGCCCAGCAGGAGTCCGGCGCGGAGGGTACGGCCGGTGACGCCGGCCA
>JAJYTW010000205.1 GCA_021792855.1 Actinomycetes bacterium
CCGATCTGGTGGGTAAGTCACGGCGGGACCTGGGCGCCGCCCGGCGGCGCGCGGGACAGCCACGAGTCGGCCGTGGCCGCGGCCCTGCGGGAGGCCGCCGAGGAGTGCGGGATCGATCCCGGCGCGGTCGAGGTCACCGGCATCCAGACCGACGACCATGGCGGCTGGGTCTACCAGACCGTGCTGGCCAGCGCGAACCGGCAGCTACCGGCGACGGCCGCGAGCCAGGAAACCAAGGAGGTCGGCTGGATCCCCGCCGTCGACGTGGAACGGCTGCGGCTGCATCCGAGTTTCGCCGCTCAGTGGCCGGTCCTGCGAGCTGGCCTGGTCCCGCCGACGGTCGTCGTCGACGCGGCCAACGTGATCGGGTCCCGGCCGGACGGCTGGTGGCGGGACCGGGCCGGCGCGGCTCGCCGGCTCGTTGACCAGCTTGCCGCCCTGGCGGCCCGCGGGCTGCCCGGCGAGGCGGGAACGGTGCTCGACCCGGCCCTGTCCTGGTGGTACCCGCGCCTCGTGATCGTGCTTGAGGGCGCCGCCGCCCGGGATGCCGCCGCCCGGGATGCCGCCGCCCGGGACGCCGCCGCCCGGGACGACGGTGCCCCGGACGACGGTGCCCCGGACGGGGGTGCACTTGACGGGGGTGCACTGGCTTCCGCGCGGCTGACGGTCGTCCGGGCAGCCGGGTCGGGCGATGACGAGGTCGTCCGGCAGGCCGCCGCCGCCCCGTCACCCTGCCTGGTCGTGACCGCGGACCGGGAGTTGCGGGCCCGGTGCGAGGCAGCAGGCGCCCGGGTGACCGGGCCGCGCTGGCTGCTCGGCCAGATCTGACCGACGGCGGGGCGGTGGGCGGTGGGTCCGGGCGCGGCACGGCACGGCCGAGCCCGGGCGGCTCGCGGCTAGACGACCTGGAAGGACCGCTTGGCCAGGCCGAGCCAGTACCCGGTGATCGTGGTGACCGGGTCCGGGTCGTCGGAGGCACCCAGGGTCACGAACATCGGCGCGAAGTGCTCGGTGGTCGGGTGCGCGTACCTGGCGCCGGGTGCCCGCCGGAAGTTGGCCAGCGTATCGACGTCGCCGTGGTCCAGGGCCTCGGCCGCCCAGTGGTCGAACTCGCTCGACCAGGTTGGCGGCGGTGCGTCGACCCGCCAGTCGCGCAGGTAGGGCAGCCCGTGGGTGAGGAACCCGCTGCCCATGATCAGGACGCCCTCGGCGCGCAACGGCCGGAGCGCAGCCCCGATCCGCAGCAGCCGGTCCGGATCCAGGGTCGGCAGCGAGACCTGGAGGACCGGGATGTCGGCATCCGGGTACATCACGGTCAGCGGGACGTAGGCGCCGTGGTCGAGGCCGCGGTCCGGCGCCTGCGCGACCGGTTCGGTCGCGGCCAGCAGGGAGGTGACCCGGGCGGCGAGGGCCGGCGCGCCCGGCGCCGGATAGGTGGCCCGGTAGTAGTGCTCGGGGAAGCCGTAGAAGTCATAGATCAGCGGCGCCGCGTCCACGGTGGCGCCAACGGCGAGCGGCGCCGACTCCCAGTGCGCGGATAGCACCAGGATCGCGGTCGGTCGCGGCAGGGCATCCGCCCATGCCCTGAGCTGGGTGGTCCACAGCGCATCGTCAACGAGCGGCGGAGCGCCATGCCCGAGGTACATGGCCGGCATCTGGCCGGACGTCAGTCCCCGCGTCGCGGCCGCCGCGACCTGGTCGGCAGCCGCGGCGAGCGCGGTCCGCGCGCGGCTGTCCCGGTCCTCGTGCTCGCGCGCCGCCTCGGTGCCCTGCTCGTGCGGTTCCTGCCCCGGTTTGTCGTTCATCGCTGTCTGCCTCGCTCGTGCTCGTTTCCGTCAGGGACGGTAACGCTGCCCGGCCGGCAACTCATACCGGGGCCGGGTCAAGCCCGCGTGCGCCGTTCCGGCCGTTTTGCCGGGCGGCGCGTGGGTGTTCTGGGCGGGGGCGACCGCACCCAGTCGGCCCTCGGGGCCATGATCACGGGTGATTCTCGGCGTATCCGACTGACTATCGACCACGCTCTGAGAATCGACCACGATCATGGTCTGGCGGGCGGGGTCTGGCGGGCAGGGTGGCCGGGCGGGCGGGGTCTGGCGGGCGGGGTGGCCGCCCGGGCAGCAAACCTGGCCGGATCCTGGCCGGATACCGGGTGCGCCCCGGCCGCTCGCCGCGCGGGCGAATGGTAGCTGATCCGCGCTCGCGAGACCAGCCGCTGTCCACAGGCGCGAGTGCGGGCGGTCGGGTTATCCCCAGCCAGGATTCTGACCAGGACGGGCCGGTCCGACGCGCGCCAGGCTGTCGATATGTCACGGCGATTGTCTGGTCCAACTCGCGAACTCATCCAGTGCCAGGGCGGCGTTCTGGCACGCTGGCAGACGGCCGCCCGGCAGCCTGACGCGGCGACATCGATGGACTCCTGCGCTGCGGACGGTGGCGCACTCTCTATCGCGGCGTCTACGCGACCTTCACCGGAGATCCGCCTCGGGAGAGCGTGCTCTGGGCAGCAGTGCTCCGCTGCGGCACCGGCGCCGCGCTGAGTTACCGCAGCGCGGCCGAGCTTGGCGGGCTTGCCGACCGCCCGAGCAGGCTAGCGGCCGACCTGGCAGTCGAGCCTGTTCATGTCACGGTTCCGGTCACCCGGCATGTCCAGGTCGGCGTGGCGGAGGCTGGTGGTCGCCTGCCGCAACTCGTGTTGCACCGCTCGACCCGGATCGCCGAGGCTACCCACTCGGTCCTGAACCCGCCCCGCACCCGAATTGACGAGACCGTTCTAGACCTGATCGAACTGGAGATCTCGCCGGACGCGGTGTACTCCTGGCTGGCCGCCGCCTGCGGTCGCCGGCTCAGAGGTGCTCGCTGCCCTGAGCGACATCGACGACGGCGTGCTGTCCCAGCTTGAGCGTCTATACCTGCGGAATGTCGAACGCCCGCATCAGTTGCCGCAGGCTCGCCGCCAGGTGCGTGTCCCGCGCCCGCGAGGGTCCTCGTACCTGGACAATCTCTACGAAAGCTATGGCGTAGCCGTGGAACTTGACGGGCGTGCCGCGCATCCGCCGCAGGCCCGGTGGCTGGACATTCACCGGGACAACTACTTCGCGGGCGCGGGCATCGTTACGCTCCGCTACAGCTGGGCGGACGTGACCGGGCGGCGCTGCCTCGTGGCCGCCGAGGTCGGCCAGGTGCTGAGGTTGCGCGGCTGGAACGGGCGGGTGCGCCAGTGCGGCCCGGGCTGCCTGGTCGCTGGCGCCGCGATCCCAGGTCGTGATCGTGGCGGATATTCAGAGCGTGGCTGATTCTCGGCGCTGGGGACCGAAAATCAGCCACGCTCTGAGATTCCTCCGCGCTAGAGCGGGCGGCTGGCGCGCGGGGAGTCGCTTGCCGGGCGGGGCTCGCCCGCCGGACGGGGCTCGCCCGCCGGACGGGGCTCGCTTGCCGGGCGGGGGTAGTCGGCTGGGTGGGGCCCGCGCTCGGCTCCGGATTTGGCGGGCGGCAGCACTCCGGGTGCGGTCGGTTCGTCGTCCTCGTGCACCAGCCAGACGAAGGCGAGCGGCGGCACGGTGAGAACGGCCGAAGCCGGCCGCCCGTGGTGTGGCTCCGCCACGGACTCGACCAGCCCCAGATTGCCGACCCCGCTGCCGCCGTACTCGACCGCGTCGCTGTTGATCACCTCGCGCCAGCGGCCGGTGCTCGGCAACCCGAGCCGGTACTCGTGGTGCGGCTCGCCGGAGAAGTTCACCACGCAGGCGACGATCGGGGCGTCCGGCGCGGAGCGCAGGAACGACAGCACGTTGCCGAACGCGTCGTTGGCGTCGATCCAGCTGAATCCGGCGGGCGCGAAGTCCTCGCGCCACAGCGCGGGCAGCCCCCGGTAGGCCGCGTTCAGGTCGGCGACCAGGCGCTGCACGCCGACGTGCGCGGGGCCGGCCAGCGCCGCCCAGTCCATCCCGTGCTCGGCGGACCACTCGCCGCGCTGGCCGATCTCGGACCCCATGAACAGCAACTGCTTGCCCGGGTGCGCCCACATGTAGCCGAACAGCGCCCGGAGCGTGGCGAACCGGCGCCAGTCGTCGCCTGGGATCTTGTTCAGCAGCGAGCCCTTGCCGTGCACGACCTCGTCGTGGGACAGCGGAAGCATGAAGTTCTCGCTGTAGGCGTACATCATCGAGAACGTCAGCTCGTTGTGGTGGTAACGCCGGAACAGCGGGTCATGTGCCAGGTAGGACAGCGTGTCGTGCATCCAGCCCATGTTCCACTTCAGCCCGAATCCGAGCCCGCCGAGATGCACCGGCCTGGTGACGCCGGGCCAGGCGGTCGATTCCTCGGCGATCATGACGATCCCGGCCGCCCGCTTGTAGCAGGTGGCGTTGACCTCCTGCAGGAACGACACCGCGTCCAGGTTCTCCCGGCCGCCGAGCACGTTCGGCGTCCACTCGCCTGCCTTGCGCGAGTAGTCCAGGTAGAGCATCGAGGCGACGGCGTCGACTCGCAGCCCGTCGATGTGGAACTCCTCCAGCCAGTACACGGCGTTCGCGACCAGGAAGTTGCGGACCTCGGTCCGGCCGAAGTCGAAGATCAGCGTGCCCCAGTCCGGGTGCGCCCCGCGGCGCGGATCGGCGTGCTCGTACAGCGCCGTGCCGTCGAAGCTGGCCAGCGCCCAGGAGTCCCGGGGGAAGTGCGCCGGGACCCAGTCCACGAACACCCCGATCCCGGCCTGGTGCAGCCGGTCCACCAGCAGCCGGAAGTCATCCGGCGTGCCGAACCTGGCCGACGGCGCGTAGTAGGAGGTCACCTGATAGCCCCAGGATCCGCCGAACGGGTGCTCCGCCACCGGCATGAACTCGACGTGGGTGAACCCCTGGTCGGTCACGTAGCCGACAAGCTCGTCGGCCAGTTCGGCGTAGGTCAGGCCGGGGCGCCAGGAGCCGAGGTGCACCTCGTACACGCTCATCGGCTCGCGCAGTGGCTCGCGCTGAGCGCGGGCGGTCATCCAGGCATCGTCGTTCCACCGGTAGCCGGATTCGTAGACCACCGATGCCGTGGCCGGCGGTCGCTCGGTGCAGGTCGCCATCGGGTCGGCCTTGCGGTGCCAGGACCCGTCCCGTCCCCGGATCTCGTACTTGTACCTGGCCCCGGGCCGCACATCGGGGATGAACAGTTCCCACACGCCGGACCCGCCGAGCGAGCGCATCGGGTGGGCGCGGCCGTCCCAGTGATTGAAGTCGCCGATCACCCTGACCCCGGCGGCGTTGGGCGCCCAGACCGCGAACGAGGTGCCGCCGAGGTTGGCCAGGACCCTGGCGCCGAGCGCCCGCCAGAGCTGCTCGTGCCGTCCCTCCGCGATCAGGTGCAGGTCAAGCTCGCCGAGCGTGGGCAGGTGCCGGTAGGGATCATCGACGATCACCTCCGGTCCGGAGGCGTAGCTGACGGCGAGCCGGTAGCCGCCCGCTACCTCGTGCGGCACCGGCACGGTGACCGAGAAGACCCCCTCGTGCAGGTGGCTCATCGGGTGCCTGGCGCCGCCGGGCAGCACCGCCGCGACCGACGTGGCCAGCGGCCGCAGGGCCCGGATCACCGTGCCGTCCGGCGCGGGATGCGCGCCGAGCACCGAGTGCGGGTCGTGATGCTGTCCGGCCAGGATGGCGTCGATCTCGGCGTGGCTGACCGGATCGGTAGTGCCGGCCGGGACGGCCGGTCCGCTCTGAGCTGTCATGTACCTGCCTCCGCGATCGCAGCGAGCGGGATCGGCAGCCAGTCTGGCCGGTGCCTGGCCTCATAGACTGCCTCGTACACCGCCTTCTGAAACGTCAGCGCGCGCAGCAGCGGCCCGGATCCGGCGAACGCCTCCCCGGCCCGCTCGGCGTAGCCGTCGGTGAACGCGCCCTGGCAGCGGCGTACCCACTCCAGCGCGTGCTCGGCGAACTCCCGGTCCGCGGCGCGGGCGAGCGCCTGGTGCCGGCCCGCGTAGTCGAAGGAGCGCAGCATCCCGGCGACGTCGCGGAGCGCGGGCGCCATCGCCCGCCTGGTGGCCAGCGGCACCGACGGCTCGCCCTCGAAATCGAGCACGACCCAGCCGCCCGCCGTGTGCAGCACCTGGCCGAGGTGGTAGTCGCCGTGAATGCGCTGGATGGCGACTGGCCCGGCGGACGCCGGGAGATCGGCGTAACAGGCCCGGATCGCGGCGGCGTGCGCGGCCAGGCCGGGCACCAGTCCGAGGGCCCGGTCCAGGTCTGCGGTCATCGCGCGGGACATCTCCGCCAGATCCGCCGCGGACAGGGTGGCGGTGCCGAACGCCGCGGTCAGTTCGGCGTGCATCTCGGCCGTCGCCTGCCCGAGCAGCCGCGCCTGCTCGGTGAAATCGTCCGGGCCGGCCGCCACGCTGGCGGTGGCGAGCCCCCAGCCGTTACCGGCGTTCGGGAAGAACTCCGACAAGATCGCCAGCACGGCGGGCTCGCCGAACGGGTCGCCGGGCCCGTACTCCAGCCAGCCGAGCGGCGTCGCGACCAGCCGGGAGCCGGACCTGGCGAGCGCGGCGGGAACTTCGAGGTCGGGATGGTGCCCGCCGTACGGGCGGCGGAGCAGCTTGAGGATCGCGCGGTCGCCGAACACGATGCTGGTGTTGCTGTGCGTCTGGGGCAGCATCCGCGCGGCCGCGCCGGGATCGATGCGCGCGCCCGGTTCGGCGGCGAACCGGAGCGGCCCGGCCTGGCGTCCCGCCGCGATCCCGGCCAGCACGACGGCGGTCAGCGCCGGGTCGAACGCGCCGTCGTAGCCGATCCGGCCGTCGGGCAGCGTTCCGATCCTGGCCGGTTCCAGGTCACCGGGCAGCACCCGGCGGGAGCCGAGCAGCAGCTGATAGCTGGCCGTCTCGCCGGCTACCCGCGCGGAGACGATCAGATGGCGCAACTCGGGGTCGCCGTCCGTGAGCCGGACGTCGGAGATGATCTCCACCGTGCCGAGGCCGGCGCCCGCGCCGGCGAACCAGCGCTGCCGGGGCAGCCAGGAGGCAAGCAGATCCGCCAGCGCGCCGTGCGTCATTACATGAGTCAAACATCTCCGGACTGGTTCGCGCGATCCCGGGGGGTCCCGGCGGGTTCATGCCGGGTGCTCCCGCCGTGCGCGGGGCTCGGGCGCGTTCGTGCCGGGGCGTTCCCCGGTCCGCCGCGATCAGCCGGCCGGCGGCGGCTCGAGCACGAACCAGTAGAACCCGTGGCCGGGCAGGGTGAGCAGGTAGCTCAGCTCGCCGACCGGCGGGAACCGGACCCCGCCCATGCATTCCACCGGCGTGTAGTCGTTGTACTTGCTCAGGTCAAGCTCCACCGGCTGGGGGAACCTGGACAGATTGTTCACGCACAGGATCGTCCGGCCGCCGGCGCCCTCGGGGTAGTCGTCGCCGTACTCCCGGACGAAGGCGAGGATGCTCGGGTTCGACGAGGTTAGCTCCTCGTACTGGCCGAGCCCGAAGACCGGGTGCTGCTTGCGGATCTCGATCATCCGCCTGGTCCAGTGCAGCAGCGACCCGGTGTTCCGCTGCTGGGACTCGACGTTGATCGACTGGTAGCCATAGATCGGGTCCATGTTCGGCTGGAGGTACAGCCGCTGCGGGTCGGAGTTGGAGAAGCCGCCGTTGCGGTCCGGGGTCCACTGCATGGGGGTGCGGACGCCGTCCCGGTCGCCGAGCCAGATGTTGTCGCCCATCCCGATCTCGTCGCCGTAGTACATCACCGGCGAGCCGGGCAGCGACAGCAGCAGCGCGGTGAACAGCTCAAGCTGGTTCCGGTCGTTGTCGAGCAGCGGCGCGAGCCGGCGCCGGATCCCGATGTTGGCCTTCATCTTCGGGTCCTTGGCGTACTCGGCGTACATGTAGTCGCGCTCGTCGTCGGCAACCATCTCCAGCGTCAGTTCGTCGTGATTGCGCAGGAAGATGCCCCACTGGCAGCCGGACGGGATCGGCGGCGTGGTGGCCAGGATCT
>JAJYTW010000206.1 GCA_021792855.1 Actinomycetes bacterium
CGAGTGGGAGCCCGCGTACCGGGCGCAGGACCGCAAGCTGGAGGTCGAGGGCGACAAGAGCCTGCAGGCGTACGTGAGCGCGGGCGGGGTCTCCCAGGTGGTAGCGACGCTGCTGGACAACGCGCTGGTGCACGGCGGCGGGACGGTCACGATCCGAACCTCGCAGACCCCGAGGTCGGTGGTGGTCGAGGTGCGGGACGAGGGCCGGGGAGTGCCGCAGGACCTGGTGCACCGGATCTTCGAGCGGAGTGTCAGCGGGGCCGGCGGCACCGGGCTAGGGCTGGCGCTCGCGAAGTCGGTGGCCGCGTCCGACGGCGGCCAGCTTGTGCTGGTCAGGCCCCGGCCGGCCACGTTCGCGGTGATCTTCCCGCAGCCGGTGCACGACAGCGCCGGGCAGCCGGTCGTCGTCGGGCCGGCCTAGCGCGCGCCGAGCCGGCCCCGGGCGGGCGCCGGACCTCATAGGCTACGGCGGGTGAGCGTTGACAGACCGATGACCGCGACCAGCGCGGCCGGCGCCGGGCAGCAGCCACGCCCGCCGGTCGTCGGCATGGTCGGAGCCGGCCAGCTAGCCCGGATGACGGCCCAGGCAGCGATCTCGCTGGGGATTGAGTTCCGGGTGCTCGCCGACACCCCGTCCGACAGCGCCGCCCAGGTCTGCGCGAACGTGGTGGTGGGCGACTACCGGTCGGCCGCCGACGTGCTCGCCTTCGGGGCCGGCTGCGACGTGGTCACCTTCGACCACGAGCACGTACCCGGCGAGCACCTGACTGCGCTGGCGGCAGCGAGCGACGTACGGCCGGGCGGTTCCGCCCTTCGGTTCGCTCAGAACAAGGCGGTCATGCGGGAGCACCTGGCGGGGCTTGGCGTCCGGGTGCCCAGATACCGGCCGGTGAGCAGCATGGCGGAGGTCGCGGCGTTCGCCGCCGAGACCGGACCGGCCGGGAGGGACGGCACCGGCGCGGGATGGCCCGTTGTGCTCAAGGCGACATCCGGTGGTTACGACGGCAAGGGCGTGTGGCTGTGCGCCGACGAGGCCGCGGCGGCGCAGGTGCTGGCCCACGGCATCGGCCTGATCGCCGAGGAGTACGTCCGGTTCGACCGGGAGCTTGCCGTGCTGGTTGCCCGGTCGCCGAAGGGGCAGGGCGCGTCCTACCCGGTGGTGCAGACGGTGCAGGAGGACGGGATCTGCCGTGAGGTGATCGCCCCCGCGCCCGGCCTGGACCCGGACCTCGCCGTGGCCGCGCAGCATCTCGGGCTGAGGCTGGCCGCCGAGCTTGGCGTGACCGGCCTGCTCGCGGTCGAGTTGTTCGAGGTCGGCGGTGAACTGGTGGTCAACGAGCTAGCGATGCGGCCGCATAATTCCGGGCACTGGACCATGGACGGCGCGGTGACCTCGCAGTTCGAGCAGCATGTGCGGGCGATCCTGGACCTGCCGCTCGGCTCGCCGGCGATGACCGCGCCGCAGGCGGTGATGGTGAACCTGCTCGGCGGCGACGACCCGGACCTGTACTCGCGGTTCGTGCACGTGATGGCCGCCGATCCGGGGGTACGGGTGCACCTGTACGGCAAGCAGGTCCGCCCCGGCCGCAAGATCGGGCACGTGACCGTGGCCGGCGACGACGTCGGACGACTGCGGGAGCGGGCGTGGCGGGCGGCGAACTTCCTGAGCCTGGGTACCGAGGAGCCGGACGGGAGGGTGCTGCCGTGAGCGCGCAGCCACTGGTCGGTGTGGTGATGGGCAGCGACTCGGACTGGCCGGTCATGTCGGCGGCGGCCGAGGTGCTCGCGGAGTTCGGCGTCGGGCATGAGGCCGATGTCGTCTCCGCGCACCGGATGCCGCACGCGATGATCCGGTACGGCGAGGAGGCGGCCGGCCGCGGCCTGCGGGTGATCATCGCGGGCGCCGGGGGCGCCGCGCACCTGCCCGGGATGCTGGCCTCGGTGACTCCGCTGCCGGTGATCGGGGTGCCGGTGCCGCTGGCGCACCTGGACGGCCTGGACTCGCTGCTGTCGATCGTGCAGATGCCCGCAGGGATCCCGGTGGCCACCGTGGCCGTCGGCGGCGCGCGGAACGCCGGCCTGCTCGCGGTCCGCATCCTCGCGGCCTCCGATCCGGGGCTGCGCGACCGGATGACGCGGTTCCAGCGGGACCTGCGCACGGCATCGGAGGCGAAGGGCGCGGCACTGCGCGCCCGGACCGGGGATCAGCCGGGCTGATGGCCGTCCCGGTCGAGACTGCCGGTGCCGGTGCCACCGGCAGCACCGGTGACGGTCGCTCGGCCATGGGGTCGCGATAGCGGGTCAACGGCGCCGCCGGGTCCTGGGAGCGGTTAGGAGTTCGCCGTGCCCTCGAACGCGATGTAGACGTTGTCCTTGACGTTGCTCGGCGTGGTGCCCATGACCGGGTTGACCAGGACCTCAGGGGCGGCGCAGAAGATGGGCAGCATGACCCTCGCGTGCAGGCTGGCGTTTGCCGCGGGCAGAGAACCTGACCGCCTTGGTGGTCGCGACCCTGGTCCCGCTGCAGGTGCTTTAGGGAAAGACCCGGGCCGGGTTTGGCTGTAATAATTTTCTACTATTTCTAATAGGCGCGAGCAAGGAACCAGGGTAATCGTGGATTCCGGCAGGCAGAGGCTTATGTGGAAGCCAGATAATTGACAAATGCAGTAGTCGTAGGCTGGATAAGGATGCGATATTCCTCACGTTGCCGCGCCCGCGGGGGGGTGCGGCGCCGATCCCGGCTGCTGTGGTTCGACTCGGCGCGGGTGCCCTGCCCCGGCCGCTGTCCGCCCGCCGCGAAAGCCGCTTCCGCTGACCAGTCGGCCGTGTCTACGGTGGCGGAACCGGGTAGCCGGGTCGCCGCGGCACTGGGCGGCGGCAGGTACCGAGCGGCCCGCGAGAGGAGAGCTGATATGGCCGAACTGCTCACCGACCTCGGTGGCGAACTCGCCGCGGGAGGCCTCTCGCAGAGCGGCCGGGTGGTCCGGCTGACCGGTTCGCCTGGCCCGGTGTTCGGGCGGGATGCCGGAGTGAGTCCGCTGGGACCGGGGGACGTTGTCTGCCGGGCCGCCTGAGTCCGCTTGCCCGACTGCAGTCGGCTGACGGAGCTTCGCCGGCGATGGCAGTGCCGAGCTTGGCTACCGAGTCGCCGGGGCAGCCGCCGGACGCGGCGTGGCGACCGCGGCAGTCCGCCAGATCTGCGATCTAGCGGCTGCGCAGCACTGGGTCCGCACGCTGCGGGCGGCAGCCTCCCGTGGCAACGTGGCGTCGCAGCGGGTGCTAGCCAAGGCCGGATTCGTGCCGGCGGGCCCGGCCGACCCGGTCCACCTCGGCGGCAAGCAGGGCGCCTGGCATCAGCGCGATCTAGCCGCCGACCAGGACGGAACCAACCGGATCGGGCTTCCGGCTGACGATGATCTCGTCCGCGAGGCCGTAGCTGACCGCCTCGGGCGCGCTGAACGTGCGGTTCCGGTCGCTGGCGGCGTGGATCGCGGCGACCGGGTGCCCGGTGTGCCTGCTCAGGATCTCCTCCACCTCGCCGCGGACCCGGATCAGCTCCCTGGCCTGGATCGCCAGGTTCGGCATCGCGGCCTGGGCCTGCGCGGCTGGCTGGTGCAGCGTCACCGTGGCGTGCGGGAGCACGGCGCGCCGTCCGTGGGTTCCGGCCGCGAGCAGCACGGCGGCGGCCGACGAGGCCTGCCCCATGCAGGCCGTCGCCCCGTCGCAGCGGATGAACTGCATGGTGTCGTAGATCGCCGTCAGCGCGCTGTAGGTGCCGCCGGGGGAGTTGATGTAGAGGCTGATCTCCAGGTCCGGGCTGGCCGACTCCAGGTGCAGCAACTGGGCCATCACCACGTTGGCGACGCCGTCGTCGATCTCGGTCCCGTTGAAGACGATGCGCTCGGCTAGCAGGCGCGAGTAGACGTCATAGGCACGCTCACCGGTGGCGGTCCGCTCGACCACGGTGGGGATCGTGTACTGGCTCATGGTCACAGCCCCGCCATCCGCCCGGCGGCCGCGGGCCGGACATCGGCGAGGCGCCGGACAACGTGGTCGATGAACCCGTATTCGCGGGCCTGCTCGGCGTCGAACCAGCGGTCCCGCTGGCTGTCCCGCTCGATCACCTCGGCTGGCTGACCGGTGTGCTTGGCGACGAGTCTGGTCATCAGCCGCGCGGTCCGCTCGAGTTGCTCGGCGTAGATCTCGACGTCCGCAGCGACGCCGCCGAACCCGGCGGATCCCTGGTGCATGAGCACCTGGGCGTGCGGCAGGCTGAACCGCTTGCCCCGCGTCCCCGCGCACAGCCGGAACTGCCCCATGCTCGCGGCGAGGCCCATCGCCAGGGTGCTGACGTCGTTGGGGATCAGCCGCATGGTGTCGTAGATCGCCAGGCCCGCGCTGACCGATCCGCCGGGGGAGTTGATGTACAGGCTGATGTCGCTGCGCGGGTCCTCGGCGGACAGCAGCAGAAGCTGCGCGCAGAGGCGGCCGGCCATCGCGTCGTCAACGGCCGTGCCGAGCACGATGATCCGGTGGTAGAGCAGGCGGCCGATCAGCTGATCGTCCAGGGAGCTTGATGCTGCTGCTGGCTCGGCAAGCGCGGCTGACATGGTTCCCGCCTCTCTGCCGGGTCACGGCCGGCGTGGTGAATGCTGCGTTTGCCGCTCACCCTGCCCGCCCAGCCCGGCCCCGCCTAGCCGTCTCTGCCGTCGGCAGAGCGGTTCTGCCGCCAGCAGACGCGCTCGTCGTCGGCGGCGGCGCCACCGGACCCGCGAGCCGCCAGCCGACAGGCGGTGGCGTCAGCTCAGCGGCTCGCAGATCAGGCCCCACGGCTGGTCGCTGACCCTGGTCAGGACGATGGTCGCGGCCCCGTCGCCGCGCAGGCCGAGCCGGCGGTGGATCTGCCGCACGTCCCCGGCTAGGCCGCGCCGGCGGATATCGGCGGTGCCGATGCCAAGCTCGCGCAGCCTGGCCGCGAACCGCCGCTCGTGCCACGGCGCCGACTCCAGTACCCGAAGGGTCCGCGCGAACGGGGTCCGCAGCGGCTGATCGGAGGACAGGAACGCGATCATCGGGTCGATCTGCCAGGCCCCGAGCGAGCGTGCGAGCCCGGCGACAAGACCCGCCCTGGTCACGGCCGGATTCGGGTCGAGTAGGTAGGCGCCGGGCGGAGCGAGCGGGACGGCGGGCTCCGCGGCACCCGGTCCCGCCGTGCCCGGACCCGCCGTGCCCGGTCCCGCCGTGCCCGGTCCCGCCGTGCCCGGACCGCTCGGCGGGCCGGCGGTCAGCGTGTCGCCAGCAGGAAGCACCGTTGCCCTGCTGGTCGTGGTCGCCAGGGCGGGGGACCACAGCAGCGCCTCCTTCAGGTCCCGGCCGGTGGCGACGAACTCGATCTCCCAGCCGGCCGGGACGAGGTCCGTGCGAAGCCCGGGCGCCGCCTTGATCCCGACGGCGGGTACGACATCGGCGAGAGCCAGGCACCAATCCAGCGGCGGCTGGTAGGCGCCGGCCGGGAGCCGGCCGCGCTTGTCCCGGCGGGCCGGGTCGATGAACACCGCGTCGAACCCGGTTAGCCGGACGTCGCGCACGTCGGCCCGGACGTAGCCGACCCGGGCCGTCGCCGTCGCGCTCATCGTCGCCGGTGCGCTCGCTGTCGCCGTCGCAGCACTGACGTTGTGCCTGGCGAATTCCAGGCTGACCAGATCCGCGTCGACGGCGACGACGGCCGGGTGGCCCGGCAGGGCCGCGAGCGCAACAAGGTTGCCCCCGATGCCGCAGCACAGGTCGGCGATCAGCGTGAACCCGCCGAACCGCTGAGCGGTGTGCCGCGCGGTCAGGTCGGAGGACGCCTGCTCCAGGCCAGCCCGGGTGAACAGCATCGTCTCGGCCGCGCCGAACTTGCCGCGCGCCGCCACCCGCAGGGACTGCTGGGTGAGCGCTGCGGCAACGAGGTCGGCCGGGTACCGCTCGCGCAGGGCGGCTGACAGCGCAAGGGCCCGCTCCGGCGTGACCTCCTCGCCGGCCAGCCTGGCGAGCAGGTCCCGTCCCTGGGCGGTCAGCAACTGGTCGGGCACCGGTCCATCTTCGCCGGTCCCGGTTACACCGCCGACCCGGGCATCGTGTCGGCGTTCCGGCGAGCCAGCGCCGGGACCGGCCCGGGCGAAAATGACGGTGCCCGGAAGTAGCGTGCGGTCATCGGCTCAGCCGGGCCGTCGGCCCGGCCGCACCGGCGCCAGCGGCCGGCGGGGCCGGGAGTCCAGTCAGCAATATGGAGAGGATCAAACGCACGTGAAAAGCCTGCTCACCGTCGGTGCCATGGTCGCCGCTTCGATCGGCCTGATGGCCAGTCCCGCGCTTGCTTCCCCGGCCGCAGGGGCCCGGACCATCGCCTCCTGCAAGGCCCAGGGGGAGTACGCCATCTGCGATGCGGCCGGGACCGCCCGGCATCATCCGGTGACGATCGTCCTGCACGTCCGGGCCTATCCGCGCCAGTCTGTGCAGGGCGCTTGGTCGATCGTGTGCTCACGCGGTTTCAGTGCCGGGTCAAGCTCCGGCCAGTTCAACGGCGGCACGCCGATCAACCGGACGCTGCACCACCCGTACCGGCACCCGGACAGCTGCATCGTCTCGGCCGACGGGCAACTGTCGCATGTCGGTCACCTGCACTTGTGGCTCACCTACCGCAGCTAGCCCGCTGCCGCCGCGGCCGGCTGCCATAAGCCTGGCTCGCAGCCGGCCACCGGTGTCCGGCGAGATCAGGACGATCGTCCCGGCCGCCACCGGGAGGGCACGGTTACCATCGGGTACATGAGTTCTGACTTCACCGCCTACGCGCTCGCCGAGGAGCACGAGGCGCTACGCGAAACGGTCCGCCACCTAGCTGACGAGAGGATCGCGCCGCACGCCGCTGAGGTGGACCGCGACTCGCGGTTCCCGCAGGAGGCGCACGACGCGCTGGTCAAGTCCGACCTGCACGCGGTGCACATCCCCGAGGCCTATGGCGGCGCCGGGGCCGACGCGCTGGCGACCGTGATCGTGATCGAGGAGGTCGCCCGCGCCTGCGCGTCAAGCTCCCTGATCCCGGCGGTGAACAAGCTGGGGACGATGCCGCTGCTGCTGTCGGCGTCGGAGGAGGTCAAGCAGCGCTACCTGCCGCCGGTCGCTCGCGGCGAGGCGATGTTCTCCTACGCCCTCTCCGAGCCCGAGGCCGGCTCGGATGCCGCCGCGATGCGGACCCGCGCGGTCCGCGACGGAGACAGCTACGTGCTGAACGGGACCAAGCGGTGGATCACCAACGCCGGCATATCCCGGTTCTACACGGTCATGGCCGTCACCGACCCGGACGCCGGGGCCCGCGGGATCTCGGCGTTCGTGGTGGAGGCCGATGACCCGGGCTTCTCGCTGGGGGCCCCGGAGCACAAGCTCGGGATCAAGGGATCGCCGACCCGCGAGCTGTACTTCGACAACTGCGTGATCCCGGCTGACCGCATGATCGGCGCCGAGGGCAGCGGGTTCCGCACCGCGCTGGCGACCCTGGATCACACCCGGATCACCATCGCCGCCCAGGCGCTTGGCATCGCGCAGGGTGCGCTGGACTACGCGACCGGCTACGTCAAGGAGCGCAGGCAGTTCGGCCGCCCGATCGCCGACTTCCAGGGACTCCAGTTCATGCTGGCCGACATGGCGATGAAGGTCGAGGCCGCCCGGCAGCTCACCTACGCCGCGGCCGCGAAGTCCGAGCGTGCGATGGCCGGGGCGACGGTTCCCGACCTGACGTTCATCTCCTCGGCGTGCAAGTGCTTCGCCTCCGACGTGGCGATGGAGGTCACCACCGACGCGGTCCAGTTGCTCGGCGGTTACGGGTACACCAGCGACTACCCGGTCGAGCGGATGATGCGGGACGCCAAGATCACCCAGATCTACGAGGGCACCAACCAG
>JAJYTW010000207.1 GCA_021792855.1 Actinomycetes bacterium
GGTCACCGGGATCGGGGCCTGGGCGGCCAGTCGCCGGCCATACGGGTCGTCGGCGTTCACCACGCCCGCGCGCGCGTACCGGGGGGTGAACAGCTGCGCCTTGGCGGTGAAGTAGGACTCCATGTCACCGTGGAAGTCCAGGTGGTCCTGGGACAGGTTGGTGAAGACCGCCACGTCGAACGAGGTGCCGGCGACCCGGCCAAGCGCCAGGGCGTGGCTGGACACCTCCATCGCCGCGGCGGTGACGTGCTCGGCCACCATCAGCGCGAGCAGTCCCTGCAGGTCGGTCGCCTCCGGCGTGGTGAGGCCGCCATCCTGGACGAGGTCGCCCACCTTGGTCTGCACGCCGCCGATCAGGCCGGTGCGATGTCCGGCCATCCGCAGCCCGGACTCGATCAGGTAGCTGGTGCTGGTCTTGCCGCTGGTCCCGGTGACCCCGGCGAGCAGCAGGCTGCCGGAGGGATCGCCGTAGATCCAGGAGGCGACCTCGCCCAGCCTGGCCCGGGGATCGGAGACCACGAAGACGGGCAGTCCCGAGGCGATCGCGCGATCCCGCCCGGCCGGGTCGGTGAGCACTGCCGCAGCGCCCGCCGCCGCAGCGTCGGCGCAGAACTCGGCGCCGTGGTGCCTGCTGCCCGGCAGCGCCACGTACAGGTCACCGGGCAGGACGGCGTGCGAGTCATGCGTGACACCGGTCAGGCCCAGCAGGTCACCAGGCACCGCAGGGGACGCCTCTGGGCCGCCCGGCTGCCGCAACCCGAGCAGCGCCGCGAGTCCGGCGAGCGGGCGCGCCGGAACAGATCGTGGTCTCAGAGCCGCTGGCACGGGCAGAGGTTACCGTGGTTCACGGCACAGTGAGTGGCAGCCGCTTGACGTGGCCGCCGTCCGGCGGGATCTTCATCGTCGCTAGCGCGAACTTCATCACCGCGTTGAACACCGGCCCGGCCACGCCGATGCCGAAGTAGTTCTGTCCTCGCGGCGCCTGCACGTTCACCGCCACCACCAGGCCGTTGCTGCTGGCTGGCGCGATGCCGATGAAACTCGAGCCGAAGATCGGGCCGGGCTCCTGCGAGGTGCCGGTCTTGGCGGCGACGCTATAGCCGGGGATCAGCCCCCAGTACTCGCCCGCATTCGCGTAGGCCAGCGGAACCTGCTCCAGGCAGGCCATCAGCTGGGCGGCGGTCTTCCGCCAGATGATCCGGTGGCCGGACGGAGTCGGCGCCGGGACGTACCTTCCTGACGGCGTGGTGTGCCCGGCCACGATGGTGGGCGTCACCCGGACCCCGCCATTGGCGATCGTCGCGTACACGTCGGCCATCTGCACCGCGGTGACGCCGACGCCCTGGCCGAAGGAGAGCATGTACCGCTCGTTGCGGTAGCCGCCGGTCCACTTCGACGGCGGGGGCAGCAAGCCGGCCGGGCTGTTCGGCAGGTTCAGGGTGGATGCCGAGCCGATCCCGAACGCCCGGTACATCGAGTACTGCTCGGCCGGCGTGATGTGCTGCGCTACCTGGACCATCCCGTCGTTCAGCGAGTTCGCGATGATCCCGGCGATCGTGTAGTGCAGGGCCGGGTGGTACTCGGCGTCGTGGTAGGTGTAGCCATGCCAGGTCAGCGCGTCGGGCACGACATAGCTGCTCAGCGGCGTCTGACCGCCGTGCTCGAAGGCCGCGGCCGCCGTGATCACCTTCGCGGTGCTGCCGGGGGTGAAGATATTGGACACCGGGATGTCGGTCGTCGCGGCCAGGCTGGCCGGCGCGGCCGGGTTGAAGGTCGGGTACTGGGCGAGCGCCAGGATCTGGCCATCCGGCCGCATCACGACCACCGAGCAATTCTGCGCGCCGGTCTTGCGGATCTGCACGGCGCAGGCCCGCTCGGCATACCACTGGATGCTGGACTGGATCGTCAGCCGCAGATTGCCGGCCGGCACCGCGCGCCGGACGACGGTCTGGGTGCCCGGGATCGGCTGCCCGTCCAGTCCGGCCTGGTAGACCTCGGTGCCGCTACGACCGGCCAGCAGCGAGTTGTAGCTCTGCTCGACACCGGCCTGGCCGGTCAGCACGCCGTTCCTGGTGTCGGTGAAGCCGAGCAGGCCGGCCGCGAGGTCACCACCCGGATAGACCCGGGTGTAGCTCGGCGTCAGGGTGATGCCGTAGATGCCCAGGCTGGCGATGTAATCGGCCTCCGACGCCCCGACGGCGCTCTTCAGCACGACGTACTGGGGCGAGCTTGGGTGCCGCAGCGCAAACAGCACGGCGGAGGAGGCCATGCCGAGCGGCCTGGCGAGCTTGCCAGCCGCCTGGGCCAGCGTCATCGTCTGCGCGATCAGCGGCGGGTCGGCGGTGACCTGATCCGTGCGCACGGTCATGGCGAGCACGGTGCCGTTGGCACTGGTGATCTCGCCCCGGGCGGCGGAGATCGGCACCCGCTGCAGCCTGCCCTGCTGGCTGATGGTCCGGTAGTGCGCCGCTTCCAGGCCCTGAAGCTGGACCAGGCGGACGACGATCAGCGAGATCGCCACCGCCACCGCGAGCAGCGCCACGTTCAGGCGGCGCGCCGAGCTAATCGGGCGCAGCGGCCGCCGCCGGCCGCGGCGCGGACCGGACGCTGGGCCGGACCGACCTGCCCGCGGCGCCCGGGGCCGGAACCCGGGGTCCGGCTGGTACGCCGCCGGACGCGGGCCGGCGGCGCGATTGGCGGCCGGACGCGGGCCGGGCGGCCGCTGGGTTCCGGGACGCGGGCGACCCGGTCCGGGCCGTCCGGGCGGCATCCCGCCCGGACGGCGGCTGCCTGACTGTCCCCCGTTACCTGGGCTCACCGCTTGGCTCCCGGCATCACCTGGAAGATCGGATAGGGCGACCGCTCGACCACCGTCGCGCCGGTGCGCAGGTTGAGGAACGCCATCCGCGGGTCCGGGCGCATGCCGAGCCGCCAGGCCTCCTGCTCGATGACCGCCGCCGACCGCCCGGTCGCGACCTCCTGGCGCAGTTCCTGCACCCGGCCCAACTGCTGGGCGTTGGCCTGCTTGAGGTTGGTGATCTCGATCGAGTTGCTGGCCAGGGTGGTGTTCACGACCAGCAGGCTCACCATGCCGCCGCCGAGCAGTCCGAGCAGCGCGAGCACGAAGGAGGTCCGGCCGCGCCGCGCCCGGCCGGGGTACCCGGGCGGCGCCGCCCGCCGGGGACCTGGCTGGCCGGATTCCTGATAGCCGGGCCGGGCCGGGCCGATGGTTCGGACCGGGCGAGCCGGGCGGCCAGGGCCAGCCGGGCGGGCCGGGGTGACCGGGCGAACCGGGCTGGCCGGCCGGCCGGGCCGCGGCCGGGCTGGGCGGGCCGGCCGTCGGGCGTCCGGTGCCTGGCGGCCCGCTCCCCCGCCGCGCCGTCCGGTCTCCTCGGCCTGCCGCCTGGTCCGGTCCGGTGTGTCTAGCTCAGTCCTCATCGGCCCTGCACCATCCTGTCGCTCCCCTGCCCCGATACCTGCTGCCCGCCAACCGCTCGAGGATTGACCGCGCCCCCCACCTCATGCCGCCTCCCGCAGTCGCTCGGCGGCCCGGAGCCTGGCCGAGGCGGCGCGCGGGTTGACGGCGATCTCCGCCTCGCCCGGCCGCTCGGCGCCCGAGGTCAGCAGCGCGAACCGCGGCCTGCTGCCCGGCAGCGACACCGGCAGCCCAACCGGTGTGGTGTCCGCGGTGCGGGCCGCTAGCTCGCGCTTGACGATCCGGTCCTCCAGCGACTGATAGGCGAGCACCACGATCCGGCCGCCGACCGCCAGGGCGTCCAGCGCGGCGGGCACCGCCCGGCGCAGCGTCCCTAGCTCGTCGTTGACCTCGATCCGAAGCGCCTGGAAGGTGCGCTTGGCCGGATTGCCGCCGGATCTCCTGGCCGGTGCGGGAATCGCGTCCCTGACGATCTCGGCCAGGCGCTGCGTGGAGGTCAGCGGCCGCACCGCCCGCTCGCGGACCACCGCCGCGGCGATCCGCGCGGCGAACCGTTCCTCCCCGTACTCGCGCAGCACTCGCGCCAGATCCTGCGCCGGATAGGTGTTGACCACGTCGGCGGCGGTAAGCGGGCGGTCTTGGTCCATCCGCATGTCCAGCGGCGCGTCGCGGGCGTAGGAGAATCCCCTGGCCGGGTCGTCAAGCTGGGGGGAGGACACCCCGAGGTCGAATAGCACCGCACCGACGCCGGGCAGGCCGAGGTCGGTCAGGATGGCCGGGATCTGGTCATAGGCGGCGTGCACGAGGGTGACCCGGTCCAGGTCGGCGGCCAGCACACGCCTGGACTCCTCGATCGACGCGGCGTCGGCATCGATCCCGACCACCCGCAGATCCGGATGGTCGGCGAGCAGGGCCCTGGTGTGCCCGGCCCGGCCCAGCGTGGCGTCGATCAGGACGGCGCCGGCCGCGCCAAGGGCGGGGCGCAGCAGATCTCGAACCCGGTCGAGCATGACCGGGACGTGCCCGGCCGTCGCCGTGTCCATCGAGCCCCCCTCCTCAGCGTCACCGGCCCAGCGCCCCTCGCTGGCCGTACCCGGGTCGCCGTGCCCGGCCAGGTCGCCATCCGCGCCTGGTTGACGGCTCCCGCCTGGCGCCGGGGAAGGGGCGTCAGCCAGGAATGCCGTCCGGCGCGGGTGGAGACCTCGCCGGGCACTGGGCCGCGCGGCGCGCGACCCGATCACAGGACCCCGGGCAGCACCTCCTGCGACGCGTCCGAGAACGCGTCCTCCTGCCGTTCCAGGTAGGCATCCCAGGCAGTCGCGTCCCAGATCTCGAGCCTGGTGTTCGCGCCGATCACCACGCAGTCGCGCTGCAGTCCCGCGTACTCGCGGAGCGCCGGGGGGATGGTGACCCTGCCTTGCTTGTCCGGCACCTCGTCCGAGGCGCTGGCGAAGAACACGCGGCTGTAATCGCGCACGGCCTTCGCGGTCATGGGAGCGGTGCGGAGCGCCTCGGTGATCCTGCCGAATTCGGCCTGCGGGAACACGTACAGGCAGCGTTCCTGGCCTTTCGTCAGCACCAGCCCCTCCGACAGCTCATCGCGGTACTTCGCCGGGAGGAAGATCCGGCCCTTGTCGTCCAGCCGGGGCGTGTGAGTACCGAGAAACATCGGCACTCACCTCCACTGTCCCCCACCACGGTGTGCCACGGGACCACACTTGGCCCCACGACGCTCCACTGTACTCCACAATCCACCACCGTCAACGACCACAGCGCCCGATCGCCGCCGATTGACTTGAAAAGCGCGAGGTCAGCGAGGTGGGGCAGAGTGGCGCGGCGGAGCGACGGGGCAGCAGAGTCCGGGACGCGGCGGGGCGAGACACGGCGGCCAGCCTGGGTTGCCGGGCCCGCCCCGCACCGGCGTCGCACCCGCCGGAACCCACGGTTCCGGACGGCGGATCGGCAGTCGCCCGTGAGATCTTGTTATGCAGTGATTTCCAAACCGTTGTTTCCTCGACGCTGTGCGCGACGTACTGTCTGAACGCGAGGAATAGCAGTAGTCAGCGACCGCATTCGTGACAGCCGAGATGACCGGTGCCGTGACAGGGAGGACGAGTGTCAGCTGAGGCCGGCCAGGCGGAGCAGGCCCTCGACGCGCTGATTCCGATCGCGCACCGGATCAGGGACGCGATTAACGCCGTGATCGTCGGTAAGCCGGAATCGGTCAAGCTCACTCTGACCGTGCTGCTCGCCGAGGGGCACGCACTGATCGAGGACGTGCCGGGAGTGGGCAAGACCCTGCTGGCCAAGGCACTGGCTCGGTCCATCGACTGCTCGGTCCGCCGGGTCCAGTTCACCCCGGACCTGCTGCCGAGCGACATCACCGGGGTCAGCGCGTTCAATCAGGAACTTCGCGAATTCGAGTTCAAGCCCGGGCCGATCTTCGCGAACCTGGTGCTCGGCGACGAGATCAACCGGGCGTCCCCGAAGACCCAGTCCGCCCTGCTGGAATGCATGGAGGAACGGCAGGTGACCGTGGACGGCTCGACCTATCCGCTGGAGTCGCCGTTCATGGTCATCGCGACCCAGAACCCGGTCGAGATGGAGGGCACCTACCCGCTGCCCGAGGCTCAGCGGGACCGGTTCACCGCCCGGATCTCGGTCGGCTACCCGGACGCCATTGCCGAACTGGCGATGCTGGACGCGCACGGGTCCGCGTCACCGCTGGACGACATGAAGCCGGCCGCGCACGCGACCGATGTCCGGGCGCTGATCGAGGCGGTCCGGCGCGTGCACGTCGCCCCGCAGGTCAAGCGGTACATCATCGATCTGGTCGCGGCGACCAGGACGGCGCCGTCACTCCGCCTGGGTGCCTCCCCCCGGGCCGCACTGCACCTGCTGCGGGCCAGCCGGGCATACGCGGCGCTGGAAGACCGGAACTTCGTCATCCCCGATGACGTCCAAGCCCTAGCCGGGCCGGTGCTCGCGCACCGGCTGCTGCCGACCGCCGAGGCGGTCGTCGGCCGCCAGCAGCCCGAGCAGGTGCTCGAGAAGATCGTCGGCCGGGTCCCGCTGCCTGGCAAGTAGCCAGGCAGCGGCGGCGCGGCGAAGGAGGCCTGAGGTTGGGATCGCTGCTCTCCTGGTTCACGGTGCGCGGGACGTCCTTCCTGGCCGCCGGGGTGGTCGCGATCCTGGCCGGCATGTTCCTCGGCAGCAGCCCGCTGATCAGCGTTGGCGCCCTGCTGTTGTGCCTGCCGGTGTTCTCCGTGATCACCGCCCGCCGGGCGCGCTACCAGTTGCGGTGCGACCGGACGATCCTGCCGCCCAGGGTCGCGCCCGGTCAGCCGGCCACGATCACCCTGCGACTGCAGAACGTCAGCCGGATCGCCTCCGGGCTGCTGCTGGCCGAGGACACCGTGCCGTTCTCGCTCGGCGCGCGGCCGCGGTACGTGCTGAACGCGATCGAGCGCGGCGGCGCCCGGGAGGTCAGTTATCAGCTGCGCTCGGACCTGCGCGGCAAGTTCACCGTCGGACCGGTGCGGATCCGGATCGCCGATGTCTTCGGCCTGGTGGAGCTCGCGGCCGACTTCGCGGCCACCAGCACCCTGACCGTGACCCCGAAGGTGGTGCCGCTGGTCAACTCCCCGACCACGGGAAGCTGGTCAAGCGACGGCGAGGGCCGGACCAGGATGACCGCCGCCGCCGGAGACGACGACGTGATCCCGCGACCGTACCGGAACGGCGACGAGCTTCGCCGGGTGCACTGGCGGTCGACCGCCAGGTATGGCGAGCTGATGGTGCGCCGGGAGGAGCAACGCTGGCAGGACCGGGCCGTGCTCATCCTGGACACCAGGGCGGAGGCGCACGCCGGCACCGGTCCGAGTTCCTCGTTCGAGTTCGCGGTCAGCGCGGCGGCCTCGGTGGGGGTACACCTGGCCCGCGCCGGGCTCGGCGGCCAGCTTCTCACCGACGGCGGCCCGGTCGCCGGGTCGGCGATGTTCGAGGACGTGCTGCTCGACGCGCTGTCGGTGGTCCGGCCGTCGCACAATCGGGACTTCGCCCGGACGCTCGCCCCGCTGACCACGATCGAGGGCGGCATGATCGTGCTGATCGCCGGGCGACTGTCGGAGCAATCCGCCCGGACGCTCGCCGCGGCCCGGCGAGACGGCAGGCAGGCGATCGCGATCCTGCTGGCCACCTCGACCTGGGCCGAGCCCTCCGGGAGTCGCCCGGACGAGATCGGGCCGACGGCGGCCCGGCTCGCCGAGACCGGGCTCCCCGAGACCGGGCCGGCCGAGGCCGTCCTTCGGGCGGCGGGCTGGCGGGTGGTCACCGTGGACGCCGGGACCCCGCTGCAGGTCGCCTGGCAGCGGCTGCCGCGCTTCGGCAGCCTTACCGGACCGGTCACCGGGTTGCGGCCGGATCAGGCCCCCGACGACGCGGCCACCGAGGCGGGGGTGCGTCCGCGATGAACCTCCGGCTCACCGGCGCGGCCGCCG
>JAJYTW010000208.1 GCA_021792855.1 Actinomycetes bacterium
CAGGTGCGCCTCGCCCTCCCGGCGCCAGTGGCGGTCGCCTCCGATCTCCAGGGTGCGATGCGCGGCGACCGCGGCCGGCCGGTAGGCGTGCCTGAGCCGGGCCGAGCAGTCCGCGGCAAGCTGGTCGAACCCGATCCCGCCGATCCTGGACGGGGTGCCGGCGAAGCACTCGTCGATCACCTCGGGGCCGAGTCCGATCGCCTCGAAGATCTGCGCGCCGATGTAGGACGCCACCGTGGAGACGCCCATCTTCGACATGATCTTCAGCAGGCCCTTGCCCAGCGCCTTGCGCAGGTTCGCCGCGGCCTTCCGGCCGCTGATGCCGCCGAGCAGGCCGGCGCCGGCCAGATCCTCGACCGTCTCGATCGCCAGATACGGGCAGACGGCCGCGGCGCCGTAACCGATCAGCAGGGCGACGTGGTGCGCCTGCCGCACGTCACCGGCCTCGACGATCAGGCCGGCCCGGGCCCGGGACCGCTCCCGGATCAGGTGATGGTGCACCGCGCCGGTGAGCAGCAGGGACGGGATCGGCGCCCATTCCGACGCCCTGGCGGCCGAACCGTCCGGCGGTGCGGTGCCTGGGCGGCCCCCGGGCAGCGGCCCCTGGCCGCCCCCCATCGCCGCACCCCGGTCGGAGAGCACGATTATCTTCGCGCCGGCCGTTATCGCCCCGGAGACCTCGGCCCGGATCTCGGCTAGCCGCTGTCGCAGCGCCGCGCCACCGCCCGCGGCCAGGTAGCGACCGTCCACCACGTGCGCCGCGAAGCCAGGCAGGTCCCGGTCGTCGTTGATGTGAATGATCTTGGCCAGGTCGCTGTCGCTGATCACCGGGTACGGCAGCACGACCTGCCGGCAGGACACCGGCCCCGGGTCGAAGATGTTGTGCTCCGGGCCGGTGGTCGAGGCCAGCGAGGTGACCAGTTCCTCCCGGATCGCGTCCAGCGGCGGGTTGGTGACCTGCGCGAATAGCTGGCTGAAGTAATCGAAGATCGGCCGGGGCCGGTCGCTGAGCACGGCCAGCGGCGTGTCGTCGCCCATCGAGCCGATCGGCTCCGCGCCGGTCCGCGCCATCGGGTCGAGCATGACCCGAAGCTCTTCCTCGGTGTACCCGAACATCCGCTGCTGGATGGCGAGTTCCTCGCGGTCGGGCAGCACCCGGTCCCGGTCCGGCAGGTCGTCCAGATGCAGCAGGCCGGCGTGCAGCCAATCGTCGTAGGGGTGCTCGGCGGCCAGCGCGGACTTGACCTCGGCGTCGGAGATGATCCGGCCCGCCGCGGTGTCGACCAGGAAGATCTTCCCCGGCTGGAGCCGCCCCTTGCGGATCACCGTGGACTGGTCGACCTCCAGCACGCCGACCTCGCTGGCCAGCACCACCAGGCCGTCGTCGGTGACCCAGTACCGCCCCGGGCGAAGCCCGTTCCGGTCGAGCACCGCGCCGATCAGCGCGCCGTCGGTGAACGCGATCAGGGCCGGCCCGTCCCACGGCTCCATCAGGCTGGCGTGGAACCGGTAGAACGACCGCAGATCCCGCGGCATCTGCTGGTCGTTCTCCCAGGCCTGCGGGATCATCATCAGGACCGCGTGCGGTAGCGAGCGTCCGCCCAGGTAGAGCAGTTCGAGGCAGGCGTCGAAGCTGGCCGAGTCGCTCTCGGCCTCGTCGAGCACGGGCAGCAGCCGTTCCAGCCCCCGGCCGTCCGGCCCGGGCGGGAACGCGGCGCTGGCGAGCATCGCCTCGCGAGCGCGCATCCAGATCCGGTTGCCGCGGATGGTGTTGATCTCGCCGTTGTGCGCGATGAACCGGAACGGGTGCGCCAGCGGCCAGGACGGGAAGGTGTTGGTGGAGAACCTGGAGTGCGCGAGCGCGAGCGCCGAGGTGTACCTCGGATCGGCGAGGTCGGTGAAGAAGTCCGCAAGCTGGATCGCGGTCAGCATGCCCTTGTACACGATCGTCGCGCTGGACAGGCTGGCCAGGTAGGCGCCGATCTCGTGCTCGGCCCGTTTGCGCAGGCAGTAGGCCCGGCGGTCCAGGTCGATCCCGTGCTCGCCGGACGCGGAGGCGACGAACACCTGGCGCAGCACGGGGAGCGTGGCCCGGGCCCCTGATCCGCACGCCGAGCTGTCGTGCGGGACGTCGCGCCAGCCCAGGACGGTCAGGCCCTCCTGCTCCGCGATCGCCTCGATCTGGGCGGCCCGGGCCGCCGCGCCGTCGGCGGGCAGGAACGCCAGGCCCGCCGCGTAGTGGCCGACCTTCGGCAACGCGAAGTCGCAGACGGCGCGGAACAGCTCATCCGGGATCTGCGTGAGGATCCCGGCGCCGTCTCCGGTATCTGGATCGGCGCCCTTGGCGCCCCGATGGTCGAGGTTGCGGAGCACCGTGAGCGCCTGGGTGATCGTCGCGTGCCCGCGCCGGCCCGAGATGTCCGCGACCAGGCCGACGCCGCAAGCGTCGTGCTCGAACCTGGGGTCGTAGAGTCCCTCGGACGCGGCAGGCTCGCGCGCGGGGATGCCGCGCGCGGGGATGCCGCGCGCGGCGGCGGCGTCGTGCGCGACGTGCTCATTCGAGGTCGAACTGGTAGCAGGAAAGAGGTCACCGAAGGGGTGAACGGCCATTCAGACTCCCGTCGTCACTTCCGCTGTACGGAGGGACGACGTTGGCCCCGAACTCGCGGCTCAGCAACCTGATCGGCTGAGCGTCACTTTGACATTATACCGGTCAACCTGCGATTTCTAGCTGTGGCTAAGATCACTCTGCGGCAGCCCGAATTCCGCCGCACACGCCTCAAGGCCGGCGATTTGCACCGGAATCCGGCGGCGCATCTGCCAATCTTCGCGGTTAAGCCTGAACCGGCGCGTGACGACTACCCGGTCGCCCGCGACCTGGCGGTCGATGCCGTCGTCGGCGTAACCCAGCTTTCTGGAGACCGCCAGCGACGCGGCGTTGTCCGCGAAGGCGCCGGACGTGGCCTGCTCGGCACCGAGTCCCTCGAAGGCCAGGTGCAGGATCGCGGCACGCATCTGCGTCCCGATCCCCTGGCCGTGGTGACGCAGGCCGACCCACGACCCGGTGCTCACCTCGCGCCGAACCGCGAAGTCCCGCGCCTCCATCCCCTGGGTGCCGACCACGACTCCGTCTCGGAGCACGACCATCCCGAGCGACCAGTCCGACGGACGCCAGGCGGCCCACTGACGCCAGTGGAACTGGAGCGTGCTCTTCGCCCGCTCGGTCGGCGGAGCTTCGGCCCACGGAGCCAGGAATGGCTGCTGGCCCGGTTCGTGCACGCCGTCAGCGGCCAGTGCGGCGAGGGCGTCCAGATCGGCCGGGGTCGGCCAGCGCAGTTCCAGCGTGGGCGTCCGTAGCCGGAGGCCCGCCAGTGGCCAGTAGTTCATGGCGCCGATTGTGCTGGTGGCGGAGCAGACTGCGCGACCGAATTTTCGGCCGCCTGCTCCCCGGTGCCGGCCTCCCGCCCCCGCCGCCCGGTTAGGCGACGCTGGCAGGAGGCGGACCGGTGCTGGCAGGAGGCGGACCGGCGCTGGCAGGAGGCGGACCGGCGCTGCGGAGCACCCGGCGGCCGTCCGGGCTGACCGCCCTGGACGTGCCATCCGAGTTCATGGTGAGGGTCCAGCCCCAGCGGTGCACCGCGATCAGGTGGTGGAAGCTGCACAACAGCACGAGGTTCGGGAGCTTGGTAGTCCCGCCCTCGCTGCGCGGGGTCAGATGGTGCACCTGGCAGCCGGATGGTGGCTGGTCGCAGCCGCCAGGCCAGGCGCAGTGCCGGTCGCGCACGATGACGGCCCGGCGCAGGTGCGGCGGGATGGTCTCGGTCACCGCACCCAGGTCAAGCGGCAGGCTCGGCGAGGCGGCCGGCCCGGACAGGGTCGCGGAGCGGAGCCTGGCGGCCAGCCCGTCCGGGCCGGATAGCAATGCCACCGCGGCCCCGAGAACGTTCTGGCGGATGGCCGCCCAGGCGACCGGGCTGGCGTGCGGCGCGTTCGGTCCGGCCCCGGAACCGGCGAACCAGGTCGCTGCGAGCCGGTCCAGAAGCTCGTTATCGACCTGCCCGGTCACGATCGGGGCGATCGCGGCGTCGCACTCGTCCCCGGGCGCGGCGGTCGGCCACAGACGAGCCGGCCACGGGCGGGACGGCGACGGGCGGGACGGCGACGGGCGGGACGGCGACGGGCGGGACGGCGACGGGCGGGACTGGCTTGACCAGGCGGGCCGGGAGCGGGCTGGCCAGCAGTCGTCGGCCGCTGACGGCTCACCCTGACCGGGCTCCGGAGCCGCACCGCAAGCCGGGGCGCGGTCGGACGATGACGCTGGCACGCCGGGGTCCCGTCGGTCGCCGGGGCGGATACCGTCGCGGGCACCTGGGCGGATACCGTCGCGGCCGAGGAGGTCGTTCAGGCTCATGTGGAGTTGGATTTGAACGGCCTGGCCGGCCCGGTCTGGCAGACAGCCGGAGGCGATCAGGCGACGGCAGGCCTCTTCCAGGGCGTCGTGATCTCGCTGGCCCTTGGAACGCAGGTCCTCGGGGCCGGCCCGCTTGCCGAGCACGTCGAGCACGGCCCGGAGCGCCGCAGCGCACCGCGGGGTGAGGTCGCCGTCTAGGCGGCCAACGCCGTCCAGCGAGGTCGCGAGGTGCAACCGCCGGTCGTCGAAGCCGTCGTCGTCCCGGTCCGGGGCGGCAGTCCGGTTACGGATCTGCTCGGCCAGCGCTGCGAGGTCGCGCAGGTCGGCGCCGCCCTCGGCAGCGGCCAGCAGGATCTGGTCGGCATCGATCCTGGCGTCCTCGGGAAGCCGGTCCGTCCAGTCGGTGATCTGACGGCCCCAGGACGCCGATAGCGAACCCGCGGCGAGTGCCGCACCAATACCAGGGTGGGCGTTCAGCCGCCGCATGGTGGCGACCGCAGCGGACGCGGCGGCACCGGTGACCCTGGTCTGGTACTTGAGCCAGGTCCGCGGTGAGCCGTGACCGTCGTCCTCGAAGTCCGCTGCGGCGGTGAACGCCGCCAGGACCCGGGCACGCGCCGCGGTGAGTGCCGCCTCGACGCGTTCCAATCCGCGCAGGCAGTCCGCGCGCTCCGCAGCCGTCCACTCCTGGGGATCCGCGTCGGCTACCCAGCCGACGCCCGCCTCGGCCAGCGCAACCGCCTCGGTCGGGGAACCTGGCGCGGGGGTCGCTGCCCGATTGGGCGGTGGTGCTGGCGGGAGGGATGGCGGTCCGCCAGCTGAACTAGCACTCGGGCGCTGGCCGGGGTCACGCACTGCGCTTCACCGCCTTTCCGATCGGGAAGTGACTGACGAGCAACCTGCGGGGCCGACCTGAAGCTGGTGTGAACACAACGGGATTCGGGATGCCATCTACGGCTAGCTACGGAGGGCCGGTCAACCGGGACGGAGTTCCCGTGTGCGGGGTGCCATGGCCTAGAACCTGTTAACTATCGTCTTCCCGGTAACGCCATCTCTCTCGAACATCTATTCGCAGGCTAACACCGGGGTACGACAATTCCGCTCGGATCCGCGGCGGGGGTATGGCGGCCGATTGGTCAGGTGTCCGGCTTGTCCAGTCCTTGCCCAAGGATGCGGGCGTTGTCCGGGCTGATGGACGGATGAGACTGAATGTCGAGCACGGCCTGGATGACGCGCCGGCCGCCTTCGGGGGACAGGATGTCGGTGCCGATGCTGCGGGAGATGTGGGTCCGGAACGCGGGGATGCCCAGGGCCATCGCGAGCGTGACCGCGGCGCGGGCCCGGAGGTCTGCGCCAGGCGGGTCGGTCCGCTGCGTGTCGATCTGCCGCAGGATCTGCTCGGTCATCGCCACCATCTCGTCGAAGATCTGGGCGGCGGCCTCGGACCCGTCGATCAGCGCCCGGGCCAGGTACAGCTGGTAGGGGTGCAACGGGGCCCGAGCCTCGGCGATGAGCTTAGGGTCGCTCAGGCCCCCGTCGGCCATCGCCCGTTCGACGTAGGCGTGCAACGCGTCGAGCGCGTAAGCATCGCACGCCTTGCGTAGTTCGTCCTTGGACCCGAAGTGGTGTCGCACAAGCCCCGGTGACACGCCCGGAGGCAGCGCGATGACCAGCACCACCTTGTCCCGGCCGGGCACTCCAGCGGCCCGTCTGACGCCGTTCCTCGCGCTACGCGATTTCGGCGGCGTCGCGAAGCGGAACCTGCTGCGGTCGGTGCGCACCCCGCAACTGCTGCTCTACACGCTGGAACCGGTCATGCTGCTCCTGGTGTTCCACTAAATCTTCGGCGGCGCGATCAAGTCGGCATGGTCGACCGGTTCCGCAGCCTGCCGATGGCCAGGTCGGCCGTCATGACGGGCCTCGGCATCGCGGTCGGGTTCCGCTTCCACGGCAGCGTCGGCCAGATCCTGGTGGGCATGCTGCTGATCCTCGCGTTCGGGTACTCCTTCACCTGGGTGAACACGGCTCTAGGGGTCTCCGCCAGGGATCCGGAAAGCGCGCAGAACGCGGCAGCGGGCCCGGCCTTCATCCTCATGTTCGCCAGCAACGCCATCGTCCCCGCCAGCACGCTGCCGCGATGGCTACAGCCGTTCGCCCGCAACCAGCCGCTGAGCGTCACCACCTCAGCGGTCCGCGAGCTGTTCGCAGGCAGCGCCGCCGCCCACGATGCCTTGCTGTCACTGAGCTGGTCCGCGGGGATCACCGTGGTCTTCTTCGCTGGGTCTTACGTTCTCTACCAGCGGGCGGCGGCAAGGTGAGCTACTCCGACATCGCCGGTCAGGGCGGATCGCGATCCAGCGACTCGCGCACCGCCGGGCCGAGGCCGCGCGCGGCCCGGTCGCTGGCGAACACCGCCGCCGCGCGGCCCGCTGGCACCCGGAGCCCGAGCATGGAACGGAACCCGGCCGTGCCGCCGTCGTGACCGAGATAGCCGGGCGGCCCGATGACCCAGCCCAGGCCGGCGGCCCGCTGGGAGTCGATCGGGTGGAACGCCCGCTGCGTGAGCTGGATGGCCCGGCCGACCGTGGAATCCGGCGGCCGCAGGCAGGCTGCGAGGTAACGGGCCATGTCCTCCGCGCTGGCCTCGACCCCGCCGGCGCCCCACAGCCGGAAGGTCCAGCCGCCGACCGGACGGCCATGCAGGTGGCCCTGGAGGCGGTCGCCGGCGCCGTAACCGGCCACGCCCGAGCAGGTCATCGCGAGCGGATCGAGCACGTGCCGCTGCAGCAGGACCGGGAACGGCACGTTCGCCGCGCGTTCCAGGGCGAGGCTGAGCACCTGGAATCCGAAATTCGAGTAGTTCCAGTCCTGGCCGCCCGGCCGCCGTCTGACCGCACGCAGCCCACGCTCGGCCACCTCGGGAGTTAAGTACGCGTACGGGTCGGCGTCGGCCCGCTGGCGACCCGGCGCCAGCCTGGGCAGACCGGCGGTGTGGGTCGCTAGCTGGATCAGGGTGATGTCGGAGTTGCGCCCGGCGTCGGTCCAGCGGCCGATCTCGTCGGTCAGGTCCACGACCCGGGCGTGCGCGAGCGCCGCCAGGACCACGCCCGTCATGGTCTTGGTGATCGAGCCAATTTCAAAACGGCCGTTCAACGGGCAGCTATCGCTGAGCTTCACCGCATAGCCGCCGTCGTCGGCGGTGACGGCGGCGAGGACCGCCGTGGCCGGAAGAGTGGGTTCCAGCGTGCGAGCCAGCCAATCAGCGGCGGTCGCTCTCCAGTTCACAATCCGATCGTACGATTCGGCACCGACGCCGACATACCGGCCAGGCCGGTAGCGCGCGCAGCCGACCCGGAGGATTCAGCGGGACGCGGCCCGGACACCGGCCGCAAGATCCGCGGTCAGTGCCGAGATCGCGGCCAGGCCGGCGCTCCGGTCGTCCCCGGCGTCCAGCA
>JAJYTW010000209.1 GCA_021792855.1 Actinomycetes bacterium
GGCCGTCCAGCACGGTCGCGCCCGCGAGGTCCGCGAGCGTCTTGCCGGCCAGCGCGAGCTTGGACCGGCGCAGTCCGCTGCCCACGACCACCAGCGGCGCGGCGGCGACCGCGGCATCCACCAGGATCGGCCAGTCGGCCGGCAGCCCGATCGGCGTGATCCCGCCGTATTCCATCCCGGTCAGCGCCACCGCCTCGTCCATCGGCGCGAACGAGGCCTTGCGCACATCGAGCACCCGCCGGGCAACGTTGTTGACGTCGGCCCGGGTCGTGGCGAGCACCACGCAGGCGGCGAACCTGGCCGCCCCGTCCCGGCGCCCGGTGATCACCACGCAGTTCGCCGACTCGGCCGGTGACACCCGGTACTTCTCGCAGAAGGCGGCAGTGTCGGCCAGGTCCGGGTCGATCTCGGTCACGCCGACGGCGTCCGGCGGCCACGGCCAGCCCGGGTCGGCCAGAGCGGCGTGCACCGGATCGGCGAGCAGGTCCGGGCGGCTGGTCGCGGCGGTGAATTCGAGCATCCCGAGGCTGAAGGTCACCGGAGCAGTCTAGGCGTCCCGGCCCGCGCGGCCGGGGTCAGATCCGGCCGGGACGGCTAGTTGCGCAGCGAGCCCAGGGTGGCCGTGACCTGGCGCGGATTGCCCGCGCGGAGGATCTCCACGCTGACTCCCTGGCCGGGCCGGAGTCCGGCGAGCACGAGTTCGAGTTCCGAGACGGTCGGCGTGAGCTGCCCGTCCACCCCGGCGATCACGTCCCCGGCCCGGATCCCGGCCTTCGCGGCCGGGCTGCCCGCTGGCGCCTGGTCGACGGCCACGCCGGCGGTAGACCCCGACGCCGTGTAGGTCCGGCCGGTGATGCCGAGCGTGGCCCGGCCGGACCTGGTGACCTTGCCGGACCGGATCAGCTGGGTGGCGATCGGGATCACCGTGCTCGCCGGGATCGCGAAGCCGATGCCGGGCGCGGCGCTGCCCAGTTCCGGGTCGGTCGCCGACAGCGTCGGTATCCCGATCACCTGGCCGGACAGCAGCGCGAGCGCGCCGCCGCTGTTCCCAGGGTTGATCGCGGCGCTGGTCTGGATCGCGCCGACGATGACCGCGGGTGGCTGGCCCTTCGGCTCCGGCCCGCTGACGGTCCGCCCGGTCGCCGAGACGATGCCCTCGGTGACGCTGTCGATCAGGCCGTAGGGGCTGCCCATCGCCAGCACGATGGCGCCGACCTGGATCTGGGCCGGGCTCGCCCAGCGCGCGGGCCGCAGCATCCTGGCATCCCTGGTCACCCGGATCACGGCCAGGTCATCCGGCGCGAACCTGCCGACCAGGCGGGCCGGCAGCGGGGCGCTCAGCGTTGACGTCCTGACCTCGAATGACTTGGCGTTCCCGACGACGTGCTCGTTCGTCACGATGTCGCCCCGGGCGTCGAACACCACCCCGGAGCCGGTCGAGTTGCCCGCGCTGATCTCGACGACCGACGGCAGCAGACCGCCGATGACCTGCTGGTAGCCGCCGGCCGCGCGGACGGCTTGAAGCTGCTGGCGGCCGGCCGCGGCAGATGTCGAGTTGCCCGCCACGGCGCTGCAGGCGGCGAGGGTCAGTGCGAATGTGGCCAGCAGCGCGGGGACGATCAGGGACGGGCGGACACGGCGGCGCGCGGAATCCCGCCCCCGGACCACAGACATCCCCACTACCCCCTGATAGCCGGATTAGCACCGGCTCTCCTAGTCTTCCACCATGCCGGATTCTGAATCCCCCAGCGAAACCATCGGCCAGTCAGGGATTGACCCCCAGGCGGTAACCGTTTCCGCCCTGACCCGGGCGCTGGCCGCCGGGCAGCTCAGCTCGGTCGACCTGGTCCGCCACTACCTCGGCCAGATCGCCGCGCGCAACGGTGATCTCGGCGCCGTGATCACCACTAGCGGGGACGCTCTCGACCAGGCACAGGCCGCCGACCTGGCCCGGTCGGCGGGGACCGCCGCGGGTCCGCTGGCGGGCATCCCGGTGCTGCTCAAGGACAACATCTCGGCTGACGACTCGCCGGCCACGGCGGGCTCGCCCGCGCTAGCGTCCGCGGCGGGCGCCGACGCGTTCCTGGTCGGCCGGCTCCGCGCGGCGGGCGCGATCATCCTGGGCAAGGCCAACCTGTCGGAGTGGGCGAACTTCCGGTCGACGCACTCCAGCAGCGGATGGTCGACGCTCGGCGGCCAGGCCGTCAACCCCCGCGGCGCCGGCCGGAACCCGTCCGGGTCAAGTTCGGGCTCGGGAGTCGCGGTCGCGGCCGGACTCGCCCCGCTCGCGGTCGGGACCGAGACCGACGGGTCGATCGTGTCGCCGTCCAACTCCTGCGGCGTGGTCGGCGTCAAGCCCACGCTCGGCCTGGTCAGCCGGTCTGGCATCGTGCCGATCTCGGCCGACCAGGACACCGCGGGCCCGATGGCGCGGTGCGTCGCCGACGCCGCCGTGCTGCTGGGCGCGCTGGCAGGCGCCGACCCGGCCGACCCGGCGACCGAGCAGGCGGCAGCGCAGCCGGTCGACTACACCGGCTTCCTGGACCCTGGTGCGCTGGACGGCGCCAGGATCGGGATCTGGCGGGACGGATCGGCCGCCGCGACGCCCGCGACGGCGGCGGTGCTCGACGCCGCGGTCGCGCTGCTGCGAGCCAGCGGCGCCGTCGTGATCGACCCGGTCCACCTTGCCGACGCGAACAAGATCGGGGAGCCGGAATTCCTCGCGCTGCGGCACGAGTTCAAGACGGACCTGAACGCCTACCTGGCCGCCGTCGGCGGCGAGCACCCGATGTCGCTCGCCGAACTGATCGAATTCAATAGCGTCAACGCGGACCGCGTGCTTGCTCACTTTGGTCAGGAGATCTTCGAGCAGGCCGAGGCTACCGGGGGACGGCAGGACCGGCGCTGCCAGGAGGCCAGGGCCGCGGCCCGGGGACTGGCCCGCTCGGCTCTGGACGGCGCGCTGGCCGAGCACCGGTTGGACGCGGTGCTGGCGCTGACCGGCAGTCCCGCGTGGCTGACCGACTACGTGCTTGGCGATCACTTCGTCTTCGCGACGTCCTCGCCGGCCGCGGTGTCCGGCTACCCGGCGATCACGGTCCCGGCCGGTTCCGTTGCCGGCCTGCCGGTCGGGATCTCGCTGATGGGACCGGCCTGGAGCGAGCCGCGGTTGCTGGCCCTGGCGTATGCGTTCGAGCAGGCGCTGGCCGGCCAGGTACGGTCAGCCTGAGAGTTTTCGACCCGGAGGATAGCCTTTCCGCCATGGACACCTGGCCCGCCGCCCGCGTTCCCAGCCTGCCCGGACAAGCTCCGGAGCCCGTCGTCTGGGACACCGCGACCCGCACTGCCGCGGTCGCCGCACCCGGTCGCATCGCCTCGATCTACGCCTGCGGGATCACGCCCTACGACGCGACGCACATCGGCCACGCGGCCACCTACATCGCGTGGGACCTGCTGATCCGGTCCTGGAAGGACGCCGGGCACGAGGTGCGCTACGCCCAGAACGTGACCGACGTCGACGACCCGCTGCTGGAGCGGGCCGCGCGGGACGGCGACGACTGGCGGGAGCTTGCCGACCGGGAGATCGACCGGTTCCGGTCCGACATGACCGCGCTGCGGGTGCTGCCGCCGGACCATCTGATCGGCGCGGTCGAGGCGCTGGACGTGATCGCCGATCTGAGCGCGGCGCTCGCGGACCGCGGCTCGCTGTACGAGCTAGACGGGGACGTGTACTTCCTGCGCTCGGCCGATCCGGACTTCGGCACCGTCTCCGGCCTGGGGATGGCCGAGATGGTGGAGCTATCCGCCGAGCGCGGCGGTGACCCGGGCCGGCCAGGCAAGAAGGACCCGCTCGACCCGCTGGTGTGGCTGGCGCGGCGGCCGGACGAGCCGTTCTGGGAGTCCCAGTTCGGGCCCGGCCGCCCCGGGTGGCACGTGGAATGCTCAGCGATCGCGACCAGGTATCTCGGCCACTCGTTCGACGTGCAGGCTGGTGGCGCCGACCTGATCTTCCCGCATCACGAGATGAGCGCCTCGCACGCCAGGGTCGCCTACGGCGACGGCGAGCCTGCGTTTGCCCGGCACTACTGTCACGCCGGAATGGTGCGCCTGGACGGCGAGAAGATGTCCAAGTCGCTGGGCAACCTGGTGTTCGTGTCGGCGCTGCGGGAATCCGGCATCGATCCGATGGCGATCCGGCTGGCGATCATGGCGAACCACTACCGGCCGGGCTGGGACTGGACGTCGCGGGGACTGAACGCCGCCGTCGGCCGGCTAGAGCGGTGGCGGTCGGCGCTCGCGGTAGCCCGGGCCGGAGACGGTGGCGTGCCGGATGGCGGTGGCGCGCCGGAAGCGGGTGGCGTGCCGGATGGCGGTGGCGCGCCGGACGGACTCGCGGTGCTGACGGCGATGCGTGAGCGACTCGCCGATGACCTGGACGCCCCCGGCGCGATCGCGGCGGTGGACGCCTGGGCAGACGCGGTCCTGGCCGGGCGGGTCGATGACTCGACCGCACGGTCCGCAGGGCTGGTAGCGGACTCGGTTGACGCCCTGCTCGGGGTCCGGTTGTAACCAGCGCACGCCTGTCAAGCCGATTTCCCCGGCCTGTGGATATCGGCCGCTTCGTGCACAGCCCGGGCCGCGCGCGATGGCCGTGCGGACCAGGTCGCGGCAGCCTGGCCGCATGACTGATACGCATCCTTCCAACGCAAACAATGGCGGCCCCGGCGACGTCCGCAGGCCGACCTCCGCTCCCCGGCCGGCGTCAGCCGATGGCCAGCCTGGTGCCGGTCAGCCTGGTGCCGGTCAGCCTGGTGCCGGTCAGCCTGGTCACGCTCAGCCTGGTGACGGCCAGCCGCGCTGCCGGGTCCGGATCGGCTCAGCGGACGCGGTGCTCGCGGTGATCCCGCACCTGCTCGGCTTCAACCCGGCGAGCAGCCTGGTGCTGCTCGGCATCGGCGGGCCGCACGCGCGGGTCAGGCTCGCGTTCCGCTACGACCTGCCCGACCCGCCCGACGAGACCCTGGCAGCCGATATCGCGGCCCACGCGTCCTCGGTGCTGAACCGGCAGCATCTGGCGACCGCCATCGTGGTCGGCTATGGCCCGGGCCGCCTGGTCACCCCGATCGTCGACAGCGTCTGCCCGGCGCTATCCCGGGCCGGTGTCGCGATCAGGGACGCGCTGCGGGTCGACGACGGACGCTACTGGTCGTATCTATGCACGGATCCGGCCTGCTGCCCGCCCGAGGGCGTGGCGTTCGACCCATCGGGGCATCCGGCGGCCGAGGCACTCGGCGCGGCCGGGCTGACCGTGCATGCCGACCGCGCGGCGCTGGCCGCGACGATCGCGCCGGATCCCGACCCGGCAGCGGAGATGAGCGCGGCGGTCAGCCGGGCCGTGTGCCGGGCCGGCCGGCTCATCGACGAGGCGCTGGCCGGGCCGGACTGTGACGACCCGCTGCGGGCCTTTGCCGACGCCGGCCGCCGCGCGGTCCGGATCGCGGTCAACGGCTGTCGGCGCGGGTCCGCGATCTCCGATCCGGACGAGATCGCCTGGCTCGGACTCGCGCTGACCGACTTGCGGGTCAGGGACGACGCATGGGCGCGGATGGACCCGCGGTTCCGGCGAGACCATGAGGGGCTGTGGGCCAGCCTGGTGCGGCGACTGCCCGCGGAGTACGTTCCGGCGCCCGCGGCACTGCTGGCGTTCACCGCCTGGCAGGCCGGGGACGGGGCCCTGGCCAGCGTGGCCATCGAGCGGGCGCTCGCCGCTGACCCGGGCTACTCGATGGCCCTGCTGATCGCCGAGGCACTGCACGCCGGCCTGCCGCCGTCGGCGGCCCGGCTCACGATGACCCCGAAGCAGGTCGCCGCAAGCTATGCCAGGCGCCGAACGGCCTCCCGGCACTCGGGCGCCCGGCCCCCAGCCGGACCGCCGGCGAACCGGCCCTCCGGCGTCCGGCCCCCGGTCGGCCCGCCGGTCAACCAGCCTTCCGGCGTCCGGCCCCCGGCCGGCCCGCCGGTCATACGGAGCACGGCGACCGAGCAGCCCCTGCCGGGCGCCGGGCAGGAATCGCCGGAATGAGCGACGGTGCTCGGTGAACCGAACGCGGCTACAAGACCAGGTCGTTCGCGGGGTCGGGACCCGCGGCAAGCCGCGCAAGCTCGCGGCCCTGCCGGTACCGCAGGGCCGCGAGGGGCAACTCGGCCGGCCGGCCGCTGAGCAGCACGCGCAGCGTTCCGGTCGGCCGGGCCTCGGCGGGCGAGGCGCCGACCGAAACGGTCGCGGCGGCCAGAGCATCGGCGGGCACTGTGTCGGCGGGCACTGTGTCGGCGGCTACCATCCTGGCCGCCGGGGTCCCAGTCTTGACGGGCGCGGTGACAACGCCGCCCACGGCGCCCGGCTGTTCATTCGCCAATGCCACTCGCAGCACCTGCGCCGCGACCGCGGCGGCCGACCCGAACAGGGCTGCGCCCGGCACGGCCGCGCCGATCAGATCCTCGGCCAGTTCGTACTCGGTACAGCCAAGCACGATCGCCGTGCAGTCGCCCGGGGTCCGCCTCGCCGCATCGGCGATCGCCTGGGCAGTGGCGTCCTGGTCGCCCGCGTTCACGGCGCTCGCAAGGCCGGGGCAGGCCACTTCGGTGACCGATGCCCGCCCGCCGTGCTCGGTGATCAGCCTGCGCTGGTAGTCGCTGGATGTCGTGCCGACGGTGGCCCAAACCGCGACGGATCCGCCGCGCACGGCGGCCGGCTTGATCGCCGGAACGGTGCCGACGATCGGGATGTCTGGCTCGAACTCGCCCCGCAGCACATCCAGTGCGTGCACGGTCGCCGTGTTGCACGCCATCACCATGACGTCGGGGTGGTATGCCGCGGCCGCCCGCGCGATGAGCAGCGAGCGCTCGGCGATTTGCGCGGGCGTCCGCGGGCCCCACGGCATTCCATCCGGGTCCATCGAGAGCACCAGGTCGGCGTCGGGGCGCAGCTTGTGCAGCTCATTGGCGGTCGCCAGCAGGCCAAGCCCGGAGTTGAGCAGCGCGAACCGCATGCGCCAACTGTAGGAGATCGGCGCACTCGACCTCGGCGCAAACGGCAATTCGGCTGAGAGGTAGCTCACCGTGACCGGTTTGGTCGTAGACCGGCGACGGCCGAACGGGCGGGTCGTCTGCCCGGGCCGGGGTCTGCCCGGGCCGGTCCGCATGCCTGGCAGCGCCGTGGTCAGGGCTGGCTATCCGCAGGGTCCCCGAGCGCGGGCAGCCCGTCGATGCTCACGGCGTTGTGCTCCGCGCGGTAGGCAGCTAGCTGTTCCGGGGACCGGCGCTCGGACCACCGGGTCAGCACGTCTCGCTCGGCGAGGAGGTCCATGACCGGTACGGCGTAACCGCAGGAGTCGGCGATCCGGTGCACCCGCACGACGATGATCGCCCGCTGGTTCCCCCGGCCAGTCCCGGTCTGGTCGCCGTCGGTACCCGGGAAACGCGCGGACCAGTCCGCCCAGCCCGGATCGGACGGGACGAGCACGCTGCCGTGCCCGTATAGCCGCAGGATCTTCGGTGTCCGGCCGAAGGAACAGAACATGATCGTGATCCGGCCGTTCTGGCGCAGGTGCGCGATCGTCTCTGCCCCGCTCCCGGTGAGGTCCAGGTAGGCGACCGTGGTCGGGTCGATTACCGCGAAGGTGTCCCGGTAGCCCTTGGGCGAGACGTTGACGTGCCCCTCATCGCCATCGGCGCCGCCGTCCGGCGCGGTGGCCACGAAGAAGACCGGCTGGCTGGTGATGAACCGCACCAGGCGCTCGTCAAGCTCG
>JAJYTW010000210.1 GCA_021792855.1 Actinomycetes bacterium
TGAGTTCCGGCGCGACGACCAGGATGTCCGCCCCGGCCGCGCGCAGGCCGGTGACCACCCGCGCGGCCGCCGTACCGGCGCCGACCACGACGACCCGCCGCCCCGCCACGGGCAGGGTCAGCGGGAACGGCGGGCTGGACGAGCCGGCCGCCGTCCCGGACTCAGGTACGATCCCCCAGCACACGCCGTCAGTCCTTGGCCCCGGAGACGCCGGCGCTGTCGAAGGTCGCGACATCCCGAAGCACCCGGGCCGCGGCCTGGAGCACCGGCAGGGCCAGAGCGGCCCCGGAACCCTCGCCAAGCCGCAGATCCAGGTCGAGCACCGGCCGCAGACCTAGCGCGGCGAGGGCGCGACTGGCCCCCGGCTCGGTGGACCGGTGGCCAGCCACCAGGTAGTGCGCCGTCTCCGGCGACAGCGCGACGGCGGCGAGCGCGGCCGCGCCGGCGATCACCCCGTCAAGCACCACCGGGACGCGCATGGCCGCGGCCCCGAGCAAGTAGCCGGCCAGGGCGGCGTGCTCCAGGCCGCCGACGGCGGCGAGCACGCCGACCGGGTCGGCAGGGTCTGGCTGGTGCCTGGCGAGCGACCGGCGCACCACATCGACCTTGCGAGCCCACGTCTGGTCGTCAACGCCCGTCCCGCGGCCGGTCGTCTCCGCCGGGTCGGTCCCGGTGAACACGGCGATCAGCGCCGCCGATGCGGTGGTGTTCGCGATCCCCATGTCACCGGTCACCAGGCACCGGTTACCCGCCGTGACCAGGTCCCTGGCGGTCTCGATGCCCACCTCGACGGCCAGCTGTGCTTCCTCCCTGCTCATCGCCGGCGCCAGCGTCATGTCGGCGGTGCCCCGGCGCACCTTACGGGGCAGCAGTCCGGCGGCGGGCGGCAGGTCGGTGGCGACCCCGACGTCCACGACGCAGACCTCGGCGCCGGCCTGGGCGGCGATCGCGTTCACGACCGCGCCGGAGGCCAGGAAGTTCGCCACCATCTGGCCGGTGACCTCCTGCGGCCACGGCGTGACGTTCTGTGCGTGCACCCCATGATCCCCGGCGAAAACGGCCACCACCGCGGGCTCGGGAAGCGGCGGCGGGCATTCACCGGCGATCCCCGCGAGCCGCACCGACAGGTCCTCGAGGAAGCCCAGCGACCCCGGCGGCTTGGTGAGCTGAAGCTGCCGCTCGGTCGCGGCGGCGGCGGCCGCGCTGTCCGGCGGCTGGATCGCGGCCAGGGTGTCGGCCAGCAGGCTGGCCGGCGCCGCGCCTGGCAGGCCGTGCCGTCCCCACTGACCGTCGTGCACCGCCCAGGCGAGCGGCCGCTGCCGCGCCCACCCGGCCAGCGCGAGTTCCGGCGCGGGCGGAAACTCCTCGACCAGTCCGACGCACAGGTAGGCAACCACCCGAACCTGCGGGGGAAGGCCGAGCGCCGCGGCGAGTTCCCGCTCGTCGAAGAAGCTCACCCAGCCAACGCCGAGGCCCTCGGCGCGGGCAGCGAGCCACAGGTTCTGCACCGCGCATACCGCCGAGTACTCGGCCATCTGCGGCTGTGCGTGCCGGCCGAGCACGTGCCGGCCGCCGCGGGTGGGGTCGCAGGTCACCACGATGTTGACCGGGCTGTCCAGGATCGCCTCGATCTTGAGCCTGCTGAACGCCAGCGCCCGGGCCCTCGGCAGCGAGGCGGCGAAGATCTCCTGCTGGGCGCGGGCTAGCCGGTGGACCTGCTCGCGGACGGCGCGCTCGCGCAGCACCAGAAAGTCCCACGGCTGGCTGAGCCCGACGCTGGGCGCCTGATGCGCGGCGGCCAGCACCCGGGTGAGCGCCTCGTCGTCGACCGGATCGGGCCGGAAGCCGCTGCGCACGTCCCGGCGGGCGCCGACGAGGCGGTAGAAGGCGTCGATCTCGGGCCGGTCGAGCGCGTGGTCGGGCTGTGTCATGTGTGCACCCCAGTCATGGTCATCGCAGGCGTAGCGTCATCGGACGGTGGAACGAGACGGATGCCGCGGCGCGGCAGCGGCACGGCAGTGGCGGCGGCAGCGACGACGGCAGCCAGGCCCGCCGCGGCCGCGCCGGTCAGCCGGGCCAGCAGCACGGCCCGGCGGATGTCGCGGGGGCCGGGGGCCGGCCCGGCGCCGAGTGGCCCGCGCTGCTCGGGAAGGCCTGCGTAGACGTTCGTGCCGCCCAGGCGGACGCGCAGGGCCCCGGCGAACGCGGCCTCGCACCGGCCCGCGTTAGGGCTCGGATGGTTGCCGCCATCGCGTCGCAGCGCCCCGAGCGCGCCCGGGAGGCTGCCGCCGGCAGCCGGCGCGAGGACCGCGGCAAGCAGCGCGGTGACCCGGGCGGGCGCCAGGTTGGCCAGGTCGTCGAGGCGGGCCGCCGCCCAGCCGAACCGGCCGTACCGGGGGCCGTGGTGCCCGACCATCGCATCCAGCGTGTTCACCGCCCGGTAGCCGGCCAGGCCGGGCACGCCGCACACCGCGCCCCAGAACAGCGGCGCGACCACGGCGTCGCAGGTGTTCTCGGCGACCGACTCGACCACGGCCCTGGCGATGCCCGGCCCGTCCAGGCCGGCCGGGTCACGGCCGCACAGGGCGGGCAGCCGACGCCGGGCCGCGGCCAGGTCGTCGGCCTCCAGGTGTCGCGCGATCGCGATCGCCTCGCCGGCCAGCGACTCACCGCCGAGCACGGCCCAGGCAACCAGCGCGGTCCAGCCGATCCGGGCGGCCATGGCCACCTGGCCGGCGGCACCGCGGCGGTCGGCCGCCAGGTCGGCGGCACGGGCAGCGGCTGTCACCGGGCCAACGCAGGCCAGCACGTACAACGCTCCGCGCGGGCGGCTGTCCGCCCAGAGCAGTCTCTCGACCCTGGCCGCGGCCGAGCCGAAGGCGGCCACCGGATGCCCGGCCGCCGGATCGGCGAGCAGGCTGTCGAGCACCACTCCGAGCAGCAGCCCGGGCGCGAGCCCGGGCCGCCGCATCAGCGCTGACCCGGCCGATCCGCGAGCGGGCGGAACGGACCGGGCAAGCCGGCCAAGCCGGGCACGCCAGACTGCGGCATCATCTGCGAGCACCTTCCTCGGGGTGACCACGCCCCGGGACGGAGGATCAGACGGCTGGAGTCTCCTGGCTCCCGGATCGCAGCTTCCCTCGGCCTTCCCGCCGTGGCGGTGGCGCGGGTGAGGATCGCTCCCCGGTCACAGTGGCGGGACCGCGCCGGATTGACACCGGCTTCCTCCACTGCCGTCGATGGACGCCGCCGAGTACATCACGTCCGGGTGGCAGCGTCAACGCGGCTATGCTCGTGGCCGTGCACCGGATGTTCCCGATAACCCCGCCGCCCCGCTCCTGAGCGGGGCGCTGCCCTAGCGCGCACGACCGGCCGTCGGCGTGCCCCGCTTCCGCGACCACCACCGGATTCGCGTCGCTGGAGCGTGACCTTCTCATGCGTGCATCATTTTCCGAGGTGACGGCTGCTCACCCGGCCGCCGCGAGCGGCCTGAGCGCCCTGATCGCCGCCGGGGTGCTATGGGGCACTGGCGGGCCGCTGGGCAGCCTGCTCAGCCGGGCCACCGGCCTGTCCATGCTCGCCGTGGCGGATTACCGACTGCTGGCGGGCGGGGCCGCGATCATCGCGGTGCTGGCCGCCACCCGGCGCGGCCTGCCGCGCGGCGCGGCCGCCTGGCGCCGGATCGCCGTGGTCGGACTGCTGTCGGCGGTGTTCCAGAGCGGCTACTTCACCGCGATCGCGCTGACGTCAGTCAGCCTGGCCACCCTGATCACGATCGGGGCGACCCCGGTGCTCGTGCTGGTCGCGGAGGTCCGCACGGGAAGCCAGCGGGTCACCGGCCGGGTCCTGGTCACGGTGCTGCTCGCACTGGCCGGACTCGGCCTGCTGACCGGCATCCCGCCGGACCGGATGGGCCTGGTCCAGGTGCTGGCCGGGTCGGCCGCGGCGCTGGTGTCCGCGGCCGGCTTCGCGGCGGTCACGCTGCTCGGCGCCCGGCCGGTGGACGGCCTGGACGAGCTGACGATGACCGGGACCGGGTTCGCCATCGGCGGCGCGCTGCTGGTCCCGTTCGCCGCACTGGGCGGCGGGCTCGGCTTCGCGCCGGCGCCTGCCGCGCTCGGCCTGGTGATCGCGCTCGGCGTGGTGCCGACCGCGGCGGCCTACCTGCTGTACTTCCGGGCCCTGCGCGAGGCCAGCGCGGGCACGGCGGCACTGCTCAGCCTGATCGAGCCGCTGACCGCGACCGTGCTCGCGGTGCTGTTTCTCGGCGACCGGGTCAACGCCGCCACGATCGGCGGCGGCCTCCTGCTGACCGCGGCGGTGCTGCTGGCGAGCGCCAGCGAGCGAGACCGGAATCGGCAGGGCGGCCAGCCGGGACGCTAGCGGACCGGCCATCAGGACGGCAGCGCGTGCGTGCCGCCATGCACCTGGTAGCGGGCAGCGTCGGCGGCCCGCAGGGTGAGACCGAGTCCCGGTGCGGACCGGTCCGGCCACAGCGCGCCGCCGGCCGGCGTCAGGACCCCGTCGAACAGGATCGACTCCGCCCGGACGTGGTCGTGGAAGTACTCGAGATGCCGCAGGTGCTGTACCGCGCAGAACGCGTGCGCGGAAACCGCCGGGGCGCAGTGCGCCGACAGGTCGATCTGGTACCCGGCCGCCAGCCCGGCGACCCGCAGCAACCCGGTGATGCCGCCGCACCGGGTGACGTCGGCCTGCAGGCAGTCAACGGCGCCGCCAGCCAGCAGGCCAGCGAAGTCGGGCAGCACGAAACCGTATTCGCCGGCCGCGATGTCCAGCCCGCCCGGCCCCCGGTCGCGCAGCAACCGCAGTCCCTCGATGTCGTCGGAGGACACCGGCTCCTCCAGCCAGCAGACGCCGTACTCGGCGCGCAGCCGCCTGGCCCAGTCCAGGGCCTGCTTGCGGCCGCAGGCGCCGTTCGAGTCCGTCATCAGCGCCGACTCGTCGCCGATCGCCTTGCGGGCCGCCGCGAGGCGGGCCGGATCTTCCTCCGGATGCCGGGAGATCTTCATCTTGACCCGCGGGATTCCCTGATCGACCCAGCCCGCTAGCTGGCTGGCCAGCCGGTCCAGCGGGTAGTTGGTGAAACCGCCGCTGCCGTAGACCGGGACGTGGTCGTGAAACGCCGGCAGGGTGGCAAGCAGTGGCCGGCCGAGCAGTCGCGCCCGCAGATCCCAGACCGCGATGTCCACCGCGGCCATCGCCATCGAGCCAACGCCCGGGCGGCCGGCGTTCCGCAAACCGGCGGACATCGCGCGCCACAGCACGGGCGGTGCGAACGCGTCGGCTCCGAGCGCGATCCCGGCCAGGGTGGAGTCGATCAGATGCGCGACGGCGACATCCCCGTAGGTGTAGCCGAGGCCGGTCTGCCCCGCCGCGGAGGCGAGTACGACGACACAGGTCGTCGCGTCCCACTCCAGCGTGCCGTCGCTCTCCCTGCCGCCGGGTCCGTCGGTGGGAATCCGGTAGGCCAGCACCTCGATGCGGTCGATAGCGGCGTCCCCGGTCACGGCTGCGCCTCGCGTCATGAGTCCTCCCCCCCAGGTGCGGTTGATGCCCGGCTTGGCCCCCAGGCTTTCCCCGGCGATGGACCGGAAACCTGACCGGACGCCGCGGTCCGGCGTTTGCCCGGACGATGCAAGGGCAGGTCGAGGCGGCCCGCACGGCGACCACGGGGGGCTGATTTGGCGAAGAGTGACCTGCGCGAGACCGAGGCGATGGCGCGCGTCTTCCTGCGGCCGATGGGCAGTCCGCTGCCGCTCGGCTTCGCGGCGCTCGCGGCCGGCACCTTCACCGTCGCCGGGCTACAGCTCTCCTGGATCCCGGCCTCCCAGTGGCACCTGATCGGCCTGGTGCTGCTCACCTTCGTCGTGCCGCTCCAGGCGCTGAGCTGCGTCTACGGCTTCCTGGCCAGGGACTCGGCGGCCGGCACCGGGGTCGCGATCCAGGGCGGCGGCTGGTTCTCGATCGGGCTGGTTACTTTCGTCAGCCGCCCCGGCCAGACCAGCCCGGCACTCGGCCTGATCCTGATCGGCGCCGCGTCAGCGCTGCTCATCCCGATGGTCACCAGCGCCTACAGCAAGCTGCTGGCCAGCGCCGTGATGGGCGCCACCGCGCTGCGGTTCTACCTGACCGCCGCCTACGAGCTAGCCGGGAGCGCCACGTGGAAGGAGGCCGCGGGCGTCGCCGGGCTGATCCTGGCGGTCCTCGCCCTCTACGCCGCGCTGGCGTTCGAACTCGAGGACACCCGGCGGGCGACGATCCTGCCCACGCTGCGCAGGCCGAGCGGCAGGCTCGCGCTGGCCGGCCGCCTGGCGGAGGAAATCACTGCCATCCACCACGAGGCCGGGGTCCGCCGGGTGCTCTGACCGGCCGGGTCCGCGGAGTCTGCGCCGGCCCGGCCAGCGGTTGCCGATTGGAACCGCGCTGCCGGGGAAGCCGACGACGCATGGACATCACCGAGCTGATCCTGGCCGACCACCGTGAGCAGCGCAGGATGTTCGCCCTGCTGGACGAGATCGGCGACGACCCGGAGCGGCTCGGGCCGGTGTGGCACCGGCTGGCGGTGCTCCTGGAGGTGCATGCCGACGCCGAGGAGAGGCTGTTCTACCCGCGCTTGCTGGCCGTAGGTTCAGGGGCCGGCGATTCTGCCGGGCCGACCGAGGAGACTAAGGACGCGATCCGCGACCATGACGACATCCGGGACGCCCTGCGCGAGACCGGCCGGCATCCGGTCGGCAGCCAGGACTGGTGGAAGGCGGTGCGGGCCGCGCGGCTGGCTAACAGCGACCACATGGCGGAGGAGGAACGCGAGGCGCTCGCCGACTTCCGACGGCACGCGACCCTCGCCGAGCGGCATGAACTTGCCGTGGAGTTCGCCGTGTATGAGGCGGCGAATTCCGCCGGGGTGCCGCTGCGGGACACCGACCCGGACCGGTACGTCGCGGGGCACGCGGGCTGACTGGCTAGCGCGCCAACCTGGCGGCCGTCTCGAACAGCATGGCGTGCACAAATGCCTGCGGGGCGTTGCCGCGTAGCTGGTGCTGCATCACGTCGAATTCCTCGGTGAGCAGCCCCGGCGGGCCGCAGGCGGCCCGGTTGCGCTCGAACCAGCCCACCGCCTCGGCGTGCTCGCCCTGCTGCTCCAGGGCGAGCGACATCACGAACCCGCAGAGCAGGAAGGCGCCCTCCGACGCATGCAGCGGCCGCTGGTCGTGCCGGAACCGGTAGAGGTAGCCGTCGCTGGCCAGGTCGTCACGGACGGCACGGAAGGTGGCGACGGCACGCGCGTCGGACGCGGACGTGGCCCCCCGGATGACCGGCAGCAGCAGCGCCGCGTCCACCCGCTCGTCGCCGGGCGCGCGCTGCCACCGGCCGGTGGGGTGCAGGCACTCGCTGGCCGCGTCGGCAACGAGGGCGTCGGCCAGCGTCTCCCACGCGCCGGCCTGCCGGCCCGCCGCGCCCGCGGCGGCGATCGCGCGCAGTCCGGCCGCGCAGGTCAGCCGGGAATGCGCCCAGCGCTGATCGTCCAGTTCCCAGACGCCGGCGTCGGCGTCGCCCTGGCGGTCCCGGATGGCAGCCACCGTGGCCTCGACTGCCTGCCAGTGCCAGGAATCGAGGTGGTCGTGCCGCGCGGCCGCGGCGAACAGCAGCAGTGCCTCGCCCAGGGCGTCGAGCTGGAACTGCCGGTTCACCCAGTTGCCGGTCTTGGCGATGGCACCCGGGTAGCCGGCCAGCCCGGGCAGGGCGCGCTCGTCGGGCACCGGCCCGCCGTCG
>JAJYTW010000011.1 GCA_021792855.1 Actinomycetes bacterium
CGTGCCCTCGGGAACCAGCTGACCTGCGTATTCGTGGACCACGGCCTGCTTCGAACAGGTGAGGCCGAGCAAGTCGAGAAGGACTTCGTGGCTGCTACCGGGGTGGACCTGGTGGTGGTCGACGCGCGTGCGGAGTTCGCCGGGGCACTGGCTGGCGTCGCCGATCCGGAGCGCAAGCGCAAGATCATCGGCCGCGAGTTCATCCGGGCGTTCGAGCAGGCCGCCCGGCAGATCGCGGACCGTTACGCGGACGGGACTCCCCCGGCCGCCGGGCCGGGGGAGTCGGAACACGCGAGCGCCAGGTTCCTGGTGCAGGGAACGCTCTACCCCGACGTGGTGGAATCCGGTGGCGGCACGGGCACGGCCAACATCAAGTCGCACCACAACGTTGGCGGCCTGCCCGAGGATCTCGACTTCACGCTGGTGGAGCCGCTGCGCACGCTGTTCAAGGACGAGGTCAGGGCACTGGGCACCGAGCTTGGCCTGCCGCCGCAGATTGTCTGGCGGCAGCCGTTCCCCGGGCCCGGGCTGGCGATCCGGATCGTCGGCGAGGTGACCGCCGAGCGGCTGCGGATCGTCAGGGACGCGGACGCGATCGCCCGGGAGGAACTGACCGCGGCCGGCCTGGACCGGCAGATCTGGCAGTGCCCGGTGGTGCTGCTTGCCGAGGTGCGATCGGTCGGCGTGCAGGGCGATGGCCGTAGCTACGGCTATCCGATCGTGCTCCGGCCGGTCACCAGCGAGGACGCGATGACGGCCGACTGGGCCCGGGTACCAGACGCGGTGCTGGCCAGAATCTCGACCCGGATCACCAACGAGGTGCCGGAGATCAACCGGGTCGTGCTGGATATCACCAGCAAGCCGCCTGGCACGATCGAGTGGGAGTAGGCCGGGCTCTTTGCCCGGCGCCGGTCGGCCGGGTCAGGTCACCCGGGCAGGCTTGGCCGGCAGTTCCGCGTACGACCGCTCCGCGGCGATCTGCCTGAGCCGGTCCATCGCGTCGAAGACGTCGGTGAACCTGGTCGTGATGGCAGCCGGGCCGAGCCTGATCCGGTCCGGCGTCCGGTAGTCCCCGATCACCCCGGCGGCCGTCAGCGCCTGGCTGATCCGCCATGCGTCGTCGTGGTGCAGCGTGACGTGGCCGCCGCGGTGGCTGGCCGCCCGCGGGGAGGCCAGCCGGAAGCCGTACGGAGTCAGCCACTCGTCGGCGAGATCGATCAGGTAACTGGTCAGCGCGGTGCTCTTGGCCCGCAACCGCTCGATGCCCGCCTCGCCGAGCAGGCGGGCCCCCTCCCGCACCGCCACGGTTCCGATGATCTGCGGCGTCCCGGTCGCGAACCGGTCGATGCCGGCGACAGGCTGATACCTCGGGCCCATCCCGAACTGGTCGGCCTGGCCGAACCAGCCCCAGATCGGCTGCCGCAGCGACTCCTGAAGATCACGCCGGACGTACAGGCACGCGGGCGCGCCCGGCCCGGCGTTCACGTACTTGTAGGTGCAGCCGACCGCCAGGTCCGCTCCGGCGGCGTCCAGTTCGACCGGTACGGCGCCGATCGAATGGCATAGGTCCCAGAGCATCAGCGCGCCCGCCGCGTGCACCATGCCGGTGACGGCCGCCATGTCGGCTAGTGCGCCGCTGCGGTAGGCGACGTGCGACAGGCTGACCAGGGCGACGTCGGGACCGAGAGCGTCGGCCAGCGTACGCTCGCTCAGCCCGGAATCGATGTCGGTGTTGATCGTTCGGAGTTCGCAGCCGCGCTGGGCGGCGATTCCCTGCAGCACGTACCGGTCGGTCGGGAAGTTGTCGTCGTCGGTCACGATGACGGTGCGGCCCGGCCGGGCGTCCAGTGCCGCGCTGGCGAGCTTGTACAGGTTGACCGTGGTCGAGTCGCTGACCAGGACCTGTCCGGGTGCGGCGCCGAGCAGTGTGCCGCCGACCAGGTCGCCGACCTCGCCGGGGAGTCCGACCCAGCGGTCCCACGACCTGACCAGCCCGCGGCCCCACTGATCATCGACTACCTCGGCGATCGCTTCGCGGGTGGCCAGCGGAAGCTGGCCGAGGGAGTTCCCGTCCAGGTAGATTGTCCGGCTCACGGCGCTGGCGAACCGGTCACGATAGCCGGCCAGCGGATCGGATTCGTCAAGCTTCTCGGCATATGCCCGGTTCGATGGGGTCATTCGTCAACTGTAACCCGATCGGCTCCGGCGGCACTCCCCCCGTACCGCGGCCTGCGCGGCCAGTACGCCGCTGCCAGCACGGCCAGCAGCGGACCGGTGTTCAGGTCGGTGGCGTGCCCCGACGTGAGGCCGCCGAATCCCTCCGCGGCCCAGATCGCGAGGGCGGCAGCGACCGCGGCGAGCACCGTGATCCTGGCCGCACCCGGCAGCGCGATCCCGGCGGCGATGACGGCGAACGCCACGCTGGCGACGACAGCCAGCGGTGTCCCGGTCGCCGCCCGGACGGCGGGCTGCCACATTTGGATGGCGAAGCCGCCCCATAGCGCGAACCAGACCAGCCTGGACCCGGCCGTGCCGAGCGGGCTCACTCCGGCAACCGATCGGCCCCGGTCCCGGTCGGGCCCGGATGCGGGCCAGAGCAGCACGGCGATGATCGCGTACAGCAGCGCCGCGCCCGGGGATCCGGTGAGCGGGCTCGCCGCCGGGGTCAGCAGGCCGCCGAGGCCCTCGCCGAGCACCCAGACTAGGAGGCCCCAGAACACCGAGCCGGCTAGCGCCGCGCGCCCCGTGCGCCGCCACAGCAGTCCGGTCCCGATGGCTAGCTGGACCCCGCCGAAGGCCGCGTTCCACACCGCGACATCAGGGCCGATCACCCGGGATGCCGCCGTGATCAGCCCGGCCAACGGTGCGGGATTGCCCATCGCGGCCGGGGTGAGCACCGTGGCGACGAAGGCTCTGGTGAACATCGGCGGCTGGAGCTGAAGCAGGCCATCTGCCAGCCAGCTCAGGCCGAGGGCGATCCGCAGCCACCGGCGCGGGCCGCCGGACGCGGGATCCGCGGCCCAGGCGGCCGGGCGGCCGGCGCCGGGTCGGCGCAGCGTGGTCTGCGACGAGGGCGGCATGACCAGGGTCGCGAACGCCGCCGCCGCGCCCGCTGTGGTGACCCAGAGGCCGGGTCCGCCGCTGAGGCTCACCATCGAATTCCCGGCCGCTCCGCTCTCGGCGGCGAGCAGGCGGATGAGCAGGAAGCCGGAGAAGCCCAGCGCGGCGAACCCGGTCAGGCCGATGACCCAGCGAGCGACACGGCCATCGCGCGCAAGGTGGTAGAGGCCGGCGGCGGCAAGCAGGATTCCGGCCGCGGCTGTCAGGCGCCCGTTTCCGCCTCGGATGCCGGGGATCGGGATCAGCCCGCCGAACTCGCTGACCCACGGCAGCAGCGCGCCGGCCACGATGGTGGCCCCCGCGGCGATGGCGATGAGGCCGGTCGCCGCGCGCCAGCCGGTCGGCCAGGCCGGCCGCGGGAGTGCCAGGTTGTGCGTGCCTTCTGCTGTCATCGGGGCGTTCCTTCCTGAGGCGGGGGAAAGCTCCGGCCGCCCCCGCCCCGGGCGGGGGCGGGGGCGGCCCGAGCCGGTTAGCGGAGGACGGAGAAGTACAGGAACAGGTTCGTGGTGATGTTCCCGGTGACGTCCTTGCTGTCGACCCGCTGCAGGTGCCGCAGTTCCCAGTCGCTCTTGTGGCAGACGATCTTGTCCCACGCGCTCCGGCTCTTCACGCCGACGACGACCACGTTCCACCATTCGGCCTTGTGGTTGTTGGCCGTGGCCACGATGTGGCTGTGCGGCGGCAGCGGCAGATTCTGGGTGCCGCTGCCGAGCACGGCCGACAGATCGATGGTGTGCGGGTGGTCAATGCAGTTTCCGGTGACCGGGCACTGCAGCGTGCCCTTCGGCGGGGTGAAGCCGAGCGGCACGATCACGTAGAGCGGGTCGAAGCTGTTCGAGGGAATCTGGGTGTAGTCGGCGCCGGCCTCGCACCTGGACGAGGCCTTGCTGGCCGGCGGGCCCTGGCAGTAGAAGTTCTTGCTGTAGAAGAACCGGACCGTGTGATGGTCGTACCAGCCATTGGTGTAGCCCGTCCTGGCGTGGCCGCCGGGTGACATCCCGGCCATCTGGCTCATCATCCGGCTGGCCGGCGCCGCCGACGCGAAGGTGGAACCGGCCGCCACGGCGAGTCCGGTCCCGAGAGCGGCAGCCAGCACCACCCCGGCCAGCCTGGTAGCCATCAGGCGGCCGCGTAGTCCTGCGATCATGGCGTGTCCCTTTCGGTTGGTCGTGAGCGGCGCCCGCGGCGCGCTCATCGCCAGCTACTTCGCGCCCGGCAGCGGACCGGATTGCTGGCGGCCGGACGATTCGGCCCGGGTACTGCCACGGGCTCCGGCCCGGGTGGAGCATTTCCCGGCCCGGACCCATCCGCCGGGGCGGCGGCGTCGAAGACCGTGCATGAGACCACGGCAGGAGCCAGCGCCCGGGCCAGTTGCGGTTAGCCCCGGCGACGGCCAGGACATGCCGCCCGAGCGACTGCTGGGGCTGGTCGCCCGAGGCGACGAGGGCGCCTTCGAGCAGATCTACGATCGGCTGGCCGGGGCCGCCTACGGCCTGATCCGGCGGGTGGTTCGGGACCCGGCGCAGGCGGAGGAGGTTACCCAGGAGGTGATGCTCGAGGTGTGGCGCACGGCGTCCAGGTTCGATCCGGATCGGGGCTCCGCGGCGACCTGGGTCCTGACGATCGCGCATCGCCGGGCGATCGATCGGGTCCGGTCAACGACCGCGAGCGTGGCACGTGAGCAGCGGGTCGTCGAGGTCGAGGTCCCTGCGGACTACGTCGCCGACGTGGTGGAGGCCAACCTGGAGCGCGAACGGGTGCGGCGATGCCTGGACGGGCTGACACCGCTGCAGCGGGAGTCGATCACGCTCGCCTACTACGGCGGCTACAGCTATCCGCAGGTAGCCGGGCTGCTGGGAGTCGCACTCGGCACGATCAAGACCAGGATCAGGGATGGGCTCATCCGGCTTCGTGATTGCCTGGGGGTGACCGCATGAGGCTGCTCAGGGAGAACCAGCAGGGTCTCACCGGTGTATACGCGGTCGGCGCGATGACCAGCGAGGCCGAGCGCGAGAAGTTCGAACGGCACCTGCGCCGGTGCGCCAGTTGCGCGAGCGAGGTCCGCGGACTGCGGGACACCGCGACGATGCTCGCCCTGGCAGCGGCGGAACAGCCGCCGCCGGAACTGCGCGTCAGGACGCTCGCGCAGGTGCGGCGAACCCGCCAGCTTCCGCCGCAGGTGGAGCCGCGCCGCGGGAGCGGCGCGAAGCGCTGGGCGCCGAGGCTCCGGCTGGCCGTCCCGGTGACGGTGGCCGCCGCGAGCCTGCTCGCAATCCTGGTGCTCGCGGTCGCGCAGGTGCGGGTCCAGCGCTCGCTGCACCAGGCCCAGGCGCAGAACGCGGCGATCGCCGCGGTCCTGGCGACGCCTGGCGCGCGGATCGTGACCGGGCCGACATCAGCCGGCGGCACCACCACGGCGGTGGTGGCGGTGGCCAGACATGAGGTCGTGGTAACCACCACCGGGCTGCCTGGGCTGCCGGCCGGCCGGGTCTACGAGATGTGGCTGATCGGCCGGACCGGGGCCCGGCCGATCGGCCTGGCCAGGCCGATGCCGTCCGGGCATACCGTGCCGATCCTGGCGGCCGGCCTGGCTCGTGGTGACCGGCTCGGCATCACCGTGGAGCCAGCAGGCGGCACCCGGCACCCGACCACGACGCCGATCGTGGTGCTCCCGCTGACCTGACCTGAGCCGACCTGATCGGGCCCGGGCGCGGCGGGCATCCCCGCCGCGCCCGCGCCCGCCGTCAGGACCTGGTCCGCCGCCTGCGCCGGACGCCGAGCGCGATGGCGCCGACCGCCAGCAGGCCGACGACGACCGGGATCGCGCGCTTCAGGACCGGCAGTCCGGCGACCTGGAGCAGGTTGATCGCGTCGTCCTCAAGCTGGTGCGCGGCGGCCCGGGCGGCATCCGGGCCCTGCCCCGCCGCCGTGAATAGCCGGGCGGCATCGTCCTCGACCCGGTGTGCCGCCGCCCGCACGTCGGCGGAGCCGGCCGGGCCCGCCGGAGCGACCGGTGCGGCGGGCCCGGCCGGCTGACTAGGTGGCTGGGGCGCCGCTGGCTCGCCGAGCACGAGGCCGCGCTCGGCCAGCCCGGACCTGATGTCCTCAAGCGATGCGGGCCCGATCCCGTCGATGGCGAGCAGGTCCGCCGCGGTCCTGGTGGCCAGGTCACCGAGCGTGCCAATCGACTCGCGCTGGAGCGCGTGCAGTGCGCGCGGCGGGAGGTTCAGGTCCTCGATCGGCCTAGCGCGCTGGTCGCCGTCGGTCCCCGGGCCTGGTCCGGCCTCGCCAGGACCGGCCTCGCCCGGACCGGCCGCCGCAGGCGCGGCCTGCTGCTCGGCCAGCACGGTGGCCAGGTTCGCGGCGAAGATCCCGATCAGCCGGCCGCCGACCTCGTTCATCACGCCCCGGCCGAACTGAGCGGGCTTCCCGGTGACGTTCAGCGTCGTTTGCACGCTGACCTGTGTCTCGTTGCCGCGGCTGGTGAGGACCGAACGCACCGACGCCGACGCGGTGCCCGCTCCCTTGGTCTCCTTGCCGGATGCCTCCAGCGTGACCACGCCCGCCTCGGCGTCCTTCTCGATGAACCGCGCCGTCCCTGCGTAGGTCATGTTGATCGGCCCGACCTTGACCTTGATCCGGCCGCGGATCTCATCGCCGTCGACCGAGTCGAGGGTGGCGCCCGGCATGCAGGGCGCCACCCTCTCAACGTCGAGCAGCACATCCCAGGCCCGGTCCATCGGAACCGGGACAGTGAATGAGTGCTCTAGCTCCATCGCGTCATATCCCTCTCGTCAGGCTGGTCATGCTCCCGCCGCGGCGACCAGGGCCCGGCCGGTCAGCACGCGGGCCAGGTGCCGCCGGTAGTCCGGCGCGCCGTGCAGGTCCGACGGCGGCTGGGTCCCATCGGATGCGCTCCGCGCGGCCGCGGTGAGCGCTGCCGCGGTCGCCTCGACTCCGGCGGCGGCAGCCTCGGCGGCCGATGCCCGCACCGGGACCGACCCCATGTTGGTCAGCCCGATCCTTGCCTCGGCCACGTGACCGTCCGAGCGCCGCACGAGCGCGGCGACCCCGACGATCGCCCACGCCTGCGCGGTCCGGTGGAACTTCTCGTAACGATAGCCCCAGCCCGGGCCGAGCTTGGGAACGCGTACCCCGGTCAGGATCTCATCCGCTGCGAGTGCCGTGGTCAGGTAGTCGACGAAGAACTCCGCGGCCGGGATCTCGCGCTCGCCGCGGGCGCTGCGGGCAACCATCGTCCCGTCCAGTGCCAGGACCACGGCGGGCAGGTCACCGGCCGGGTCGCCGTGGGCGAGCGAACCGCCGAGCGTGCCGCGGTGCCGGACCGCTGGATCAGCGACGGTGGCCGCGGCCGCCGCGAGCAGACCGCAGTGCTCGGCGATGAGCGGGTCGTGGACGACCTGGTAGTGCGTCGTCCGCGCGCCGATCAGCAGCGAGTCGCCGGCGTCGGTGACGCCCCGCAGTTCGTCGATCCCGCCGACGTCCACGAGCACGTCGGGGAAGGACAATCGCAGCCGGAGCAGCGGCAGCAGGCTCTGGCCGCCCGCGATCACCTTCGCGTCCTCGCCGCCGTCGGCCAGGGCCTGCGCCGCCTCGGCGACCGAGCCTGGCTTGACGTAGTCGAACTTCGCCGGGATCATGCCGCACCTCCGTTGCTGCCCGCGGCGGCGCCGCTGGCCGACTCGATGGCCCGCCAGACGCGCTCGGGCGTGCACGGCATCGGGACATCCCGGACGCCGAGTGGGCGGAGCGCGTCCACGACCGCGTTCACAACTGCCGGGGTGGAGGCGATCGTCCCGGCCTCGCCGACGCCCTTGACGCCGAGCGCGTTCGCCGCCGGGGTCTCGGTTCGGTCTGTCACGTAGGACGGCACGTCGGCCGCGGACGGGATGAGGTAGTCGGCCAGGGTCGTGGTGAGCAGGTTGCCCGCCTCGTCGTAGACCGCCTCCTCGTACAGCGCCTGCCCGATGCCCTGGGCGATGCCGCCGTGCACCTGGCCGTCCACGATCAGCGGGTTGACTACCTTGCCGACGTCGTCGACCGCGACATAGGTCCGGATCTTGACCATGCCAGTCTCGGTGTCCACCTCGGCGGCGCACAGGTGAGTGCCGTGCGGGTAGCTGAAGTTGTCCGGGTCATAGGTCGCGTCCGAGTCCAGCGAGGGCTCGACCCCGTCCGGCAGGTTGTGGGCCGCGAAGGTAGCGAGCGCGATCTCCTGGATGGAGATCTCCTTGCCGCCGCCGACGCTGAACTTGCCGCCGGCGAACCGCACCGACTCCGGCGGGGCCTCCAGCATGGCCGAGGCGATGACCTTCGCCTTGGCGATCACCTTGTCGCAGGCGCCGACCAGTGCCATGCCGCCCACCGTCAGCGACCGCGAGCCGTAGGTGTCCATGCCCTTCGGCGAGATCTGGGTGTCGCCGTGCAGCACCCGGATGTCCTCGAACGGCACGCCAAGCTGGTCGGCGACGATCTGGCTCCAGGCCGTCTCATGCCCCTGGCCGTGCGCGCTTGACCCGGTCACCACCTCCACCTTGCCGGTCGGCAGCATCCGGATCGAGGCGTGCTCCCAGCCACCCGCCCCGTAGGCGAGCGACCCGAGCACCCGGGACGGCGCCAGGCCGCACATCTCGGTAAAGGTCGAGACGCCGATGCCAAGCCGCACCGAGTCGCCCCGGGCGTTTCGTTCCGCCTGCTCGGCCCGTAGCCCGTCGTAGTCGAACAGTTCCTTGGCGCGTGCCGTCGCCGCCTCGTAGTTCCCCGAGTCGTAGGTCAGGCCGGCGATCGAGGTGAACGGGAACTCCTCGTGCTTAATCCAGTTCCGCTCGCGTAGTTCCAGCGGATCCATGCCGAGTTCGGCCGCGAGTTCGTCCATGATCCGCTCGATCGCGAAGGTCGCCTCGGGCCGCCCTGCGCCGCGGTAGGCGTCGGTCGGCATCTTGGTGGTGAACACGCCGGTGCAGCGGAACGAGTAGGCGTCCATCTTGTAGATGGCCGGGTACATGAACGCCCCGAGCAGCGGGACACCGGGCGTAACCAGCATCAGATAGGCGCCCATGTCGGCCAGCAGGTCGACGGACAAGCCGCGGACCCGGCCGTCGCTGTCGGCGGCGATCCTGATCCGCTGCCACTGGTCCCGCCCGTGGTGCACGGTCATGTTGCCCTCGCTGCGCGACTCGGTCCACTTGACCGGGCGGCCCAGCTTGCGGGCGATCAGGATGGCCAGCACCTCCTCGGCGGTTACCTGGAGCTTGGAGCCGAAGCCCCCGCCGACATCCGGCGCGATCACTCGGATCGACTGCTCTGGGATGCCGGTGACCAGGGCCAGCATGACCCGGAGCACGTGCGGGATCTGAGTGGCCGACCACAGCGTGACGTCGCCGCCCACCGAACTTGCCAGCACGGACCGTGGTTCCATCGCGGACGGGATCAGCCGCTGCTGCCGGTAGTTCCGCTCGATCACCACTGGGGCGCCGGAGAAGGCGGCATCCACATCGCCGTTCGCGAACGTCCACTCGAAGCTCTTGTTGCCCGCCTCGTGCACCTTCGGCGACGACTCGTCGAGCGCCGTCCGCATGTCAAGGACCGGCTCAAGCGGCTCGTAGTTCACGTCGATGGCGGCGAGTGCGTCGGCCGCGGTGTACCGGTCCCTGGCGACGACCACGGCGACCGCCTCGCCGACGTACCGGACCTCTTCGGTGGCCATCGGCGGGTGGTCGGGGATCACGATGTCCGGCGTGACCGGCCAGGCGCACGGCAGGCTGCCCTGCTCGGCGGCGAAGTCGGCGCCCGAGAACGCGGCGACCACTCCAGGTACCTGGCGGGCGGCGCTGACGTCCACAGAGGTGATCCTGGCATGTGCGTACGGACTGCGCAGGAACGCCAGGTGCAGCATGCCGGGCAGGGACAGGTTGTCGGTCCAGGACGTCTGCCCGGTGACCAGCCTGGCGTCCTCCTTGCGCCGGCGCGGCCTGCCGAGTTCGGCGGCGGGTTCGGCGGTCACTGTCATTGGCCTGCTCCTGCCTGTGCGGCGCGCCGGACGGCGCGGACGATGTGCTCGTAGCCGGTGCAGCGGCAGAGGTTGCCCTCCAGGCCCTCCCTGATCTGCTCATCCGTCGGGTTCGGGTTGTCCCGCAGCAGGTCGGCCGAGGCCAGGATCATGCCCGGGGTGCAGTACCCGCACTGGAGCGCGTGCTCCTCGTGGAACGCCTTCTGGAGTGGGTGCCACTCGCCGTTGGCCAGGCCCTCGATCGTGGTGATCTCCGTGCCGTCCGCCTGGACGGCGAGGACCGAGCAGCTTTTCACCGATACGCCATCCATCAGCACGGTGCAGGCGCCGCAGTTGGACGTGTCGCAGCCGATCGGCGTGCCGGTCTTGCCGAGCACATCCCGTAGATAGTGGACAAGCAGGAGTCGTGGCTCCACGTCGTCGACGTAGCTGACTCCGTCGACAGTCACGTTGATTTGCGTCATGCGCTAGCTCCTCCGGAGACGGCTGGTGCGCCTGATGCAAACCTATGATGGGTCAGTCCTGGCGCACCAGTCCCCATTCTCCGATCGGGGCACTCAATTCCCGATATCGACGACGCCGCTGACCTGTGATTCGGTGCAACGCAATCGATCGGTGGATTTATGGTGTTTGCAGCACCTGAAACGCCTCGGCCAGGCGCCCGGCGGGCCATCCAGCCTGTGCGGCCGCGTGCGTCAGCCAGCCGCGGATCCGGTCTTCCAGGTCGGTCATGTGCCCGGTCTGGGTATTGTGCGCGCGCAGCGCGGCAATTTTCCGATCGAAGTTATCGGTTACATCGACACAATGATCCGCCTGCGGGCTGGCCATCAGCCATACCTCGGGCACCGTCCAGGCCGTGAGGCCCTCTTCGGTCAGCAACTCGGGAAAGGCGAACGGATTCCGGGCGTCCGGATAGACGGCGTCAATCGCCGCCGAACCTACCGCCCGGTGGTCGGGATGGCTCGCGCCGATCCTGGCGTAGTTCCGGTCCGGCGACTGGCAGAGCAGCCGATCCGGCCGCACCTGCCGGATCACCCGGGTCAGGTCCTTGCGCAGGGCGAGCGTTGGCTCGACGGTCCCGTCGGCGTAGCCGAGGTAGCGGACGTCGCTGACCCCAACGCACTTGGCCGCCGCTAGTTGCTCGGCCCGGCGGGCGACCACCAGATCGGCCGGGGTGATGTCCATGTCCCGGCCGCCGGCGTCGCCGTCGGTGACCACGCAGTAGGTCACCTCGATACCGCGGTCGGTCCAGCCGGCGACCGTGCCGGCCGCCCCGAAGTCCACGTCGTCTGGGTGAGCGGTGATGACCAGGATCCGGCGCACCTCGGCGTCATCGAGCATGTGCGTGATCTTATCGCCGGGTCCCGGCCGAGGCCGGGGCGTGGGGTGGCGATGACCGGGGCTTTCCCGTCCATATACAGAGCGTTACATGGTAATACGCGGAGGGTAACTGAAGGTATATCTCAGCGGACCGAATACCGGCCGCGGATTTCGACGGATCTGCGACGGGGGCGACAACCGGCGATGCGGGGGACAGTCACGGGCGGGCCGATGCGGCGCGTGCTCGCCGTCATCGCCGTCCTGCTCGTCGTGATCAGCACGGTCATGGTCATCACCCTGGAGAGCTGGTCAAGCACGCTGCGGTCGCTTACCGCCGCGACCACCTCGGCCCGGGTGGTGACCCGGGCGATGACGCTCCGGCTGGTTTTCGATACCGAGCAACTCGCCATCTACCGATATCTCGGCACCGGCACCTCGGCGGCGCTGACCGAGGCCCGGGCCGCGCATGCGGGATTCGTCGCTCAGGCCGCCAGGGTGGCGCCCGGCGGCTCAGGCACGGCCATGCTGGCCCAGGCGGTCCGCGCCGAGCGCGCCTATTTCGCCGCCTTCAACCAGGCCCGGCCGCTGGTCGCGGTCAGCAGGGAACGCGCCGACCAGGCCATCGGCCGCCTGGACGCGATGTCCGGCACGGTCACCGCCCCGCTCGCCGGGGTGGCGGCGCAGGCGGCAGTCGCCTCGCGGCAGATGCGCCGCAGGGCCGCGGCATCGGGCAGCAGGGCACTGTGGGTGGAGTTCGGCTCCGACCTGATCGGCCTGGCGATCGCGATCGGGTTCGCGCTCTACACCTACCGGCTGCTCAGGCAGGCCGCCGGGCGGCAGCGCGAGCTAGCTACGGTGGTCAGCCGGCTGAGCGACCGCGACGACCTGCTGGCCAGGCTGGAGTCCGCCGCCGACGTGCTCAGCGAGGTGTCCGGTCAGCTCTGCGACGTGGCGGGCAGCGCGGCCACCGTCTCGGGTGAGCAGTTCACGGCGGTCAGCCAGACATCGGCCAGGATGGATGACCTCGCCGCCGCGGCCACCTCGATCGCCGAGGCCGTCAGCGCGGCGTCGCAGGCCGCCGAGCGCACCGGCGAAACCATCCGGGACATGCGAGACAAGGTGGAGACCATCGAGGCGCTCACCCTGTCGCTGGGCGAGCAGGTCCAGAAGATCGGCGCGATCGTCGAGCTCATCAACGACATCGGGAACCAGACCAACCTGCTGGCCCTGAACGCCGCGATCGAGGCGGCCAGGGCCGGTGAGGCCGGCAAGGGCTTCGCGGTGGTGGCCACCGAGGTGCGCAGGCTGGCCGAGCGCTCGATTCAGTCCGCCGATTCGATCAGCGCGATCGTCTCCGGCGTGCAGGAGCAGACCAGCGCCACGATCGAGGCGACCGGGCAGGGCGCCAGCCAGGCCAGGGAGGCCGGCGAGCTGATGAGCACCACCGCCGTGCGGCTGCACGAGTCCCTGACCGCGACCCAGTGGCAGAAGACGGCGGCCGACGAGGTGGACGAGGCGGTCGAGCAGATCAGGCAGGGCGCCGAGGATCTGGCCGGGAGCCAGGCCCAGTGGCTGGCGGCGTCCGAGCGGCTGGAGTCCCTGGTGAGCGAGATTCAGCGGGTGCTGCATGCCAGCGGCGGCCCGGCGTCCGGGCCGGCGGACGCGGGCCAGGCCGGGCAGTGGTCGCGGCTGAGCGACCTGCTCGCCGGTCCGGAGCCCGCCAGATGAGTTACCTGCGCCTCCGCGTGGCCGGCGAGCACTACGCGATCGACATCCGGTTCGTTCGGGAGGTAGCCGTGCTCGGGGCGGTTACTGCCGTGCCCGGATCGAGTCGGCCGGTACTCGGCGTCTGCAGCGTGCGCGAGTCGATCCTGCCGGTGGTCGACCTGGCCGCCGTCTTCGGCCAGTCCGGGCTGGTCCGGCCCAGCCATATCGCGGTGATCGAGGCCGGCGGACAGCAGGCCGCCCTGGCCGTGGACGGGCTGGAATCGGTGGGCGGACCGACCGGCCCGGTCGAGCGGTCGAAGGCGGAACTGCTGACCGGGACCTTCATGGCCGGCGGCGACCTGGTCGGCATCGTGGACGTCGGCCGGATGCTGGACTGGCTGGCCGGGGTCCGGCGATGAGCGGCCCGGACGAGGAACTCGCCGACATCTTCCGGGAGGAGGCGAACGGCAGGATCGACCGGATCGACGCCGCGCTGCTCGCGGTGGAGGCGGGCAGCGCGGACGCAGCGGTCATCGACGAGATCTTCCGGCAGGCCCACACGATCAAGGGTGCCGCGAGCCTGCTCGGCATGGATCGCATCAGCCGGATCGCGCACGCCGTGGAGGACGTGCTGGCCGGGGTGCGGGATACCGGCGAGTTCCCGCCCGCGCTGGCCGGCCTGCTGCTGCGATCCAGCCAGACGATGCGCGGCCTGGTGAACGGCGCGGACGAGCCGGCCGACGCCGTGCTCGCCGAACTGGCAGCGACCGCCGCGCGCGGTCGGGCCGCGACAGAGCGGAGCGGCCAGGCCGCTGCGGGGACTGGCCAGGGTGATCCGGTCCCGGAACAGCCGGATCCGGTGCCGCCGCAGCGCGTCCCGCATACCGACCCGGGTGGCCAGCCTGGCCCGGGTGGCCAGCCTGGCCCGGGCCCGCGCGCCGGAACCGGCAGCCACCGCTCCGTCCGGGTCCCGGCCGACCGGCTTGACCACCTGCTGGACCTGGTCGGCGAGTTCATGCAGGACCGCAGGCACCTGACGCACGCCCTGGCCGAGTCGGGCGAGGCCAGCGAACTGGCCGGGCTGCTCGATCCCGGCGACCGACTGCTCGCCGAACTGCGGGACGTCGCGGTGGGCATGCGCACGCTGCCGGTGTCGATGATCACCGGCCCGCTGCCGCGGGCGGTCCGCGATCTGGCGCGGGCGGCGGGGAAGGACGTTGAATTCGCGGCCACCGGCACCGCCACCGAACTGGACCGGGTGATCCTGGAGAGCCTGACCGAGCCGGTCACCCACCTGCTGCGCAACGCCATCGACCACGGCATCGAGTCGCCCGGGGATCGGCTCGCCGCGGGCAAGCCGGCCCGCGGCCGGATCGAACTGCGCGCGGCGCCCCGCGGCGGGATGGTGGAGGTGACGGTCGCCGACGACGGCCGCGGCGTGCCGGATGAGGCGGTGAGCCTGGTTGAGTCGGGTGGCTCGCTCGCCGACGTCCTGGCCAGGCCCGGATTCTCGACCGCCGAGCAGGTGACTGACCTGGGCGGCCGCGGTGTTGGACTGGACGCCGTGCGGGCGTACGCACGCTCGCTCGGCGGTGGCCTGCAGATCCGTAGCGAGCCCGGCACGGGAACCGCCGTGAGCCTGCTGCTGCCGCTGGCGCTGGCGCTGATGACGGTACTGCTGGTCGAGCACGGCAGCGCGGTGTACGGCGTGCCGCTGCCCGCCGTGGCCGAGGTGATCTCGGTGGACCGGCTACTGCGGATCACCGGCCGGCCCGCAGTCCGGGTCCGTGATCGAGTGCTGCCGGTGGTCGATCTCGGCGATCTGGTCGGCTCGCCCGCGGCCGGATACGCCGAGGGCGGGCCCGCGGTCGTGCTCGGCGGCGGCGACCGGCCGCTGGCCGTGACCTGCGACCGGCTGCTTGGCCAGGCGGAGGTCGTGGTCAAGCCGCTCAGCAGGCTGGCGGGCGGCGACACCTACCTCGGCGGCGCGATCCTGGGTGACGGCCGGATCGCACTGATCCTGGACCCGGGCCGGCTGATCGCGGCATACCCGACCGTGCGTGCGGCCAACCGGGTGCCGGTCGCGTCGGCGGCTGGCTCGGACCGGGCGGGCGCGACCATCCTCCTGGTCGAGGACTCGCCGGCGGTCATCGCCATGCAGCGCCGGATGCTGCGGGAGGCCGGCTACCGGGTGGTCACCGCGCGGGACGGCGAGCAGGCGCTGGAGGTCCTGAGTCGCGGCGGCATCACCGCGGTCGTGACCGACCTGCAGATGCCGCGCCTGGACGGACTCGGTCTTACCCGGGCCATCCGCGCCGACCCGCTCCGGTCCGACCTGCCGGTCATCGTCGCCACCACGCACGCTCGCGCGCAGGACCGGCAGGTGGCGCTGGACGCCGGGGCCGACGCCCTGCTGGCGAAGCAGACCATGGACGCCAGGACGCTGGTCGCGACCATCAAGCAGCTGACGGGACGGTGATGGGGCGATGATGACAACGATCTTGGTCGCCGAGGACTCGGTGACCGTGCGCAAGCTGATCTGCGCCCGGCTGAGCGCGGATGGCTACCAGGTGATCGAGGCGGCGGACGGCCAGGAGGCGCTGGCCCGGGCCCAGGACGACCACCCCGACCTGGTGCTGCTCGACAAGGTGATGCCCAAGCTGGACGGATTCGAGGTCGTCCGGGCGCTGCGGGCCGATCCGGCCACCGCGTCGGTGCCGATCGTGATGCTGACCGAGCGCACCAGCGAGGCCGATGTGCTCGGCGGGCTGAGCCTGGGCGTCGAGGAGTACCTGCCAAAGCCGTTCAGCCCGCACGAACTGTCGGCGCGGATCGCCCGGGTACTCAGCCGGGCGGTCCGATGACCGGAGTGCTCGGCGGCATCGTGCTGGCTATGCTCGCGCTGCTCGTCGCCGGAGGGCTGGCCGACCTGGCGATGCGGTTCGCGACGGTACGCAGGGCGCGGCGCGAGCGGCGGGTCAGGCCGGCCGCCGAGGCGGGGATCGCCGAGTACCTCGCGGGCACCGGGACGGTGCGCCGGGCGGGTACGGCCGGGGAGCGGTCGGTCTGGCTCACCGTTGCCATCGAGGCGATGCTCGACCTGCGCGGCGAAGAGCGGGTCAGGCTGGCAGCGCTGCTGGACCGGCTCGGCTACGTGCCGCGGCAGAGCATCCTGCTGCACGCCAGGCGGGTGGGGGTCCGGCGGCACGCCGCCGAGGTGCTCGCCATCATCGCCACGCCCGCCGCGCTGTCCGCGCTGACCGGCGGACTGGACGACCCGGACCCGCTGGTGCGCTGCACTTGCGCGCGGGCGCTGGCGAAGGCGGGCGGACCGGACGGCGCGGCCATGGCGATCACGATCGCGCAGCGGGACGCGCTGGCCGCGCCGGGCGCGGTGGCCGCGCTCGTGCTCGTGCTCGGGCAGAATCAGCCGGGCGCGCTCGGCCCCCTTCTCGGCCCGGCCGCGCGGCCGGCCGCACGGCTGATCGCCGTCCGGGTGGCCGGGGCCCTCCGGCTGGCGCAGTACGCCGTCCTGCTGCGGGACTGCCTGGCCGACGAGGACGGCCTTGCGGCGGCCTCGGCCGAGGGGCTCGGTGCGATCGGTGACATCGACTCGGTCGCCGCGCTGACCCTGCTGGCCGGGTCCGCTGGCCGGTCCGCGCCGACCCGTGCGGCGGCGGCTACCGCACTCGGCCGGATCGGCGACGACTCGGCGGCAGAGGTGCTTGGCGGCCTGCTCGGCAGCGCCGATTGGGCGCTGCGCGCGGCTGCGGCCGTCGCTCTCGGCGAGCTTGGCCCGTCGGGCGCCGCGGTACTGCGCCGAGCGGTGACGGCCGGGCCCGAGCCGGGCCGGGCACTGGCGGCGGCGGTGCTCACCCCGTGATCGTCTTCTCCTACCTAGTGGTCGGCTTCTTCGCCGCGTTCGTGCTCGTCAACAGCCTCGTGCTAGTGCTCGCCGGGGTCCAGGTGCGCCGGTACGTGACGGGCACCAGCAACAGCGCGCTCCGGCGGATGCTGCGCTCGCCGCTGACCCCGCCGGTGTCGATTCTGGTCCCTGCGTTCAACGAGTCCGCCGTGATCGTGGACAGCGTCCGGTCGCTGCTCGCACTCGACTACCGCGTGCTCGAGATCGTCGTGGTCAATGATGGCTCCACCGACGACACCCTGCAGCGCCTGATCGATGTCTTCGGGCTGCGAGCGGTCAACCGCCCGACGCCCCCGTTTCTGCCGCACACCCAGGTACGCGGCGTCTACGCCCCGGATAGCTCGCTGCGCCTGCTGGTGGTCGACAAGGAGAACGGCGGCGGCAAGGCGGACAGCCTGAACGCCGCAATCAACTTCGCGTCGTTCCCGCTGTTCTGCACCCTGGACGCGGACTCGATCCTGGAGCAGGACGCCGTTGCCCGGGCGGTCCTGCCGTTCGTCGATGACCCGGAGCGAACAGTGGCCACCGGCGGCCTGATCCGGATCGCCAACGGCTGCCTGATCGAGCACGGCCGGGTGGTTCAGGCCAGGCTGCCAACCTCGCCGTACGCGATGTTCCAGGTGCTTGAGTACGTGCGCGGGTTCTTCGGCAGCCGGACCGGATGGAGCGCGATAAACGGACTGCTCATCGTGTCCGGAGCGTTCGGCGTGTTCCGCAGGGACCTGGTGATCGAGGTTGGCGGCTACCGGACGGACATCGTGGGGGAGGACCTGGAACTGGTGACCAGGCTGCACCGGACCTGCCGCCGGGCCGGACGCCCCTACCGGATCGTCTACGTCCCTGAGCCGATCTGCTGGACCGAGGCGCCGCAGACCGCGCGGGCGCTGCGCAGCCAGCGGCGCAGGTGGTACCGGGGGTCGATAGAGGCGCTGCTGATTCACTGGCGGATGGTAGGGAACCCGCGCTACCGCGCGGCCGGCCTGGTAGCGCTGCCTGCACTGCTGCTGTTCGAGGTGCTCGGCCCGTGGATCGAGGTTTCCGGCTATCTGGTCACGCTGGCCGCGTTCCTGCTCGGCACGCTGTCGGCGACCACCTTCGTGCTGTTCGTCGCCATCTCGGTGCTGTACGGGCTGATCCTGACCATCGGAGCGATCGCGCTCGAGGACGCGGCACCGAGCCTGTACCCGGCCTGGGCCCAGCTACGACGGCTGTGGTGGTACGCGCTGATCGAGAATTTCGGCTACCGGCAGCTGATGCAGATCTGGCGGATCGGCGGCCTCTGGGAGCTGATCCGCAAGACCAAGTGGGAGCCGCTGGAACGGCGCGGCCTGTCCGCCTGAGAGCACGCGAGCGCGGGGCCCGCCGGGAGGTACCCGGCGGGCCCCGCGCCCGATGCGGCTCGCCTAGTCCAGCGAGGACATCACGTGCTTGATCCTGGTGTAGTCCTCGAACCCGTACATGGACAGGTCCTTGCCGTAGCCCGAGTTCTTGTAGCCGCCGTGCGGCATCTCGGCGACCAGCGGGATGTGGGTGTTGATCCAGACGCAGCCGAAGTCCAGCCGCCTGGCCATCCGCATCGCCCGGCCGTGATCCCTGGTCCAGACCGAGGAGGCCAGGCCGTACGGGGTGCCGTTCGCCCAGGCCACGGCCTGGTCCTCGTCGGTGAACCGCTGCACGGTGATGACCGGGCCGAACACCTCGTTCTGGATGATCTCGTCATCCTGGCGCAGGCCGGCGATCACACTCGGCTCGTAGAAGAAGCCGCGGTCACCGGTCCGCTTGCCGCCGACCTTGATCTCGGCGTGGTCGGGCAGCCGCTCGATGAACCCGGCGACCCGCTCTAGCTGGGAGGAGTTGTTCAGCGGGCCGAAGTCCGCCTCCACCTCCGGCGCGCCGGTCTTGGTGTTCTTCGCCTGCTCGGCCAGTGCGGCGACGAACTCCTCGTGCACGCCCGCACCGGCTAGCACCCGGGTGGCGGCGGTGCAGTCCTGGCCCGCGTTGAAGTACCCGGCTGCGGCGATGCCCGCCGCGGCCGCCTCGATGTCGGCGTCGTCGAACACCACCACCGGGGCCTTGCCGCCGAGTTCGAGGTGCACCCGCTTGAGCGAGGCCGCGGCCTGGGTGGCCACCTCCTTGCCGGCCCGGACGCTGCCGGTGATCGAGACCATCGATGGCACCGGGTGCGCGACTAGCTCGCGGCCGGTGTCACGGTCGCCGCAGATCACGTTCATGACCCCGGCGGGCAGGAACTCGCTCATCACCTCGGCCATCATCAGCGCGGTGACGGGCGTGGTGTCCGACGGCTTAAGCACCACGGTGTTGCCCGCGGCGATGGCCGGGGCCCACTTCCACACGGCCATCATCATCGGGTAGTTCCACGGCGTCACCTGGGCGCAGACGCCCACCGGCTCACGCCGGATCATCGAGGTGAAGCCGGACATGTACTCCCCGGCCGACCGGCCCTCGAGCATCCGGGCCGCCCCGGCGAAGAACCTGATCTGGTCCACCATGGGCGGGATTTCCTCGGACATCGTGAGCCCTACCGGCTTGCCGGTGTTCTCCGACTCCGCGGCCACGAACTCCTGCGCCCTGGACTCGATCGCGTCGGCGATCCGGATCAGGGCCAGGCTCCGCTCCGACGGCGTGGCGTCGCGCCAGCCCTCGAACGCGTTCGCCGCGGCCGTGAACGCCTGGTCCACGTCGGCCGCGTCGGAGACCGGCGCGGTGGCGAAGGCCTCGCCGGTGGACGGGTTGATCAGCTCGGCGCGCCTGCTGGACCGCGACTCGGTCCACTCGCCGTTAATGAAATTCTTCAGTTCCCTCACCGTGGGGGGCCTCCATTCTGGCTGGTCGCACCGTATCCGGCGCGTGTTCTGATGATGCGGTCGCCCCGGGCGCGCCGCGGTGCCGCAGTCCGATCTGCTGGCTGTTGCCCGATCTAGTCGGTATTCGCCCCCTTGACAAGGTCAGTGTCCGCTCCCCGGCGTCCGTTCCTCCACCGCCCACGGCGAGCCGTAGTCGGTGAGCAGGTCGAGGAACGGGCCGGCGGGCAGGGCCTCCGGTCCGAGCACCCCGGTGCCCGACCAGGCGCCGGAGTCGATCAGTTCGAGCGCGACGACCGGGTTCACCGCGGTCTGCCAGACCACCGCCTGCGAGCCGTACTCCGACATCGACCAGGCGTTGTCTACCACGTGGTACAGGTAGACCTCGCGGGCGGACCCGTCGGTCCCGGTTCCGCGGACCCAGGTGCCCGCGCAGGTCAGGCCGGTCATCTGGGTGCCAAGCTCGGCCGGGTCGGGCAGACAGGCCGCGACCACGTCGCGCGGCGAGACCTGGCTCTCGCCGACCCGGACCGGCGTCGTCGCGTCCAGTCCGAGCTTGTGCAGCGTCTTCAGCACGTCGATGAACTCGGCGCCAAGCCCGTATTTGAAGGTGACCCGCCGGGCCTCGATCCAGCGCGGGATCAGCAGCACCTCCTCGTGCTCGACGTTCACGCACTCCACCGGGCCGATGCCGGCCGGGAACGTGAATACCTCGGGCTCGCTGAACGGCGCCGTGGTGTACCAGCCGCGATCGGCCTCCCAGATCACCGGCGGGTTGAGGCACTCCTCGATCGTGGTCCAGATCGAGAACGTCGGCGCGAAGTCGTAACCCTCCACCACCAGGTTGGCGCCGTCCCGCACGCCGATCTCGTCGATCCGGCCGAACATGGTGTCGGCGGCGTGCCTGGCGAACACGTCGGACAGTCCGGGCTCGACGCCGATCCCGACCAGCGCGAGCTTCCCGGCCCGCTCCCAGTCGGCGGCCAGCGCGAACTGCTCGTCGCCGAGCTTGACCCCGGTCTGCTGGTAGGGCGCGTCTAGGTGCGGCGCGGATAGCGACATCGCCATGTCCAGGTAGTGCGTGCCCGCCGCGAGGGCGGCCCGGAACAGCGGCAGCACGAACCGCGGGTCGGTCGCGTTCATCAGCACGTCGGCGCGGTGCGCGGTGAGCAGTCCGGCAACCGCCGCGGTGTCGGCGGCATCCACCCGGACGGCCTGGTACCGGTCGCTGGCCGCGGCGGCACGCTGCGCCCGGCCCAGGTCGTAGTCGGCGATGACCAGGTCGGCGAAGCCCCGGCGAGCCGCGATCCGCGCGAACGCGGTGCCTACGCCGCCGGCTCCCACAAGCAGTACGCGCATCAAGGCGATCCTATCCCTGTAATGACTGGCAACCTACGGGACCAGTCGCGAAATTTCTATGACACGACGGATACCGTCGCCGTGAACCGCGAAGAACAACCAGAACCGTCGCCCCGCCACGTGCGCTCGGATCGGGCGCCGGGCTGGTGGCCCCCCGGATCTGAGCCTGCCACCGCCGACGGCGGCGGAAACCTGCCCCGACCGGGGACGTCCGCCCGGCGGTGACCTCCGTTCGTCGGTGGTACCGCCTACGCTGACAGCGTGACCGCGATCGCCATGGACTCCCTACTGGACGGACTGAATCCGCAGCAGCGTGCTGCCGTTATGCACGAGGGAGGTCCGCTGCTGATCGTGGCGGGCGCGGGGTCGGGCAAGACCAGGGTGCTCACCCACCGGATCGCCTACCTGCTCGCGCACCGCGGCGCGGCCCCGAGCGAGGTCCTCGCGATCACGTTCACCAACAAGGCCGCGGGCGAGATGGCCGCCAGGGCGCAGGCGCTGACCGGGTCCTTCGCACGCGGCATGTGGCTGCTCACCTTCCACTCGGCCTGCGTGCGGATCCTGCGCCGGGAGGCGCCGCGATTCGGGTATCCGTCCTCGTTCACGATCTATGACCAGGCCGACTCCGAGCGGCTGATGGCGCTGGTCTGTCGAGAGCTTGAGCTCGACCCGAAGTACCACCCGCCGAAGGCGATGGCCGGCCGGGTGTCCGCGCTGAAGAACGAGCTAGCCGACTTCGAGTCGGTGGCCGCCGCGGCCACCGGCTACCGGGACAAGGCGCTCGCCGAGGCCTACGGGGAATACCAGCGCAGGCTGGTCGCGGCCGGCGCGATGGACTTCGACGACCTGATCATGGTCACGGTCAACCTGCTCCAGGCGTTTCCCGAGGTGGCTGAGCGGTACCGGAGCAGGTTCCGGCACGTGCTCGTGGACGAGTACCAGGACACCAACCACGCCCAGTACGTGCTGATCAGGGAACTCGTCGGGCCGCCGGACGCCGGTCAGCGGCCCGCCGAGCTCTGCGTGGTCGGAGACGCGGACCAGTCGATCTACGCGTTCCGCGGCGCGACGATCAGGAACATCACCGAGTTCGAGCGCGACTTTCCCGGCGCGCGGGTGATCCTGCTCGAGCAGAACTACCGGTCCACCCAGAACATCCTGGCCGCCGCCAACGCCGTGGTTTCGCTGAACTCCGGCCGGATGCCGAAGAACCTGTGGACCGACAGCGGCGACGGCCCGCCCCTGGTCGGGTACGTCGCCGACAGCGAGCACGACGAGGCGGCGTTCGTCACCGAGGAGGTGGACCGGCTTACCGACGCGGGGGACGCCGCTCCGGGCGACGTCGCGGTGTTCTACCGCACCAATGCCCAGTCCCGGGTGTTCGAGGAGGTCTTCATCCGGGCCGGCCTGCCGTACCGGGTGGTCGGCGGTGTCCGGTTCTACGAGCGGCGCGAGGTCAGGGATCTGCTCGCGTACCTGCGGCTGCTGGCCAACCCCAGAGACGAGATGTCGCTGCGGCGGGTGCTGAACGTCCCCAAGCGCGGCATCGGCGACCGGGCCCAGGAGTACGTGGCGGGCTTCGCGCAGACCAACGGGATCGCGTTCGCCGAGGCCATCACCCGGCCGCAGGATGTGCCCGGACTGCCGGCCCGCTCGGGCCGGGCTATCGACGGCTTCAACACCCTGATCAGCGAGCTTAGGGCGGCCGTCGAGTCCGGGACCGAGGTCGGTGACATCGTGGAGGCGGTGCTGGACCGGACCGGGTACGTCGCCGAGCTTCAGGCATCGTCGGACCTGCAGGACGCCGGCCGGATCGAGAACCTGACCGAGCTTGTCGCCGTGGCGCGCGAGTTCGACGCCAAGAACCCGGACGGCGGGCTCGCCGCGTTCCTCGAGCAGGTGGCCCTGGTCGCCGACGCGGATCAGATTCCGGACGGCGACCATCACGACGGCATGATCACTTTGATGACCCTGCACACCGCCAAGGGCCTGGAGTTCCCGGTCGTCTTCCTGACCGGGATGGAGGAGAACGTTTTCCCGCACGAGCGGTCGATCGGCAGCGAGACCGAGCTTGAGGAGGAACGGCGGCTCGCCTACGTCGGCATCACCAGGGCCAGGCAGCGGCTGTACCTCACCCGGGCGATCGCCAGGACCTGGTGGGGGCGGCCGGCCTACCACAAGGAGTCCAGATTCCTCACCGAGATCCCGGCCAGGCTGATCGAGTGGCGCCGGGACTCCGCCGCGGCGATGCAGCCGGCCGCGGAGCGACTGGCCCAACGGCCTGGCATGCGCTCGCCGGGGAACCGGCCGGTGCCTGCGCTCGCACCGGGCGACCTGGTCACGCACGACACCTACGGCCTGGGCCGGGTGCTGTCGGTGGAGGGCCGCGGCGATGACCCCGAGGCCAAGGTTGACTTCGGCGAGGACTACGGCATCAAGCACCTGCTGCTGCGGTACGCGCCGATCGAGAAGCTGTAGCACTGATTGGCGGCGGTCGGGTCGCCCACCGGCCGAGCCGGGCGGATACCCTGCCGGATGGAGGGTTCTCGGGCGGAGAGTTCTCGGGTGGAGGGCAGTAGGGTAATGAGCAGCATCCGGGTCATCATCGCTAAGCCTGGCCTAGACGGGCACGATCGCGGCGCGAAGGTGGTGGCGCGCGCACTGCGGGACGCCGGCGTCGAGGTCATCTACACCGGCCTGCACCAGACACCGGAGCAGATCGTCGCGGCGGCTCTGCAGGAGGACGCCGACGCGATCGGGCTATCGGTGCTGTCCGGGGCGCACATGACGCAGTTCGCCCGGGTGCTCGAACTGCTCAAGGAGCAGAACGCGGCGGACATCACCGTCTTCGGCGGCGGGATAATCCCGGACGCAGACATCGCGGCGCTCACCGAACTTGGCGTGGCCAGGATCTTCACGCCCGGTACGCCTACCAGCGAGATCGTGGACTGGGTGCGCGCGGAGTTCGAGGCCAGGGCGCAAACCCGGGCCGGATGACAACCGGGCGAGGGACCGCCCGCTAGGCTGCCAGGCGGGTCGTTGTCCCCGGGCGGCCCCGGGCATCACCGCGGGTTCAAGGCAGCACTTGCGAGTTGAGCGAGAGTCAGGACGGACTTTAAACGTGGACCTGTTCGAACATCAAGCGAAAGAACTCTTCGCCGAATACGGCGTTCCGGTGCCCTCGGGCAAGGTCGCGCACACGGTCGACGAGGCGCGTGCCATCGCCGCCGAGTTCGCGGCCGCGGGCCAGCCCAGGGTCGTCGTCAAGGCCCAGGTCAAGACCGGCGGCCGCGGCAAGGCCGGCGGTGTCAGGTTGGCCGATGGCCCCGATGACGCCGCGGCCAAGGCGGACCAGATCCTCGGCATGGACATCAAGGGCCACACCGTGCACAAGGTGCTGGTCGAGGAGGCCAGCGACATCGCGCAGGAGTACTACCTGTCCTTCCTGCTAGATCGGGCCGGACGCCAGTTCATGTCGATCTGCTCGGTCCAGGGCGGAATGGAGATCGAGGAGGTCGCGCACTCCAACCCCGACGCCGTCGCCCGGGTCGCGATCGACCCGCTGACCGGAGTGGACCTGGCCGCGGCCACCGCGATCATGCGGGCGGGCCGGCTTCCTGAGCAGGCCATCGCCGGGGCCGCCGAACTCGCGACCAGGCTGTGGGCCGTCTTCACCGACGAGGACGCCACGCTGGTCGAGGTCAACCCGATGATCCTGACCGCCGACGGCCGGGTGGTGGCGCTAGACGGCAAGGTCACGCTGGACGACAACGCCGCCTTCCGGCAGGAGCACGACCGGTTCGCCGACCCGGGCTCGGCCGATCCGCTGGAGGCGCGGGCCAAGGCCAAGCACCTGAACTACGTGAAGCTTGACGGCAGCGTCGGCATCATCGGCAACGGCGCCGGCCTGGTCATGTCGACGCTGGACGTGGTCGCCTACGCCGGCGAGGAGTTCGGCGGCGTCCGGCCGGCCAACTTCCTCGACATCGGCGGCGGCGCGTCGGCCGAGGTGATGGCCAACGGGCTGGACATCGTGCTGTCGGACCCGTCGGTCCGGTCGGTGCTGGTCAACGTTTTCGGCGGGATCACATCGTGCGACGCGGTAGCCAATGGCATCGTGGCGGCGATCGGGATGCTGACCGAGCGCGGCGAGCAGGTCCGGCGGCCGATCGTGGTCCGGCTCGACGGCAACAACGCCGAGCAGGGCCGACAGATCCTCAGCGAGGCCCAGATTCCCGTCGTGGAGCAGGTGGGCACCATGGACGATGCGGCGCGGCGCGCCGCCGAGCTGGCCAGCCTGGCCGCGACGGGAGCATGAGATGGCGATCTTCCTGACCGAGCAGAGCCGCGTCATCGTCCAGGGCATCACCGGGTCCGAGGGCCGCAAGCACGGCGCCCGGATGATCGCGGCGGGCACCACCATCGTCGGCGGCACCAACCCCCGCAAGGCCGGGCAGACCATCGAGCTCAGCGGCCAGGACGTCCCGGTGTTCGGCACCGTGGCCGACGCGATGGCGGCGACCGGCGCGGACGTCTCCGTGGTCTTCGTCCCGCCGGCCGGCGTCAAGGACGCGGTGATCGAGGCCGTGGACGCGGGCATCGGCCTGGCGATCGTGATCACCGAGGGCATCCCGGTGCACGACACGGCCGAGTTCTGGGCGTACGCGTCGGCGCGCGGCAACGCCACCAGGATCGTCGGGCCGAACTGCCCGGGCGTGGCGTCGCCCGGCCGGTCGAACGCGGGCATCATCCCGGCCGACATCACCACCCAGGGCCGGATCGGCCTGGTGTCCAAGTCCGGCACGCTGACCTACCAGATGATGTATGAGCTGCGTGACATCGGCTTCTCGACCTGCGTCGGGATCGGCGGTGACCCGATCATCGGGACGACGCACATCGACTGCCTGCGGGCGTTCCAGGACGACCCGGAGACCGATGCGATCGTGATGATCGGCGAGATCGGCGGCGACGCCGAGGAGCGTGCCGCGGCCTACATCGAGGCGAACGTCACCAAGCCGGTGGTCGCCTACGTGGCGGGCTTCACCGCTCCCGAGGGCAAGACCATGGGCCACGCCGGGGCGATCATCTCGGGCTCGGCTGGTACCGCGCAGGCCAAGAAGGAAGCGCTCGAGAAGGTCGGCGTCAAGGTCGGGCGCACCCCGAGCGGCGCAGCCCAGCTAGTCCGGGAGATCATGCAGGGCCGCTGAGTCCGGGCTGCGGTCGGCCGCGCCCCGGGACCGGGATAGCCGGGGACTGGGATAGCTGCCGGGCCGGGGTGGCCCGGCAGCTACCGGCGCGCCTCCACCTGCTCCGGGCACGACATTGCCAGGGTTGACTTTGTGACGAGTCCGACCCTGCGCGCCAGATCGGCCGGCCCGGGCCGGCCGGGCGGCGGGGGTGATAGCCGCCCGGACCGTGCCAGGCAGGTGCTTATCGCCGGGGCGAGGGCTGCGGTAGTCTCGGCGGGCATCGGCCTCGCCGCCGTGGCCGTCCTGGTGCTGATCGGCTGGATCGCCGCTCCGCACATCGGCATCGGCCTATCCGAGGCACTGCGGGCGGCGGTCGTGTTCTGGCTGGTGGCGCACCACGCCGGGGTTCAGGTGCACGGGGCTGGCCGGATCGGCATGCTCCCGCTTGGCCTGGTGCTGCTGCCCGGAGTCCTGCTCTGGCGGGCCGGCCGGGTCATCGCCAGGAGTCAGCGGATCGCCGACCCTGGCCTGGCGCTGCTCGCGGTGCTGGCGATCGCGGTCCCCTATGGCCTGCTGGCCGGGGTGCTCGCGGTGCTGAGCCGGTCCCCGCTGGCCGCCGCCTCGTGGCCGCAGGCGGTGACAGCCGGCTTCGGGGTGGCGTTCATCGCGGCAGGCTTCGGCGCGGCGCGCGCACTGCGTCCGTGGGGCAGGCTGGCCGCCCAGCTTCCGCCGGCCACCCGGTCGCTGGTCGCGGGCGCGGCCGCGGGTCTGGCCATCCTGGGCGGTGCCGGATCGATCGTCACGGCCCTCGCGCTGGCCGGGCACCTGCCGGAGTACGCGGCGGTGTACGGCCTGCTCAACCCGGGCCTGGTCGGCGGCGCCCTGCTGCTGCTGGCTCAGGTCGGCTACCTGCCGAACGCGATCGTGTGGGCAATCGCGTACCTGCTCGGCCCTGGTTTCGCGGTGGGCGCTGGCACTGTGGTCGCCCCTACCGGGTCCGCGCTCGGCACGCTGCCCGCCTTCCCGTTGCTGGCCGCGATTCCCGGCGGGCCGCACGGCGCCGGCCCGGCGTGGCTGACCGCGGTGCTGATGGCGATCCCCTATCTGGCCGGAGCCGCCGCAGGCCTGGTCGCGATCCGTGCCGTGCCGGTCCTTGCGGTCGAGACGGCCCCGGTGCGGGGCTTCGCCACCGGCGCCGCGGTGGGCATGGTACTCGGCGTGCTCGCGGCCTTCTCCGGTGGGCCGCTAGGTGATGGACGGCTGTCCGCGGTCGGCCCGTCGGCCTGGCAGGTGGCCCTGGTGGGGGTTCTGGAGATCGGCATATCCGCTGCCGTGGCCGCGGGACTGGTGAATGGGCTGCGGGTGCGGTCGGCCCGGGTGGCCGACGGCCGCCCGCCGGCTGGCCGGTTCACGGGCGCTGCCAATGTCGCCGACCCGGATGCGGCCGGCAGCGGAACCGGCACTCCGCCTGGCGTGGACATCATCGATTCCGATCCGGACGCTGGCGGCCACGTGATCTATCTCGATCACTGGGGCGGGACACCGGGTCCGGCCGACGGCCCGGGCCGTCCGCGCGGACCTTCAGCGCTGCCCTGAGCCTGTGCTGGCGCGGGTGCCAGGGGTGCCCGGACGGCTAGGGGCGTACCCCGGTCGAGTGGTACAGCCCGTTCAGGCAGGCGGTCTGCGCGGTCTGCGTGGTAGCTACCTGCACGCACCTGAAGTAGCTTCGGATCGGTCCCGGGTACATCAGGAACGCCATCAGCATCAGCCCGGCAAGCACCGTCGCGATGGCGCCGAGCACGATCCCGCCTACCGCCCCGCGCGGCCGGTAGGCGCCGGTCCGGTTCGCCTTGACCAGCGCGGTGATCCCGATCGCCGCCCCGGCGATTCCGACGACCACGCTGAACAGCAGGAGGTAGACCGCGCGACTGGCGCTTGCGCCCAGCCACAGCAGCGCGAACAGGCTGACCACGCCGAACACCAGGGCGGCTGCCGCGCGCTGCCGCAGTTCCCGGTCCGGCCGCGCACCCCGCTGCCTGGCCGGGGGCCGCGACTGCGGCCCGGGTTGCGGCTTCGGCTGCGGCGGGGCAGGGTGCTGCGGCGCCGCCGACGCCGGCCACTGCGGCTGGCCGGGCGCCTGGCCCGGCGTCGGCCACTGCGGCTGGCCGGGTGCCTGGCCCGGCGGTTGCGGCTGGCCGTAGATCCCGCCCGGCGGCGGGGGCGGCGGGGGCACCGGCTGATCGGGGAAGAACAGCCGGGGCAGCCCAGGTAGCTGGCTGGCCGGTTCCCCGGGCGCGGCCACCTGGTCATCTGTCGCTCCGGCCCGGTCATCTGGTGCCTCGGCCTGGTTGCCGGGCGTGCCGGAAACCGGTGCGCCGGCATGGTCGCTTGCCTGCTCCCGGGCGGGCGGTGCGGCTGGCTTGGGTGCGTCGGCGGGCAGTGCCGTTCCTCCGGTCGATCAAGTCGTCCTGCGAACTGTCCGATCATCATTGCACCACCATCGGGCAGTGCCGGTAACAGCGCCGGACCGGACGCTCAGCCGCCAAGGGTATGTCAGCACCCGGCGCGGTGGTGTCCGCCGGCACCCCGGGCCTGAGCGGCGGCGTCGGGCGATGGCCGGGTGGCCGGTCCCGTTATGGTGGCCGCATGGGATCACGCCTGGTCGTCCTGGTCTCCGGCACGGGAACCCTGCTGCAGCATCTGATGGACGAGTGCGCCGCCGGGCGGGTTCCGGCGGAGATCGTCGCGGTGGGCGCGGACCGGGACGGAACAGCGGCGCTGCGCCGGGCGCAGTCCGCCGGGATCCCGACCTTCGTGTGCCGGGTCGGGGACTACCCGGACCGGGCCGCCTGGGACGCGGCACTGACCCGGGCCTGCGCCGGGTACCGGCCGGACCTGGTCGTCTCGGCCGGGTTCCTCAAGCTCTTCGGCGAGCGCTTCCTGGCCGAGTTCTCCGGGCGCTGCGTCAACACTCATCCGGCGCTGCTGCCGTCCTTCCCCGGTCTGCACGCGGTCCGCGATGCCCTGGCCTACGGAGTCAGGATCACCGGCTGCACGGTGTTCCTGGTGGATGCCGGGCTGGACACCGGGCCGGTGATCGGGCAGCAGGCGGTGCCGGTGCACGCCGACGACGACGAGGCGGCCCTGCACGAGCGGATCAAGGAAGCGGAGCGGGTGCTGCTGGCCAGGACCGTTGCTGAGATGGTTAGCAAGGGGTGGTCGGTGAGCGGCCGGACGGTGCGGTTCGGCGGGACGGTGCGGTCCGGCGACGCCAGGAAGGAAGGGCAGCGGTGAGCGAGGTTCCCATGCGGCGGGCCATCATCAGCGTCTACGACAAGACCGGCCTGGACGAACTGGCCAGGACGCTGCACGAGGCCGGCATCGAGATCATCTCCACCGGAAACACGGCCGCGGCGATCCGCGCCGCCGGTGTGCCGGTCACGCCGGTCGAGGAGGTCACCGGCTTTCCCGAGTGCCTGGACGGCCGGGTCAAGACCCTGCATCCGGCGGTACATGCCGGCCTGCTGGCCGACGTCGGCAATGCCGGGCACGTCGAGCAGATCGAGCGGCTGGGGATCGCCCCGTTCGAGCTGCTGGTGTCCAACCTGTACCCGTTCACCCAGACGGTGGCGAGCGGCGCGGCACCGCAGGAGTGCGTCGAGCAGATCGACATCGGCGGCCCGGCCATGATCCGCGCGGCGGCCAAGAACCACGCCAGCGTGGCGGTAGTTACCAGCCCCGATGCGTACGCACTGGTCGGGGAGGCGATCGCGGCCGGCGGGTTCACCCTGGAACAGCGGCGCAGGCTCGCCGCCCAGGCCTACGCGCACACCGCCGCGTACGACGCGGCGGTCGCGTCCTGGTTCGCCGCCAGTTACGCACCGGACGAGGTGGCCGTGCGGACCGGGTGGCCGGATGTGGCCGCGGCCGCCTGGCAGCGCCGCGACGTGCTCAGGTACGGCGAGAACCCGCATCAGCGCGCCGCCCTGTACGTCCCGGCGGGCGGGCCGGGTGATCCGTCGGAGATCGCGGCAGCCGAGCAGCTGCACGGCAAGGCGATGTCCTACAACAACTACGTGGACGCCGACGCGGCCTGGCGCGCGGCCCGGCAGTTCGGCGAGCCGTGCGTGGCCATCGTGAAGCACTCCAACCCGTGCGGGATCGCGGTCGGGGCCGACATCGCGGAGGCGCACCGCAAGGCCCACGAGTGTGACCCGGTGTCGGCTTTTGGCGGCGTGATCGCCGCCAACCGGACGCTTACCGCGGCGATGGCCGCGCAGGTCGCCGAGGTGTTCACCGAGGTGATCATCGCTCCGGACTATGAGCCGCCCGCGCTGGAGATCCTGACGGCCAAGAAGAATCAGCGGCTGCTCCGGTGCCCGCTGCCGCCGGGTGGCGAACCGGGCGCCGGTGCCGGGGCGGGCGCTGGCTCGGCGGGTGCTGCTCCGGCCGGGGGCCTGGCCGGCGGTGCGGTCGAGTGGCACGAGGTCGGCGGCGGCCTGCTGATGCAGTCGGTCGACCAGGTCGCCGAGGCCGGCGATGACCCGGCCGGCTGGCGGCTCGTGGCCGGCCCTGCGGCCGACCCGGGCACGCTCGCCGACCTGGCGTTCGCGTGGCGGGCCTGCCGGGGAGTGAAATCCAACGCGATCCTGCTCGCCTCCGGCGGGGCGGCGGTCGGGGTCGGCATGGGTCAGGTCAACCGCGTCGACTCGGCCCGGCTCGCGGTGGCGCGGGCCGGTGACCGGGCGGACGGCGCGGTGGCGGCGAGCGACGCGTTCTTCCCGTTCGCCGACGGCTTCGAGGTGCTCGCCGACGCGGGCGTCCGGGCGGTTGCCGAGCCCGGTGGCTCGGTCCGCGACCAGGAGGTGATCGAGGCCGCCGCGGCGGCCGGGGTCAGCCTGTACTTCACCGGCGTCCGGCACTTCTGGCACTGACCGCGCCAGGTTCGCCGGCCCGCCCCGGGCCGGGACGGTGTTAGCCGGAAGAGTTGGCGGCACATGGGGCGACGTTCTCTTCGGCTTGCCGTGCGCGGGCCGGTTGGGCGAAGAGTTGGCGGCACATGGGGCGACGTTCTCTTCGGGTACCGGGCAGCGCCCGCCTGGGTCTAGCGGGCGCGGGCCGGCGCGGAGGCCGCCGGGCCGGGGCGTGGCTCAGGGCAGCCTGACCGGGCCGCGCCGGGATTGGCCGGCCAGAATGGCAGGGTGACTGCGATAATTCTGGACGGCAAGGCCACCGCGGCCGCCATCCGCTCTGAACTGACCCGCCGGGTGGCGGCGCTGGCGGCGCGCGGGATCGTGCCCGGTCTCGCGACGGTGCTGGTGGGCGATGACCCGGGCAGCGCCGTCTATGTCGCGGCGAAGCACCGGGACTGCGCGCAAGTGGGCATCGCGAGCATCCGCAGGGACCTGCCGGCCACGGCGTCCCAGCAGCAGGTGCTCGATGTCGTCGCCGATCTCAACGCGGACCCGGCGGTCACCGGGTTCATCGTGCAGCTTCCGCTCCCGGCGGGGCTGGCCAGCCAGCCGGTCCTCGAGCTGATGGACCCCGCCAAGGACGCCGACGGCCTGCACCCGATGAACCTCGGCCGGCTGGTGCTCGGCGAGCCCGGGCCGCTGCCGTGCACGCCGCTGGGGATCGTCGAATTGCTGCGGCGGTACGAGGTGCCGCTCGCGGGAGCCAACGTCACCGTGATCGGCCGCGGCGTGACGGTCGGGCGTCCGCTCGGGCTGCTGCTTACCAGGCGCAGCGAGAACGCCACGGTCACGCTCTGTCACACCGGCACCAAGGACCTCAAGGCCCACACGCTTAACGCGGACATCGTGGTAGCTGCCGCGGGCAAGCCGGCCCTGCTGACCGCCGACATGGTCCGGCCCGGGGCGGCCGTGCTCGATGTCGGGATCACCCGGACCGACGGCGGCCTGGCTGGGGACGTGCATCCGGAGGTGGCCGAGGTGGCCGGCCATCTGGCCAGGGTGCCCGGCGGGGTGGGGCCGATGACGCGCGCCATGCTGCTGGCGAACGTGGTCGCCGCGGCCGAGCGGCAGGTCGGCTGATCGCTGGCTGCCGCCGGAGCGCTCCGCCGGGGGTGCCGGTGGACCGGATACTACTGACCGGTAACATAGCGGTCGTGTCGCTTGCCGGGACCCGGGATTACCTGACCGGATCCCATTTGGCAGGCTTGCACTTGCCGTTCCCGATGGGCGGGCCGGGCGCGCGTGGCGTCAACCGGCCCGCGGGACCGGGCATGACGTCAGCTGAGCAGGACCGCGCGAACTGGGAGGTCGGCCGCGACCATGAACATCGTCGTGTGCGTGAAGCAGGTGCCCGATACGTGGTCGGAGCGCACGCTCAGGGAATCGGATTCGACTCTGGATCGCGATGCCGCCGATGCCGTGATCAACGAACTCGATGAGTACGCCATCGAGGAGGGACTGCGGCTGGCCGAGGCCCACGGCGGCGAGGTCACGATCTTGTCGATGGGGCCGGACCGGGCCACCGAGGCGATCCGCAAGGCGCTGTCGATGGGCGCCGACAAGGCCGTCCACCTGGTCGACGACGCCCTGGCCGGCTCGGACCTGCTCGGCACCTCGGCCGCGCTCGCGGCGGTGCTCGGCCAGATCGGGTTCGACCTGGTGATCCTGGGCTCGGAGTCCACCGACGCCCGGACCGGCGCGCTGCCCGCCATGCTGGCCGAGCGCCTCGGCGTCCCGCAGCTTTCCTACGCCAGCAAGGTCGAGGTCGACGGATCCGCGATCTCGATCCACCGGCTTGCCGACTACGGCTATGACACGGTCGAGGCGACCCTGCCCGCCGTGGTCAGTGTGGTCGAGAAGATCAACGAGCCGCGGTACCCGACCTTCAAGGGGATCATGGCGGCTAAGAAGAAGCCGGTGCAGACGATGAGCCTCGCGGACGCCGGGATCGACCCGGCGACGGTCGGGCTGGCGAACGCGGCCAGCGAGGTGACCGGCTGGGCCAAGCGGCCACCGCGGCAGGCGGGCACGATCGTCACCGACGAGGGCGACGGCGGCGCCAAGGCCGCTGGGTTCCTCGCCGAGCGCAAGTTCATCTGACCGGGCTCCGCGGGGCCGATCCCGAGCAACCGACCCGACCGAAGGGCTGAAGGGCTGCCACCAATGGCTGAGATCCTGATCCTCGCCGACCACGACGGCGAGTCTGTCAAGAAGGTCACGTTCGAGCTGATCACGCTCGCGCGCACGCTGGGCGAGCCCGCCGTGGTGTGGACCGGACCGGGCGCCGAGTCCGCCCAGGCCAGGCTCGCCGAGTACGGCGCCGCGAAGATCTACGTATGCCCGGGGCCGGACTTCGACGACTACGTGGTCGCGCCGAAGGCCGAACTGCTCGCCGAGCTAGCCGCCAGCGCGGCGCCGGCCGCCGTGCTGCTGCCAAACACCGCCGAGGGCCGTGAGGTCGGCGGTCGGCTCGCGGTCAAGACCGGCTGGGGAATCCTGACCGACGTGGTCGGCGTGGACCAGAGCCTCTCGGCCGATCAGGTCATCTTCGGCGGCGCGATCAACGTGACGTCGCGGGTCCGGACCGGGACGCCGATCATCGCGGTGCGCCCGAACGCAATCACGCCGGAGCCTGCCGAGGGCGCCGCCGTGATCGAACCGGTCAGCTTCACCCCGAGCGAGACGGCCAGGCAGGCCAGGGTCACCGGCAAGGTGGTCGCCGAGCGCGGCGCCCGGCCGGAACTGACCGAGGCGTCGATCGTCGTCTCCGGCGGACGCGGCGTCGGCTCGGCCGACAACATGGCCCTGATCGAGAAGCTCGCCGACAAGCTCGGCGCGGCGGTCGGCGCGTCCCGGGCCGTGACCGACGCCGGCTGGTACCCGCACCAGTTCCAGGTCGGGCAGACCGGCAAGACCGTGTCGCCGCAGCTGTATGTGGCGATCGGGATCTCCGGTGCCATCCAGCACCGGGCCGGGATGCAGACCTCCAAGACGATCATGGTGGTGAACAAGGACCCCGAGGCGCCGATCTTCGAGCTTGCCGACTTCGGCGTGGTGGGCGACCTGTTCAACGTCGTCCCGCAGCTTGTCGAGGAGATCGAGAATCGGGCAGGCTGACCGGGCCGCCGGGCTCCGGCGTGCGGTGCCGCCTGGCCGGACCGGCGGCTGCGCTGGCGCTGCTGCCTGAGTTGCCCGTTACGCTGGATACACCATGTCGAACCCCGAATGCATCAGTGCTCGCCCGGTGCCTGCCGTCGCGGCACCGGGCGTGGCTGCGGCATCGGTCCCCCTGGCCCGCGCCGACGGCTCGCCGGTGTACCTCGATCACGCCGCGACCACGCCGATCCTGCCCGAGGCGCTGGCCGCGATGGTGGACGAGCTAGCCCACACCGGCAATCCGTCCTCGCTGCACAACTCGGGCCGCCGGGCCCGGCGGGTGGTCGAGGAATCCAGGGAAGTCATCGCGCAGGCGTTCGGGGCGCGGCCCAGTGAGGTCATCTTCACCAGCGGCGGCACCGAGGCGGACAACCTAGCGATCAAGGGCCTGTACTGGGCCAGTCAGACCGGTGCCGGCCGGACCGGCAGGCGGCGGGTGCTCGCCACCTCGATCGAGCATCACGCGGTCCTCGACTGCGTTCAGTGGCTCGCCGAGTACCAGGGCGCCTGCGTGGAGTGGCTCGGGGTCGATGACGCCGGTCGGCTGAGCCCGGAGGTGCTGCGCGCCGCGATCGAGCGGGATCCGGCCAGCGTCGCGGTGATCAGCGTGATGTGGGCGAACAACGAGGTCGGCACGATCCAGCCGATCAGCGAGCTTGCCGCGGTGGCCAGGGAGTACCAGATCCCGTTCCACAGCGACGCGGTGCAGGCGGCCTGCCAGCTTCCGGTGAGCCTGGCCGGCAGCGGCGCGACCGCGCTCACCGTCACCGCGCACAAGATCGGCGGCCCGGTCGGGATCGGCGCGCTGCTGCTCGCCCGCGGCACGGAGCCGGTGCCGGTGCTGCACGGCGGCGGCCAGGAGCGCGACATCAGGTCCGGCACGCTGGACATGCCGGCGATCCGGGCCTTCGCGGTGGCCGTCGAGGCCGCCTGCGCGCGCCGGGACGAGTACGCCGTCCAGGTCGCGAGGCTGCGGGACCGGCTGATCGCGCGGGTGCGGTCGGCCGTGCCGGACGCGATCCTGAATGGCCCGGACCCCGGGCCGGACCGGCTGCCCGGCAACGCCCACTTCTCCTTCCCCGGCTGCGAGGGCGACGCCCTGCTGATGCTGCTCGACGCCAGGGGGATCGCCTGCTCTACCGGATCGGCCTGCACGGCCGGGATCGCGCAGCCCAGTCACGTGCTGCTCGCGATGGGCGCCGACCGGGCCAGGGCGACCGGATCGCTGCGCTTCTCGCTCGGTCACACCAGCACCGAGCAGGACGTGGACGCGCTCGGCGCGGTGCTGCCCGAGGTGGTCGAGCGGGCCAGGCGGGCCGGCCGATGACGCGGGCGGCCCGATGCTGAGGCTGGCCGCGGAGGCAGGGATCTCGTCATGACGCCGCTGCGGGTGCTCGCCGCGATGTCCGGCGGCGTCGACTCGGCGGTCGCCGCCGCCCGCGCCGCCGAGGCGGGCCATGACGTGACCGGCGTGCACCTGGCGCTGTCGGCGAATCCGAGTTCCTACCGCACTGGCGCCCGCGGCTGCTGCACGCTGGAGGACGCCAGGGACGCGCGCCGGGCCGCCGACGTGATCGGCATCCCGTTCTACGTCTGGGACCTGGCCGAGCGGTTCGCCGCCGACGTGGTCGAGGATTTCGTCGCCGAGTACGCCCGCGGCAACACCCCGAACCCGTGCCTGCGGTGCAACGAGAAGATCAAGTTCGCCGCCGTGCTGGACCGGGCGCTGGCGCTGGGTTTCGACGCGGTGGTGACCGGTCACCACGCTCGGCTGCTGCCCGGCGACGACGGGCCCCGGCTGGCCCGGAGCGCCGATCAGGCCAAGGACCAGTCCTACGTGCTGGCGGTGCTGACCGGCGAGCAGCTTCGCGGCGCGTTGTTCCCGCTCGGCGACAGCACCAAGGACCAGGTGCGGGCCGAGGCGGCCCGGCGTGGCCTGGCCGTGGCCGACAAGCCGGACAGCCACGACGTCTGCTTCATCGCCGACGGCGACACCCGCGGCTTCCTGCGGGATCGGCTGGGTGCGGCGCCCGGCCCGATCGTCGACGCCGACGGGACAGTCATCGGCAGCCACGACGGAAGCTACGGATTCACCGTCGGGCAGCGCCGGGGTCTGCGGATCGGCAGCCCGGCGCCGGACGGCAGGCCACGCTACGTCCTGGACATCGAGCCGGTGAGCCGGACGGTCCGGGTCGGCCCGGCCGAGGCGCTGGACACCACCGAGATCACCGCGGTCCGCCCGGTCTGGTCCGGATGCCGCCCGCCGGCCCGCCCGGTCGAGGTGCTGGTGCAGCTTCGCGCGCATGGCGAGGTCTACCCGGCGACCTGCCGGCCGGACGGCGACGCGCTGCGGCTGCGCCTGCACCGCCCGGCCCGCGGGGTGGCCAGAGGGCAGGCGGCCGTGCTGTACGACGGGGACGTCGTGCTGGGCAGCGGCACCATCGCCGCCACCGCCCAGTCGTCGGCGGCCTGAGGCTGCGAGTCACCAGCCGCGATCGTTACCGCCGGGAGCGTCCCGGCTCCGCTGTCCGGCCGGGGACGTGCCGACGGCCCTCGCGAACTAGCGCGGAACACTATGCTCGCAGCGTGCAGGACGGCCCTTCCACCAAGCCCTTTCCCTGGTCAGCCGGGAGCGCGACCGGCATCGGATCGATGCCGGGCACCGACCCGGCACAGGCGGCAGCCGTCGTGCTCGGCGAACTGCCGGACCTGCCGCACCTGGCCGAGCTACCGGGTCGCGGCCCGGGGGCCGATCTCACCGGGCGGACCGCGGCGCTGCTGGTCGACCTGCCGGTCGAGACCACGCCGCGCGGCTGGCGACTGGCCGACCGGCCGGGCCGGGATCAGCGCCGGGCGGCCGGGATGCTGACCGCTGACCTGGACGCCCTGGCCGAGGCCGCCGAGGGCTATGGCGGGCCGCTCAAGATTCAGGTCTGCGGCCCGTGGACGCTCGCGGCGACGCTGGAACTTACCCGGAGTTCCGAGCCGGCGCTGGCCGACCCCGGCGCGGTCGCCGATCTGGGCGACTCGCTTGCCGAGGGCGTGGCCGCGCACGTCGCGGCGGTCCGCGAACTCGTTCCGGGTGCGACGATCCTGCTCCAGGTGGATGAGCCCGCGCTGCCCGGCGTGCTGGCCGGTTCGATCCCGACCGCGAGCGGCCTGCGCCGGCTGCCGGCCGTTGACACCACGACCGCGGCGGAAGGCCTACGCCAGATCCTGGCCGCGGCCCAGGCGCCGGCCGTCGTGCACTGCTGCGCGCCGAACGTCCCGTTCCGCTGCATCACCGCGGCCGGCCCGGCCGCGGTCGCGTTCGACCTCAGCCTGATCCGGCGGGCGGATCTCGACGCGGTCGGCGAGGCCGCCGAGGCCGGCCTCGGGATCTTCGCCGGGGCGGTGCCCACCGCCGCGCGGCGAGCGGGCCAGGCGCCGGCGAACGGCGGGCCAGAAGGCGAGGCGGCCGTGCGTGCCGCTGCCGAGGCGGTGATCGGGCTGTGGCGCCGGATCGGCCTGCGCATGGCCCACCTGCCCGGGCAGGTGGTGGTCACCCCGGCGTGCGGCCTGGCGGGGATGACCGGTTCCGAGGCCAGAGCCGCGCTGGCCCGGTGCCGGCAGGCCGCGCGGTGGATACCCGAGTTGATGGAGGAGGTATCCGGGTGAGCGATCCCGGCGAGGTCCGGACCGCTGACGAGGCGGCCAGGCACCGGCACGCCGACCTGGCCGACCAGGTCGCCGAGCACAACCACCGGTACTACGTGCTCGACGCGCCGGTGATCTCCGACGCCGAGTACGACGACCTGATGCGCGAACTGCGCCGGCTCGAGGATGAGTACCCGGACCTGCGCACGCCGGACTCGCCGACCCAGAAGGTCGGCGCGCAGGCGGCGGCGGGCTTCGCGCCGGTCCAGCACCTGGAGCGACTGTTCAGCCTGGACAACGCGTTCTCCGCCGAGGAACTCCAAGCCTGGTATACGCGGGCCGAGCGGCTCGGCGGGTCCGGCCCGTTCCTGTGCGAGCTGAAGATCGACGGTCTTGCGGTGGACCTGGTGTACACCGACGGCGTGCTGACCAGGGCGGCGACCAGGGGCGACGGGGTGACCGGCGAGGACGTCACGGCGAATGTGCGGACGATCCGGTCCGCGCCGCGTCGGCTGGCCGGCTCGGGCTGGCCGGCCACCCTGGAGGTCCGGGGCGAGGTGTTCCTGCCGGTCGCCGCGTTCCACGCGCTGAACGAGCGGCAGGCGGAGGCCGGCAAGCCGCCCTTCGTCAACCCGCGGAACACCGCTGCGGGCTCGCTGCGCCAGAAGGACCCGGGCGTGACCGCGGGCCGGCCGCTGGACCTGATCCTGCACGGGGTCGGCGCCATCGAGGGCGAGGTGCCCGACCGGCCGGACAGCCAGTCCGGCTGGTATCAGCGGCTGCGCGAGTGGGGCCTGCCGGTCAGCGACCTGTACCGGGTCGTCCCGGACTTCCCCGGGGTCCGGGCGTACATCGGGCACTATGCCGAGCACCGGCACGACCCGCCGTACGAGATCGACGGCGTGGTGATCAAGCTGGATCCGCTCGCGGTCCAGGCGGCGCTCGGAGCCACCAGCCGGGCGCCGCGCTGGGCGATCGCCTACAAGTACCCGCCGGAGGAGGTCACCACCCGGCTGCTCGACATCCGGGTCAATGTCGGACGGACCGGCCGGGTCACCCCGTACGCGGTGATGACCCCGGTGAAGGTCAGCGGATCGACCGTCGAGAACGCGACGCTACACAATGAGGATGAAGTGGGGCGAAAGGGCGTTCTAATCGGTGACATGGTGGTCCTCCGCAAGGCGGGTGACGTCATTCCCGAGGTTGTCGGCCCGGTCGCCGACCTGCGGACCGGGACCGAGCGGGCGTTCGAGTTCCCGCGCTCCTGCCCGGCCTGCGGAACCCCGCTGACCAGGCAGGACGGGGAGGTGGACTGGCGCTGCCCGAACGCCAGGTCCTGCCCGGCCCAGTTGCGCGAGCGGCTGTTCTACCTGGCTAGCCGGGGTGCGCTGGATATCGAGGTGCTCGGCTATGAGGCCGCGACCGCGCTGCTGGACGCCGGTCTGGTTGCCGACGAGGGTGATCTGTTCACGCTCACCGAGGCCGATCTGGCCGGCTGCCCGTTCTTCGTCACGGTCGGCGGGGACCTGACCGCGAACGCGGTGCGCCTGCTGCGCAACCTGGATGAGGCCCGGACCAGGCCGCTGTGGCGGGTGCTGGTGGCACTGTCCATCCGGCACGTCGGCCCGACCGCGGCCCGGGCGCTGGCGGCCGCGTTCGGCTCGCTGGACGCGATCGCGACGGCGCCCGCCGAGACGCTGATGCTGGTCGACGAGATTGGCCCGACCATCGCCGGGTCCATTGGCGAATGGTTTGCCGTGGATTGGCATCAGGCGATCGTCGCGAAGTGGCGAGCGGCCGGTGTCCGGCTGGCCGATCCCGGATTCACCGGCCCGCTGCCGGGATCGGGCGAGGAGTCGGCCGCTCGCGGCCCGCTGGACGGGGTCACCGTGGTGCTGACCGGAACGCTGGACGGCTACACCAGGGACGAGGCGGCCGAGGAGATCCGGCAGCGGGGCGGGAAGGTGTCCGGCTCGGTGTCGAAGAAGACGAGCTTCGTGGTGGCCGGTGAGAACCCGGGGTCCAAACTCGACAAGGCCGCCGCGCTGGGCGTCCTGGTGCTGGACGAGGAGGGGCTCCGAATACTGCTCGCGCACGGCCCGGATGATGCGGCGGCCGCCGCATCATCCGGATAATGGGACTCAGGTAAGGTCGCCTAGCTGCAAATTTAGCTTATTGTAGTCGTATAGCTACGATAAGCTTCTTAGTGACGGATAGTATGCATATGGCTGCGTGACGTGTGCTTCGCAAGTTACGCTGCCGGAAAGTGAATCACGTACCGGTCGCCCCCCCGTGAACCGGCCCCCCGTGAGGACACGATGATCGACCCGAACGACACTCGGAACACCAGCCCCCGCCCGGGGTCCCCGCTCTGGAACTATGTGGTTGCGGTGTCGGCCGCGGGAGCGGCCGTCCTCGCCCTAGCCGCGATGCGGCTGCACGACGTCGGCGGGGTGGTGCGACATCCGCTGTTCTGGGTGATCGCGGTGATGATCCTGGTCGGGGAGATCTGGCCGATCGTGACCCCAGGGCGGTCCAGGCCGGAGTCACCCGCCGTCTCGATCACCTTCAGCTTCGCCGCCCTGTTGTACTGGGGCTTCCCGATCGCCATCCTGCTGCGGACGGCGGCCGCCGTCGCGGTCGGCCCCGTTCAGCGCACCTCGGCCTACCGGACCGTCTTCAACGCCGCGCAGGAGGCGCTCAGCCTCGGCGCGGCCGGCCTGGTGCTGACGCTCGCCGGCATGACCGGCAGGCCGGGTACGCCCTGGCACCTGGTCAGCACCGACCTGCCTGTCGTGCTGCTCGCGGCGCTGGCGTACTTCGTGGTGAACGGCGGACTTGTGGTCGTGGCCGTCGCGCTCAGCACCCGGACTCCGGTGCGGGTCAGGATCGTCGAGAACCTGCCCTACCAGGCGCTGGTGCATCTGGTGCTGCTCGCCGCCGCCCCCCTTGTCGCGGTCGTGATGGCGACACGATCGGCGATCATGGTGGCGCTGTTCGCGTTCCCGCTGGCGGCGATCTACATCAACGCCGCGATGTCCGTCCGGCGCGAGCACCAGGCGCATCACGACGAGCTGACCGGCCTGTCCAACCGGAAGCTGCTGCTCAAGCGCAGCGACAGCGCGCTGTCCGCGGCGTCGACAGCCGGCACCATGGTCGGGTTCCTGCTGCTCGACCTGGACCGGTTCAAGGAGATCAACGACACTCTCGGGCACGCCGTCGGCGACCGGCTACTGCAGATCATCTCGCACCGGCTGCTGCACAGCGTGCGGCCTGGTGACGTGGTCGCCCGGCTCGGCGGAGACGAGTTCGCGGTCTTGCTGCCCGCGGTGAAGGAGCCGAACGCGGCCCGCGAAGTCGCCTCCCGGCTGCGCGCTGCCCTCGCCGAGCCGGTACGGCTCGAGGCGATGATGTTCGACATCCAGGCGAGCGTCGGGGTGGCGATCTACCCGGATGACGCGGCCAGCTTCGACCAGCTCATGCAGCGTGCTGACGTCGCGATGTACCTGGCCAAGGAGCGCCGCAGCGGGATCGAGCGGTACAGCGCCGCCGCCGACCGCAACTCGCCGGACCGACTGGTCCTGGCCGGTGACCTCGGCGGGGCCATCCACCGGGGCGAGATCGAGCTAGTTTTCCAGCCCAAGGTCAAGCTGTCCGACGGGGCGGTGCTAGGGATGGAAGCGCTGGCGCGCTGGCGGCATCCGCGGCGCGGGCTGATGGCCGCGGCCGACTTCATCGCCATCGCCGAGCAGTCGCACCTGATCAGCGAGCTGACCGGTCAGGTGATCGATAAGGCCCTGGAACAGGCGGCCCATTGGTGGGCCGACGGCATGCCGATCCAGGTCGGCGTAAACGTCGCGGCCAGGGACCTGGTCGGGATCCGGCTCGCCGACATCGCGGCCGCTGCGCTGCGACGGCACGGCCTGCCCCCGTCGGCGCTCCGGCTGGATATCAACGAGCAGGTGCTGACCGGCAAGCAGGCGCAGGCCGCGGGTACCGTGCGCGGGCTGGTTGACCTCGGCATCGAGGTCAGCCTGGATGATTTCGGCACCGGCTACTCCTCGCTTCCCCAGCTCACCCGGCTCGGCATCACCGAGGTCAAGCTCGACCCGACGCTGGTCCGCGGCCTGTCCGATCGTTCGGACCAGAACATGACCGTCCAGTCGATGATCAGGCTTGCCGAGTCGCTCGGGATCCGGTCTGTCGCCGAGGGCGTGGAGACCGACGCGGACGCGTCCGCGCTGCGGCTGATGGGCTGCAACGGCGCACAGGGCTGGTACTTCGGCCGGCCGGTGACGGCCGAGCACGCGACCACCTGGCTGGCCGAGCACTACCGGCCTGGCCTGCCCGGCGGCGACGCCGGGGACGGGGCCGCCGGGATCGCGGCGGCGGGCGGCATCGCGGCGGCCGCCGTGTTCGCGCCCGCCGTGTCCGCGCCCGCCGTGTCCGCGCCCGCCGTGTCCGCGCCCG
>JAJYTW010000211.1 GCA_021792855.1 Actinomycetes bacterium
GAACCAGCCAGGCTGGGAGTATCACGATGCCAGCCTGGTCGATCCCGCCGTCGGCCTGCTCGACACGCTCCCGCAGTTCCGTTCCACCCTCGCGGCCAGCGGACTCGAACGGCATGTGATCGCGATCGTCGGCTGGTCCGCCGAGGTCGCGGCGAGGTGGCACGAGCCGCTCGGGATGCTGTTCATCGACGGCGGGCACTCCGAGGCGGCCGCTACCGCCGACTACGAGGGCTGGGTGCCGCTGGTCCGGCCCGGCGGAGCGCTCGCCATTCACGACGTCTTTCCCGACCCGGCCGATGGCGGCCAGGCCCCGTACCACGTCTACCAGCGCGCCCTGGCCTCCGGCGCGTTCCGCGAGGTCTCCGTGACCGGATCGCTGCGGGTCCTGGAGCGGACCGGCGACGGCATCGGCTAGCCGGCCAGCAGGGCCTTGCGGTGGGTGATCCAGGTGTCGGCGACCGTGAAGCCAATCCGCTCGTACAGGCCGAGCGCGCCGGTGGGCGAATCGGCGTCCACCTCGAGCGAGGCCCAGCGGACGCCGTCGGCCCGCGCGGCCGCCAGCGCGTGCCCGAGAAGCGCTGACGCGATCCCGCGGCCGCGCGCCGACCGGCGGGTGCCGACCAGCGCGACATAGAGTTCGCGCCGCCCCGTCGCCTGGGTGTAGGCGTCGTACTCGTGCCCGATCACGATCCCGGCGGGCGCCCCGTCGGCGTGGGCGATGAAGCTGAAGCCGGGGCGGAAGGCGGCGTAGCCGAGCCAGTGCGCCCAGGCCTGCGGGGACATCTCGGTCGAGCCCCAGTGGTCGCCGAACGCCTCGTTGCGCACGCTCATCGCGGCCGCGTGGTGCTCCGCGGTCAGGGTGGTGATCGAGACCCCAGGCGGTTCCGCTGGCCGCGGCGGGTCGGACGTCAGCTCCAGTGTCATCCGGTGGAACCAGCGTGCCTGTTCAAAGCCCTGGGCGGCGAAGAGTTCCATCGCCTCGGTGTTCCTGACCAGGCACGCCCCGTCAAGCGCGAGGGGCAGGCCCGGATACAGGTCCGTGTGCAATCCGATCGCGGCCCGCTGCGACCACTCAAGCAGCCGCGCGCCCAGACCCTGGCCGCGGAACTCCGGCCGGACCGTGCCCCACTCATGCATGTGGTGGACGGCACCGGGGGCCTCTCGGAAGATCAGCACGCTGTGGCCGATCATCGTCGCGCCGTCGTAGACGGCGATCGACCCGCGGGCGAAGTCCTTATTCGGGTCGGCGAACTCCTCGATCAGGTCGGTCTCGCCGAGTATCTCCTCGCTGTGATCGTGCTCCTCGACCGCCGCCAGCAGATCGGCCCACGCCCCGGCCTGACCCGGGTCAAGGGGACGCCAGTCATAACCGATGTCTGTGGCCATGGACCGGATTCTTCCGCCTGGCGGACCGGCGGGGCAACGGAAATTGCGGCCGCCGACGCTCGTCGACCGGATCGGCCGCCCGGTCAGACCAGGCCGGGGATGTCGCTGTCGGCGGCGGCCCGCCGCTCACAGCCGCACGGGGCGTCCGGCGGCGGCAGCATGATCGCCGGGTCTGCGGCGGCGTCCCGGAACAGCGCCGAGGCCGGCGTGGCGCCGCACAGCGCGTCCGCGGCCAGCACGATCGCGGCCGCCGTGTAGCTGCTGTGCTCTTCCGGGTAGTGCCGGGCGTTCGCGAACTGCCAGCCGGTCCAGTACGCGCCGCTCCGGTCGCGCAGCAACTGGATCGAGTCGAGCAGCTCAAGCGCCCGCCCGGCGTCCCCGATCGCCTCCAGCGCGATCACCATTTCGGCGGTCTCGGCCGCGGTGACCCAGGGCTGGTCGCTGACGCAGCGCACGCCAAGGCCGGGCACCACGAACGTGTCCCAGCCGAGTTCGATCCGGCGCCTGGCCGCCTCGCCCCGGACCGGCCCGCCGAGCACCGGGTAGTACCAGTCCATCGCGTACCTGCCCTTGTCCGCGAACGCCTCGGGATGGCGCGCGACGGCGTGGGCGAGCTGGTCGGCGGCGAGTTCCCAGTCCGGTTGCGGCTCGCCGAGGTAGTCGGCCAGCCACACCGCGCACCGCAGGCCCGAGTAGATGCTCGAGTTCCCGGCGAGCAGGGCCTCGGTGTCGGCGCTGCCGTCGGCCAGCCGCCGCCAGGCGATCTCGCCGCGCGGGACCTGGAGCCCGAGCACGAAGTCGATCGCCGACCGGACCATCGGCCACATCCGGTGCGCGAACCCCTCGTCCCGGCTGAGCAGCAGCTCGTGCCAGACACCCACCGCGCAGTAGGCGGCGTGGTTGCTCTCGGTGGTCGGGTCGGCCAGGCCGGCCGGCATCGCCTTGCACCACGAGCCGTCCGGCCGCTGGCTGGTCCGCAGCCACTCGTACGCCCGCCGGGCGGCGTCCCGCAGGCCGCAGACGCTGAGCGCCATCGCGCACTCGACGTGATTCCAGGCGTCCACGTGCCCGTCCGGCCAGCCGATCGCGCCGTCGCGGCGTTGCACGGCGGCGATCGCCCGTCCGGTGGCGACGATATCGTCGGCGGACAGCACACCGGCCACCTCGGGCGCCCAGGCGGCTGGCCGCGCCGGGCGCGGATCGTCAGACCGCCGCATGCTTGTCCGCGTACAGGACGAGGCTCTTGCCGAGCACCGGGTTCAGGGCCCGGTCGGCCAGCCGGGTCACCGCTGGTGCCCGCATGATGTCCCAGACCAGCAGCTTGTGGTAAGCGCTGGCGAGCGGGTGATCGTCGTTGTGCACCCCGACCGCGCACTTGAGCCACCAGTACGGCGAGTGCAGCGCGTGCGCGCGGTGCGTGCCGCTGATCGTCAGGCCCGAGCGGCCGAGCTTGGTCTCGATCTCGCGCCGGGTGAAGATCCGCACGTGCCCGCCTGGGGCGTTGTGGTAATCGTCCGACAGCCGCCAGCAGATCCGCTCCGGCAGCCAGGCCGGGACGGTGACCGCGGCGATCCCGCCCGGGCGGAGCACCCGGGCGATCTCGTTCATCGCCGTCTGGTCGTCGCCGATGTGCTCGAGCACCTCGGACGCGATCACGATGTCGAACGCGTCCGCCGGAAATGGCATCGCGGTCGCGTCGCCGGTGACCGTGACACCGTGCGCCCCGTCCGGTAGTTCGCCCGCCTGTGCCATCGCCGCGAACATCGCCGCTACCTGCTCAAGCTCGCCGCGGTCGGTGTCCATGGCGACTACCCGCGCGCCGCGCCGGGCGGACTCGAACGCGTGCCGCCCCGCCCCGCAGCCGAGGTCGAGCACCCGATCGCCGGGCCGGATGGCCAGGCGGCCGAAGTCAACGGTCAGCATCGGCGGCTCCCGCTGCCCCGGCGCGTCCCGGCGCGGCCGCGCGCGGCCCGGCCTCGGCGATCACCCTGCGGTACTCCGCCACTGTGGCCCGGGCGACGGTGGTCCAGGCGAACCGCTCCTGCACCCGCCGCAGCGCAAGCTCGGCCAGCCGGTGCCGTTCACCTGGTGAATCCTGCAGGCGCCGGATCGCGGCGGCCAGTTCCTCCGCGTCGCCCGGCGCGACCAGCACCGCGGCGTCCCCGGTTACCTCGGGCAGCGCACCGGTGCGGGTCGCGATCAGCGGCGTGCCGGACGCCATGTGCTCGACGGCCGGCAGCGAGAAGCCCTCGTAGAGCGATGGCACCACCGCGATCTCCGCACTGGCGACCAGGCTGGCGAGGTCGGCGTCGCTGATCCCGGTGACGAACCGGACCCGGTCGCCGAGCGACAGTTCGCCGATCAGTTGCTCGGTCGGGCCGCCCGGTGCGGGCTTGCCGACCACGGTGAGCGTCGCGTCCCGCTCGGTCGCGACCTTCGCGAACGCCCGGAGCAGCGTGGGAACGCCCTTGACCGGCGAATCCGCGCTGGCGACCGCGACAATGCTGCCGGGCACCCGCTCGCCGGGCCTGGGATGAAACAGCCGGGTGTCCACGCCGAGCGGCACCACCCGGACGTCCTCGGGCGCCACCTTGAAGTCGGTGATGATGTCCGTGCGGGAGGACTGCGAGCCGGTCAGCACGGTACCGACCCGGCGGGCGACCCGCGCCTGCATCCGGACGAAGGAGTACCAGCGGCGCTTGGCGATCCGCTGGAAGCCGGTCGCCTGGGCCAGTTCGATCCGCCGGTCCACGCTGATCGGGTGGTGGATGCTGGTGATCAGCGGCAGTCCGAGCCGCGGGATGCCGAGCATGCCGTAGGCGAGCACCTGGTTGTCGTGCACGATGTCGAAGTCGGCCTGGCGCGCGCGCATCTGTCTGAGCGCCCGGATGCTGAAGGTCAGCGGCTCGGGAAAGGCCGCCGTCCACATCATCCCGACTTCCAGCACGTCGACCCAGTCCCGATACTCGCTCAGCCCCGGAGTGCGGAACGGGTCATCGTCGCGGTACAGATCCAGGCTGGGCACGGCGCGCAGGGCCGGTCCCGGTTCAAGCTCCGGATAGGGCTGGCCGGAGAACACCTCGACGTGGTGCCCGAGCGCGGCCAGTTCCCTGGACAGGTGCCGCAGGTAAATGCCCTGCCCGCCGCAGTGCGGCTTGCTCCGGTAGGACAGCAGCGCGACCCGCAGTGGCCGGTCGGCCGAGGCCGCGTCGGCCAGCGCTCGGTCGCTGGCGGCGGGCGAGTCGGCGAATCCCGGACTGTCGGCTGGCGCGGCCGTCATGCCTGGCGCTGTGGTCACGCGGGGCTGCCTCCTTCTGGCAAGCGGCAGGCCGCGGCGTGCCGTTCCGGGGCCGCTCCGCCGACCTTCCTGGCTGGCGAAACATTATCACTGGCCACCCGAGCGGCCCCACGTCCCAGAAGGCCCAGCGGCGCCGGGCCGGGCCGGCGGCCGGTATCGGCTGGTCCGTGCGGGATGTCACCGGAGCCTGGTCAGGCCGATATGCTGCCGCGACGGGGCCACATCGCCGGTCGCGCTCGGATCGGCCCCTCGCACCAGGAGGAAGCTCTGACACGACGGGCACTGATCACCGGCATAACCGGCCAGGACGGCTCCTATCTCGCCGAGTACCTGCTCGGCCAGGGCTATGAGGTCTGGGGGCTGGTCCGGGGCCAGCAGAACCCCCGGGTCAGGCAGTTGCGGCAGCTACTCGGGGACGTCCGGCTGATCCGCGGCGATCTGCTCGACCAGGGCAGCCTGATCTCGGCGGTCGAGCGCGTTCAGCCCGATGAGGTGTACAACCTCGCGGCGATCTCCTACGTGCCGATGTCCTGGCAGCAGGCGGAACTGACCGGCGAGGTGACCGGCCTGGGCGTGCTGCGGGTGCTTGAGGCGATCCGGGTGTGCAGCGGCATCAGTTCCTCGCGCACCCCGGGACGCGGCCAGTGCCGGTTCTACCAGGCGTCGTCCTCGGAGATGTTCGGCATGGTGCGGGAGACGCCACAGACCGAGCAGACCCCGTTCCACCCCCGCAGCCCGTACGGGGTAGCCAAGGCATACGGGCACTTTCTCACCCAGAACTACCGCGAGTCCTACGGGATGTACGCGGTCTCCGGGATCCTGTTCAACCACGAGTCGCCGCGCCGGGGCCCGGAGTTCGTCACCCGCAAGACGTCACTGGCGGTGGCCAAGATCAAGCTCGGCTACGAGCGCCAGCTACGGCTGGGGAACCTGGCGGCGCGCCGGGACTGGGGCTACGCCGGCGATTACGTGCGGGCCATGCACCTGATGCTCGGACAGGACGAGCCGGCCGACTTCGTGATCGGCACCGGGGTGACGCACTCGGTCGAGGAGTTGCTTGAGCGGGCGTTCGCCGTGGCCGGACTGGACTGGCGGGACCATGTGGTGACCGACGCCGCGTTCATCCGCCCCGCCGAGGTGGACAAGCTCTGCGCCGACGCCTCGGCCGCGCGGGACAAGCTCGGCTGGGAACCCAAGATCGGCTTCGAGGAACTGGTCGGCATGATGGTCGAGGCCGACCTTGAGCTACTGTCATCCGGCGGTCACGCGGAGGACTCGTTCGGCATCGACAGCTGGTGACATCCGGCTACGGATTCATGAATGCCGCTACCATGTTCCAATGGCGGAGAACGCTGAAACTGCTGGTACGGGCACGTCCCGCGGTAGCTGGACGTTCCTGACCAACCACGGGCATGTCCTGGTCTGCATCGCCACCGACCCCGAGGTGCGCGGCCGGGACATCGCGGCCCGGGTGGGCATCACCGAGCGGGCCGCCCAGACGATCATCACGGATCTGGTCAGCGAGGGCTACGTCACCCGGACCAGGGTCGGTCGCCGGAACCGTTATCGGGTCAACCCGGACACTCCGCTGCGGCACCCGTGCGAGCAACCGCACTCGATCGGGGAGTTGCTCAGGCTGGTCGCGCCGCGGTACGACTCGTCCGGCCCCGGTGTCGGCGGTGCCAGCCCCGGCCCTGGCCCCGGTGCTGGCGGTGTCAGCCCCGGCCCTGGCCCTGGCCCCGGTGCGGGTGCCGGTGCTGGCGGTGCCAGCCCTGGCCCTGGCCCCGGTGCGGGTGCCGGTGTCGGCCCGGATCGGGTCGGATCCGCGGCCCGCCGCGACTGAGCGGCGAGCCTTGCGCGGCCACGTACCACCCCTTGTGGCTTCGCATAACGGGCATTCCGGGCGTGATCATGGGCCCAAGGAGTGGTAGGTGGCCTGAACACAAGCACGGGTGACTCCCTCCCTCGCGGGTCCAGCGAGCGGGACGGGTCCCCCGTGACGGAAGCGCAGGTCAGTGCCACCGGCCGCCGGTTATTTTGACATGCGGCATGTATTACATGAAAAATAGTTCGTAAATCGGCCTTGGGCCGCCCGAGTGGCCCGTGACGTGGCTTGTCGACAGGCCGATCCGGGATCTGGGTCGCGCGGCGCCGAGGGTGTGGTTCCGGGAGCGACGCTCGATCCAGGTGGCAAGGGAGCATCGGAGCGCGGTGATCACCGGAGCACCGGAGCACCGGAGCACCGGAGCACCGGAGCACCGGAGCACGGTTCGGGGTCGTGCCGGGCTTCGCGTGTCGGCCTGGCAGGCCGGCCGGGGTCCGCGAGTTGCGTAACGCCCGGAGCATGCGGCTCCGGGCAGTGCACCTGTCTGTGACATGAGGGAGGTCATACCAGTACAGATCATGGCGGTGCGGATCCGGGTTCTCCGCGTGCGGTGACCCCGCCGGACCCGCCCGCCGCCCACTTTGAGTCAAGGAGTGTCATGGAGTCTTCCGCCGCAACGCACGACACCGACGTCGTGCGGCACACCGTCGTGCAGCACACCGGGGCGCAGCGCCCCGGCTCGGGCAGTCCGCCCGCCGGTGCTGCCGGAAGGCCGACGCCGATCACGGTCGCCTACGGCGACGGCATCGGCCCCGAGATCATGACCGCGACGCTGCGGATCATCGAGGCCGCGGGGGCCGCCCTGGAGATCGAACCGGTCGAGATCGGTGAGGCCGCCTACCTCCGGGGCATCACGGCAGGCATCGACAACGCCGCCTGGGAGTCACTGCGGCGTACCCGGGTCTTCCTGAAGGCGCCGATCACGACCCCGCAGGGCGGCGGTTACAAGAGTCTCAACGTCACCGTCCGCAAGGCGTTCGGCCTGTTCGCGAACGTGCGGCCGTGCCATGCGTACGCCCCGTTCGTGGCCACCGATCACCCGGGCACGGACCTGGTGATCGTCCGGGAGAACGAGGAAGACCTCTACGGCGGGATCGAGCACCGGCAGACCGAGGACGTCGTGCAGTGCCTGAAG
>JAJYTW010000212.1 GCA_021792855.1 Actinomycetes bacterium
GTCCTGGCGTGCCAGTACTCCGCCAGCGCCTCGGCTAGCTGCACCGAGAGCCCGTGCAGTTCCAGGTAGTCCCGGTAGGCGTGCTTGGCGAACAGCTCCGCGGTCGCCTCGCTGATCTTCGGCCCGATCGTGGCCAGCTGGAAGGCCACCACGTCGGTCTCGCCGGAGGATGCGGGCCGGAAGAAGTCCGCCAGGCACAGCCGACGGTCCCGGCGCTGCCGCGGAAACGTAAACCGCTCCCGCTCGCCGCCGTCGGCATCGAGCACGATCAGGTCGTCGCCGTCGCTGACGCACGGGAAGTACCCGTGCACGACCGCGGCCTGGAGCAGCCCCTCGGTCTGCGCCCGCTCCAGCCACATCCGCAGCCGGGGGCGCCCTTGCGTCTCGACCAGTTCCTCGTAGCTGGCGCCGCCCTCGCCCCGGGTCGGCTTCAGCCCCCACTGGCCAAGGAACAGCGCGCGCTCGTCCAGGTAGCTGACGTAGTCGGCGAGCGGGATTCCCTTGACCACCCGGGTACCGAGGAACGGCGCGGCCGGGACCGGCACGTCGGTCGCCACGTCGGACCGGCCGCCGGCGCCGTCGGTCCGCTGGCCGGCCGCGGCATCCTCGCCGGCCTCCCGAGCGACCCGGACCCGGCGCGGCCGTGGCGCCGGCAGTGCCGCGCCAGGCTCGCCGCGCTTGACCGCCATCGCGGCGTCCATCAGGCGCAGCCCCTCGAACGCGTCCCTGGCGTACCTGACCTCACCGTCGAACAGCCCGGCCAGGTCCTGCTCCACGTAGGACCTGGTCAGCGCCGCGCCGCCGAGCAGCACCGGCCAGCGACCGGCCAGCCCGCGGGAGTTCAGCTCGGCCAGGTTGTCCCGCATCACCACGGTGGACTTCACCAGCAGCCCGGACATGCCGATCACGTCCGCGTCGTGGTCGATGGCGGCCTGCACGATCGCCGAGATCGGCTGCTTGATGCCCAGGTTGACCACGTCGTAGCCGTTGTTGGAGACGATGATGTCCACCAGGTTCTTGCCGATGTCGTGCACGTCGCCCTTGACCGTGGCCAGCACCAGCCTGCCCTTGCCGGACTCGCCGGTGCGCTCCATGTGCGGCTCGAGATAGCCCACGGCAACCTTCATCACCTCGGCCGAGGTGAGCACGAACGGAAGCTGCATCTGCCCGGAGCCGAACAGGTCGCCAACCGTCTTCATGCCGTCGAGCAGCACGTCGTTGACGATCTCCAGGGCCGGCCGCTGGGCCAGCGCGGCCTCCAGGTCCGCCTCGAGGCCGATCCGCTCGCCGTCGATGATCCGCCGCTTCAGCCGCTCCCACAGCGGCAGGGCGGCAAGCTCGGCGGCCCGGCTGGCCTTGACCGTCGCCGCGTCCACGCCGGCGAACATGTCCAGCATCACCGCGAGCGGGTCGTAGCCCTCCCGCCTGCGGTCGTAGATCAGGTCGAGTGCGACCTGAAGCTGCTCGGCCGGGATCCGCGCGATCGGCATGATCCGCGCGGCGTGCACGATCGCCGAGTCCAGGCCCGCCTTGACGCACTCATTCAGGAAAACCGAGTTCAGCACCGCCCGCGCGGCCGGGTTCAGCCCGAAGCTCACGTTCGAGACGCCGAGGGTGGTCTGCACGTCCGGGTACCGGCGCTTGACCTCGCGGATCGCGTCCAGCGTCTCCAGCGCGTCCCGCCTGGTCTCCTCCTGGCCGGTGGCGATCGGGAAGGTGAGGCAGTCCACGATGATGTCGCCGCGGCGCATCCCCCAGGTGCCGGTCAGATCCTCGATCAGCCTGATGGCCACGGCGACCTTCGTCTCCGCCGTCCTGGCCTGCCCGGTCTCATCGATGGTCAGCGCGATCACCGCCGCGCCGTGCTCCCGCACGATCGGCATCATCCGGGCGATCCGCGAGTCCGGGCCGTCGCCGTCCTCGTAGTTGACCGAGTTGACCACCGCCCGGCCGCCGAGCCGCTCAAGCCCGGCCCGGATCACCTCAGGCTCGGTCGAGTCGAGCACCAGCGGCAGCGTGGCCGCGGTCGCCAGCCTGCTGGCCAGTTCGGCCATGTCCGCTGCGCCGTCCCGGCCCACGTAGTCCACGCACAGGTCGAGCAGGTGCGCGCCGTCCCTGGTCTGGGCGCGGGCGATCTCGACGCAGTCGTCAAGCCGCCCGGCCAGCATGGCCTCCCGGAACGCCTTCGATCCGTTCGCGTTCGTCCGCTCCCCGATCGACAGGAAGGCGGTGTCCTGCCGGAACGGCACGTGCTGGTACAGCGAGGCCACACCGGGCTCCGGCCTCGGCTTGCGCGGGGTGAGCGGCCGGTCGGCCAGTCGGGCGGTCACGGCCGCCAGGTGCTCCGGGGTGGTGCCGCAGCAGCCGCCGACCAGGCTCAGCCCGAACTCGCTGACGAAGCCCTCGTGCGCGGTGGCAAGCTCGTCCGGCGTCACCGGGTAGTACGCGCCGTTCGAGGTCAGTTCGGGCAGGCCCGCGTTCGGCATGCAGGAGATCGGCACCCGGGCGTGTGCCGCGAGGTACCGCAGGTGCTCGCTCATCTCGGCCGGCCCGGTCGCGCAGTTCAGCCCGATCAGGTCGATGCCGAGCGGCTCGAGCGCGGTCAGCGCCGCGCCGATCTCACTGCCGAGCAGCATCGCGCCGGTGGTCTCGATGGTCACCTGGGCGATCAGCACCGTGTCGGTACCCGCCGCGGCGATCGCCCGCTTCGCCGCGATGATCGCCGCCTTGGCCTGGAGCAGGTCCTGGCAGGTCTCGATGATCAGCGCGTCCGCGCCGCCTTCGAGCAGCCCGGCCGCGTTCGCCTGGTAGGCGGTCAGCAGATCGGCGAACGACACGTGCCCGAGAGTGGGCAGCTTGGTTCCCGGGCCGATCGACCCGAGCACCCAGCGCGGCCGGTCCGGCGTGCTCGCCTCGTCCGCCGCCTGCCGGGCGACCGCCGCCCCGGCGACCGACAGTTCGCGCACCCGGTCGCTGATGCCGTACTCACCGAGATTGCCGAGGTTCGCGCCGAACGTGTTGGTGGTGATGGCGTCGACGCCGGCGCCGAGGTACCCCTCGTGGATGGCCCTGACGATGTCCGGCCTGGTGACGTTGAGGATCTCGTTGCAGCCCTCGTAGCCGGCGAAGTCGTCCAGGGTCGCCGGGCTGGACTGGAGCATCGAACCCATGGCCCCGTCGGCGATGACCACGCGCCTGGCAAGCGCGGAGCGCAGGGACGGGCGATGCGGATCGGCGTAGCTCGTCATGATGCACTTATCCTATGGCCATCGGCGCACAACTAGGCTGGGCGGTAGGCAGGATCACCGGCCGCCGCCTGGCGGTGGCGCGGAACTGATCGTGGAGGTGGCTTCAGATCGAGTTCGACGGCATCCCAGCGCTGACCTCGCCCGCGGTCATCGCCGCTTTCGAGGGCTGGAACGACGCGGGAGAGGCAGCCAGCGCGGCCGTCGCCCACCTGAGCGCTGCCTGGGACGCCAGTCCGATCGGTGAGATCGACCCGGAGGACTACTACGACTTCCAGGTCACCCGGCCGGTCGTCGACATCACCGACGGCCGGGCGCGCAGGCTGACCTGGCCGACCACCCGGCTGGCGCTGGCCAGGCCGCCCGCGGTCGGGCGCGACCTGATCCTGGTGCACGGCATCGAGCCGAACATGCGCTGGCGGCGGTTCTGCGGCGAGCTTGTGGAGGGCTTCACCAGCCTCGGTGCCGAACTGGTCATCCTGGTCGGCGCGCTGCTCGCCGACTCCCCGCACACCCGGCCGGTGCCGGTGACCGTGGCGGCCTCGGACGACAAGCTTGCCGCGGCCCTGCAGATCGAGCCCAACGACTACCAGGGCCCGACCGGGATCGTCGGCGTGCTCCAAGATGCCTGCGCGAGCGCGGGTATCCCCGCGGTGTCGCTGTGGGCGGCCGTGCCGCACTACGTGGCCCAACCGCCGAGCCCGAAGGCCACCCTGGCCCTGCTGCGCGGGATCGAGGACGTACTGGACGTCCCGATGCCGCTGGCCGACCTGCCGGACGAGGCCAGAGCCTGGGAGCGCGGCGTGGACGAGCTTGCCCAGCAGGACGCCGAGGTCGCCGAGTACGTGCGGTCGCTGGAGGAGGCCAAGGACGCCACCGACCTGCCCGAGGCGAGCGGGGACGCGATCGCGCGCGAGTTCGAGCGCTACCTGCGCCGGCGCGGCGACCGCGGCGACCGCGGCGACCGCGGCGAGCACGGCGGCCGCTGACCGGGCCGCACGCGGCTCAGATCGGCGGCCAGGGCACGGCCGGCCAGTCCTCCGGCGGATAGGGATGCACCCGGTGCCGCAGTAGCTGCTCGATCCGGCTCCCGGTCGCCGCCACCTCATCCCGCGTCAGCCACCGGCCCAGCCGCGCCGCGAGGTCGCCGTCGGTCATCAGCCCGCTCAGCCGCTCGAGCGCCCGGAGATCGGCGGCCGGCAGCGGTTCGCCGCGCCACTGCCAGAGGACGGTGCGGAGCTTGTACTCCAGGCCGAAGCAGACACCGTGATCGCAGCCGTACAGCCGGCCGCCCGGCGCCGGGAGCAGATGGCCGATCTTGCGGTCCGCGTTGTTGATCACCGCGTCGAACACGGCCATCGCCCGGAGTGCCGGGTCCCGGTCGCTGCGGGCAAGTTCGATCAGATCCACCTCGGGGTCCAGATCGATCCAGAGCTGGCACATGCCGGGGCCGAACGGCCCGTCCCGGTACACGGTCGGTGGCACGATGTCCCACCCCGCGGCGGCCGAGACCTGGTAGGCGGCCACCTCCCGCCCGGCCAGCGTCCCGTCCGGGAAGTCCCACAGCGGCCGCTCCCCGGCGACCGGCTTGTAGACGCAGGCCGCCTCGGTGTCGCCGAGCCGCACCGTGCAGTACAAGGTGGCGTTCGATGCGTCCACCAGCCGCCCGGTGACGGTCAGCTCACCGGAGGCCAGCAGGGCGAGCTCCGACGGCCGCTCCGGCGGCCGCTCAGGCGCGGCCAATCCGGTGCCCGTTCTGCCGCGGGCAGATGTGACCCGACGCGTCCATGGGCAGCCCGCACAGCGGGCACGACGGTCTTCCCTGCACGACGATCTGCTGCGCCCGCTTGGCGAACGCCCGGGCCGCGGCCGCGGTGATGGTCACCCGGAGGATGCCAGGACCGTCCTCCGGCAGGTCCTCCGCCAGCGGCTCGATCGGCTCCTCGCTCATCTCCTGCGCCTCGATGATGACCCGCTCGGTGTCGCTGTCCCAGGCCAGCGCGATCGCACCGACCCGGAAGTCCTCCATCACCGGCTGATCGAGCGGGTCGTTGTCGGTGAGGGTGTCCGGCGCCGTGGCCGGGATCTCGACCGCGCCGGCGGTGCGCCGCTGTACCTCGTCCAGAAGCTCGTCCAGGCGCTGGGCTAGCTGGTCGACCTGGCCCTTCTCCAGCACCACGCTGGTCACCCGGCCGCTGCCGGTCGCCTGCAGGTAAAAGGTGCGGTCGCCGGGCTGGCCGACGGTGCCGGCCACGAACCGGTCCGGCGGATCATAGGAAAAGACGGCCATAGTTGTTATCCTCCCGCGCCGCCGCCCACCGGCGCATCTTCCGGCCGCAGGGCCGCCCGGCCAGCCGGGCTGTTGTCCGTTCTGGTCAATGCCGTGACGCTGCCGCCGGTGTCATTCAGTCGCTCCACGAACGGGCGCAGCGGCGTGAATCGGAGCACGCTCAGCGAGCACGGGTCCACCATGATCCGCTGGTACAGATCCAGGTGCAGGCCGAGGCTATCGGCCATGATCGCCTTGATCACATCGCCGTGCGAGCAGATCAGGTAAACGGCCTCCCGGCCGAGCCGGGCGTTCCAGTCCAGGATCCCGGCCACGGCCCGGCGCTGCACGTCCGCCATCGCCTCGCCGTCCGGTCCGGGGAAGGTCACCGCGCTGGGATGCGTCTGAACCACCTTCCAGAGCGGATCTCGGGCCAGCTTGCGCAGCGGCTGGCCGGTCCAGTCACCGTAACCGCACTCGATGAAGCGCTCGTCGACATGCACCGGCGTCCCTGGCGGCTGAGCCGCCGCGACCGCCGCCGCGGTCTGCGCGCAGCGCTCGAGCGGGCTGGTCACGATCGCGTCCAGGCGCACCGAGGCGAGCCGGGCGGCCAGCGCCGCGGCCTGCGATCGCCCCCGGTCATCCAGCGGGATCCCGGGGGTTCGCCCGGTCAGCGCGGAACCGGTCGCGGCCGTCAGACCATGCCGCACCACAAGCACCAAAGTCACGCACTGACTCTACGGCCACCGCGCCGCCCGATCGCACCCGAGCGGGAATCCAGGACGGCGCGGTCCCGGGCCGGCCTGATCCTGGCCGGATCAGGCCGGCGCGACCGATAACGACGTGACTTCCGCGCCTGGCATGCTCGCGGCCGGCACCGCCGTGATGTCCTGGCCGCTCATCGCGTCCTGGGTCTGAAGCGGGAAGTGGCAGGCCGCGATATGCCCGGGGCCGAAGGCACGCATCGGCGGCTCTTCCACCGAGCAGACCTCCTGGGCGAACGGGCAGCGGGTGCGGAACCGGCAGCCCGAAGGCGGGTTGACCGGACTGGGCAGTTCGCCCACGATGCCGGCGCCCCGCCGGGCCCTGGCCACCTCGGGCTCGGGCACCGGGATCGTCGCGATCAGGCCGGCCGTGTACGGGTGAGCCGCCCGCAGGTAGATGTCCTCGCCCGAGCCGACCTCCACCAGCTTGCCGAGGTACATCACGCCGATCCGGGTGGCCATGTACTTGACCACCGCCAGGTCGTGCGAGATCACCACGTAGGTAAGGTCGTGGTCGGCCTGCAGGCGCTTCATCAGGTTCAGCACCTGCGCCCTGATCGACACGTCAAGCGCGCTGACCGGCTCGTCGGCGACGATCACCCGCGGGTTCAGGGTGAGCGCCCTGGCCAGGCCGATCCGCTGCCGCTGGCCGCCGGAGAACTCATGCGGATAACGCTCCACCGCGTTCCTCGGCAGGCCGACCTCATCGAGCAGGTCGTACACCCGCTGCTGCTGCTCCTTGGCGCTGCCCACCCGCTGGATGGACATCGGCTCCCTGATGATCGACCCGACCCGCATGCGGGGGTCGAGCGAGGAGTACGGGTCCTGGAACATCAGCTGCAGGTCCTTGCGGCTGCGCCGCAGGTCGCCGCCGCGCAGCCCGGCGATGTCCTGGCCCGCGAGCACGATCTGCCCCGAGTCCGGCTTCTCCAGCGCCACGATCAGCTTGCCGATCGTGGTCTTGCCACAGCCGGACTCACCGACCAGCCCGAACGTCTCGCCCGCGTTGATCGAGAACGACACGTCCGAGACCGCGTGCACCGCACCCGCCTTGCGCTGCAGGATCGCGCCGGAGGTGACCGGGAACTCCTTCACCACGTTCCGCAGTTCGAGCAGCGTCTCGCCGCGCAGCACCTGATGCGGTCCTGACTTGCCATCCGGCGCCTCCCGGGGCCGCACCACAGCGGCCGGGCCCGTCGCCGGAGCATCGGCGGCGGGCACGCCATTCACCCCGCTCGAGCCGTTAACGCCGTTGGCCTTTGCCGCGGCGAGCGCGCCGTCGACCGGATGCCAGCAGGCGTACAGGTGCGCGTCGGTCTCGCCGATCAGCGACGGCTCGTCGGTCCGGCACTTGTCGTCGGCCCGCGAGCAGCGGGCCGCGAACCGGCATCCGGCCGGCGGGTTGGACAGGTCGGGC